>JAPLJJ010000162.1 GCA_026388665.1 Deltaproteobacteria bacterium
GGCATCATGATAGTTATGAAACAGGTAGCACAGACGGAGCTTCTGTACAAATGTGGCCAGAGCAATCGCCCGCTCATTGGACTCCAATAGCTCCGGCAATATCCTTTCCTCATCGTAGGCCCGTCCGACGAGACGACAGGGATTTTCTGAATGCCCCATCATATTAAGTAATTCCTGGTGGTAGATCTGTATCAAATAACCCGGGAATTTTTGTCTCAGTTTGCCGAGGGCATCCGTATACCGAGCCATTTTTTGCCCCAGTTCGGCAAGATCCACGCCTGCGCCGAACGAGTGGGTGCAGAAAAAAGCCACCGAAAGGGCCGCGTATTCAACATCTCCAAGTTCAAGACCTATCTGAAAACCGTCCTCAAGACATTTCAGGCCGTCCTTGAGTGGTTGACACCAGAGAAATATGAGAGCGTGGACTGCGAAGTTTACCCGCGTATGCTGACTCTTGAGGTCGGGCCGTTTGATAAGTTTCAGAGCGAGTTCGCCAAATCTCCGTCCTGACTTGATGTCGCCAATTATCGAGCAGAGAATTATCCCGTATCCGGCATAGACAAAGGCTGATTGGCGTGTACTGCCATGTCTCACCGAGAGACGAACCATCCTGAAAAGCATGAGCAGAAACAAATTGGGGACAACGGAATACGCCGCGGAAACAACTGTTTCCATAATCCGCATCGCCCCGAGCTTTTTCTGATCGCGCATTTCCGGAAGGTCTTCAATTGCCTCAATTCGTCGCCCACTCAGAGTCAACCTCGTCTTAGCAAAATCGGCAAACACCTGTACCTTGTTCGGGTTGTCAGGAAACTTTTCGCCGAGTTCAGCTAAGAGGGGTAACGCAATTTGAATTGCTGCAGCTCTATCGTTGAGAGCTATGAGAGCCCGTATTTGCATTTCGTACACTGGAACCTTTTCTTCCAGTTGCCGTGCATGTTTGGTAACGATTGACGTCAATCGTTTCACATCGTCAAATCTAGTAGTCACGTAGGCTGCTTCGGTGGCGTCAACGCACAGCGCCAACGTCAAGTAGTAGTCTCGCTGCCAACTATTGTCTCCCAATACCTTGAGACCAGTCTGAAAATAAGTGAAGGCAGCTTCATAGGCTCCTGATGCCCTAGCTCTTTTTCCTGCTTCCAGGTTCATTTCGGCGAGTTCGTGCCTCTCCACGTCACGAGTAATCAGTCTGGTTGCCAAATTCATCTGGTTGACGACCTCGAAGATCGTATTGCCCAGAGGATCTGCAGAAGTTTTGCGCAGCAAAACCTGGCCTATATGTTGGTGAATCGCCGGTCTTTCTTGCTCAGGAACCAGCGAATATGCTGCGAACTGGATCCGATCGTGGGCAAACCTGTAGTCAATTTTCATCTCCCGATCATGAACAGGAATCTCGAGTTCAACGAATTTGTATCCCTCCCCTATGGGATATATGAGGCCTTCGAAGACGCTTGGTTTGAGAGCAATCACAACGTTTCGGGGTAATTCATCGGCAGCCCATGACAGTAGGTGAATTCCAAATTCAGTTCCAATACATGCGGCCATTTTCAACAGATCTTGATTAGGCGATGGTATTCGCCGGATTTTTCTTACCATGAGATCAACAGCATTGTCCGGAATCTGATGGTGTTGAATACGTTCCAGATCCCATCGCCAAGCGCCGAGATGAAAATCGAACTCAACCAGCTCCTCTTGGTAAAGGGTTTGCAGAAACTCTTTCAAAAAGAACGGATTGCCCGACGTCTTCTGATGGACCAATTCAGCTAAGGCTTCAGAAGCATCCCTGTGGCAATGTAGAGTGTCCGCTACTAATTCGCTGACATGTTCAAGTCTGAGGGGTCCCAAGCGGATACTATTGATGAGGATGTGCGCTTTTCGAAATGCCTCGAGGGTAGTCAACAGAGGATGGGATGAGTCCACTTCTTCATCACGATATGCTGCAATAAGGAAAAGGTATCTTATGTCAGAATCCGTCATTAGCAATTCCAACAACTTTATCGAAGACGTGTCTGCCCACTGAATATCATCTAAGAAAATTACGATGGGATGCTCCCCATAACATAAGGCGCGCATGAATTCCTGAAACACTATGCGGAAACGGGCCTGAGCCTCTATGTGGCCCAATTCTGTGACCATAGGTTGCGGTCCAACAATGAGTTCGATTTCGGGTATGACTTCTGTTATGACTTGTCCGGTGTTTCCCAGAGCAGCGAGGAGTCGAGATTTCCAGTCCGCGAGACTTTCTTGGCTCTCAGTCAATATCTGACTCAAAAGTTTTCGACAAGCAGCGATTACAGCACTATGAGGAATGTTTCCACCGAACTGGTCGAATTTTCCGGAAACAAAATATCCACGTCGCCCCGTGACGGGCCGGTAAACCTCTTGTACTAGCGCAGTCTTTCCGATACCAGCTTCTCCGGTGACCAGAGTGATCTCCTTTCCGCCACCAGCGACACGAGCAAACGCAGCTAACAAATTTTCCGTGTCCGTATCACGGCCATATAACTTTTGGGGGATTTCAAATCTCTCTGGAACGTCTGAACAGGCGAGCTTGAAAGTTTTTACGGTTCCGTGCGCTCGAATCTGGCGCAAACACGTCTCGAGATCTGACTTAATGCCCGAAGCGCTTTGATACCGGGATTCTGCGTTCTTCGCGAGAAGCTTCAAGATGAGATTGGAGACGGCCTTAGGAAGTTTGGGATTGATTTCGTTTGGAGATTTTGGGGTCACGGCAATATGGCTGTGAACTAATTCGAGCGGGTCACTTGCCTCAAACGGGATCTTCCGGGTGAAAAGTTCGTATAGCGTTACTCCCAGCGAGTAGTAGTCAGTTCGGTAGTCGATATGACAATTCATCCGGCCGGTTTGCTCCGGCGACATGTATGCTAGCGTACCAGCTAGAATTGTCGGGTTAACCAGAGTAGTGTCCTCATGGGCCAGATCAGTGGAAATACCGAAATCTATTATTTTGAGTATTCCGGAATGGGGACTCATGATGATGTTCGAAGGGTTGACGTCCTTGTGAATTACATGAGCGGCATGGATCTCGCCGAGGCCCGCACAGATTTGGATTGCCATGACCAGGGACTCTTCCAAACTGAACACCCCTGACTCCATCAATAACCTGAGCGATTCTCCCTGAATATCTTCAGTAATGAGCAAGAGACCATTCTGATACTTTTCAAGCTCGTATACCTGAATCACACCGGAAAGCCCCTGTAGTGCCCGGGCCATTCTGTATTCGTTCTTGTATTCAGCGATCTCCTGGGGCCATGGATACTTCTTCGCAAGTAGTTTGAGGACTACCGGGTCTTTTCCCTCATTACGGACCGCTCGATAAACTTCTGAGATGTGGCTTTCGTAGATCTTCCCGACAATCTCATAGCCTGGGATGTTGATCAAAGGTGTTCCCCTTCAGACTGACGGTCCAGCATCTTCTGCACATGATAAGTCGTTTTTCAGTTAGAGGCCATCTCAACCTTGAAGGTGCCCCTAGCTAGTCTATCGTTTTTTGGATCGCATTTTTAACTATGTCCGGTTTGTCGGTGTTATAGTTGACTGATTACCAAATTGATGGTGCGTGCGTCGAGTAAACCTAAATCCCGAAGCACATCCTTGGGTTCTTCGTTATTCTGGTATAATCTTTCCAGAGCCAGATCGGGATCTTTATCCGTAGCAAAAGCTAGAGCCTTCAGAACTACTTCACCTTTTTCTATCAGGGTTTTTCGTTCGCCCGTGAAATGGCACGAGGCTTCATTAATAGCATCAATATCATTTTGTGCCAGTTTTTCAAAGAAAACACCTACACTATCCCAATTACGGGAAAGCCTATCGTGCGCGAAATCAATAGGTCGGTTATCCCTAGCTGAAATACCACTCTCTGGAAATGGCTGAAACAGTACAATGTACACCTACAGACCGTCCCTAATTGCATCGACGGTTTTGTTTTGGTAATATCAGAATATGATGGAAACAGGTATCTATTGCGGCGATTATTTTGAACTCATGCGAGACATGAAGGACGGATCAATAGACTTAACGATAATGCCTCCACCAAATGGGACCGAGTTTCGGTTAATTGCCAGAGAATTGCTTAGAATAACCGCGAATGGTGGAATTGTTATTTTGGTTATTAGTGATGACGCTGCAATTCAGGTAGATGTATCTATAAGGAAAGTATCAATTTTGAAGGAAATAGGGTTTGATCTTCTGAATACCGTGTCTCACACAACATCGGTAACGCAACATCATTTAACATATACCGAGGTTAGTCACAGCGCATTTATTTTCTCTAAGGGTGAACCTCGAATATCCAGAAATAAAAAACTCAAGCAATGGAAAGGCGATGTGGAAACATTTGACACCCCTGAAGATGAGGATGAGGTGGCGACTGAATGCCGGGTTGGTCTTCCAGAAAAACTTGTGGAAGCCCTCATTCTTACATGGAGCAATCCTTACGACCTTATTTTTGCCCTAGAATGTGGAACTGGAAATGTCTGTAAAGTGGCTAAAATAAACAACAGAAGATATCTCGGGATTGATACTTCCGAAGAGCATTGTAGTATCGCGCGAGCAATATTAGAGACCCGTGGTCCACAACAAGCCTCTCTCAGCCTCCAAGAGGATTAATAACTAAAATTCAGACACTAAAAGACCTGTGCCGTTCCGACCCCACCAGAAGAAAGAGCTAACCGTTGACAATGTAAACAATTACCAAGCTGAACGTCCAACTGGAACATCCCGTGAAGCTGGGTTGGGTCGATTGCTCAAGGATAGACCGGATTTGTATGAGGAGGTCAGTTTCTTTTTTGTTTTTCATTTTTACATTTAGAACAATACTGGTAAAAGGCGGCTAGCAAATAGCGATGTGGATGAAAATCCGTCCACACTCCTTCTTCCACAGCGAACCGCCCCGAACTCACTATTAGGGCGGTTTTTTAATGTGCCGAGATTGTGTCAACGCAATAGACGGGGTAGTGTATATGAAATTTTTTGTAACTGCCAGCATAGTTGTAATCATAGCCTGTCTGACTTTTTCTACTTGCTACGCTCTAACCATGGGAGATAACGGATATAAGTGGAATTCTTCAAATGTGAGTGAAAGAGTAGCCCTTTGTAAGGTTATAATAAGTAGTTTTGGAAAGGACTATGCGTGGTGGTTTACAGCCATCAATGTATTTTACGAATCCACCGACCCTGTCATGCTTAAACGTCCGATAGAGGAAGTCGGTGCGGACTTATACTTAATAGGGGAAGGCAATAAGTAACTTAATGAGGTCGACCAATGGTAGACAAAAGAGACCTGGACGAGAATGGTAATAGCGAAAGCACTCTCAGGGATGCGGCTGTGGAGAAACTCAGCAAGTCTCCGGATGCGACACAGAGACTCAAAGAGAAAAACCCAGAAGAGATCATCCACGAACTTCGGGTCCGTCAGATAGAACTGGAG
>JAPLJJ010000113.1 GCA_026388665.1 Deltaproteobacteria bacterium
CTGCGCCACCAAATATGGGGTCCTCGTCACTGCGAAGAAATGACCGAGAATCGTAGCTCCCGCAATCAGCATCAACACCATGCAAGCTATGCGCAAAGTCTCGTTTATGGCTTTGATGAATCTCTTTAAGTCCATATCTTTCTTGGCGAAGGTGAGCACTAGGACAGCCATGGTACCGACGCTTCCAGCCTCGGTAGGCGTAAAAAAACCTACCATGAGCCCTCCCACGACAACCAGAAATATTAGTCCGACAAGCAATACGGGTGGTAGAGATGCGAACCTTTGAGCCCATGTGGACTTCTCTCCCTTGGGACCCAACGATGGATTAATCATGTTCCAGACTACGAGGGTGAGCACAAACGAGAAAGCTATCATGAGCCCAGGTATTATTCCCGCCAGGAACAGCTTACCTATAGAGGTTTCGGTTAGAATACCGTAAATTATCAAAACAACACTTGGCGGAATCAGTATACCTAGAGTGCCGACTGTCGCCACGGTTCCACAGGATAATCTTTTATCATAGCCATATCGATCCATTTCCGGAACCGCAATCGTGGCGAATGTCGCTGCAGTCGCAGGGGAAGACCCGCAAATCGCCTTAAACATAGTTGCGGCAACAACCGTCCCTATTGCGAGCCCGCCGGGTATATGCCCCATAAACTTGTAAGCTGAATCATAAAGGCTCCTGGCAACTCCACCACTTGCACCGACTTGCCCCATTAGCACGAACATTGGTATCACCGTGAAGCCATAAGACGAAAAAACACTAAAGATGTCCTTGGCGACAAGATTTAAAGCAGCATCGACATTGACTATTGCTGCGAATCCTATGAAACCGGCGAGCGCCATGGCAAATCCGATTTCCAATCCGATAAAGAAAAGCCCGAACAGCAGCAAGATTACTAGCAAACTTATAACGGCGACACTCATAGTTCCGGTTCCCGTGTTTCCAGAATATCAACAAATAAAGTTAGACACTCGATCAAGCAGCACAGAGAGATCCCCCAAGCTACAGGATACATAGGCAATTGTAAGGTGGGCGTGACTTCGCCGTTGACTCGGAAGTCGCTGCCCATTGACCAGAGGTTCACAGCGATCAACAGAAATATCAAAATACCGATCAGACGTGTGACGACCCTTAGCAAACGACGCCAACTACCGGACACTGCGCCTGGCAGGAAATCCATTATTACGTGTCCATTTACGCGAGAAGTTTCTGGTATCGCGAACCCTACCACGACGGCCCCAAGTAACCCTACCAGTTCGTATGTGCCAACAATGGGATGCTGAAATGATCGTAAGATCACATCACCTACCGTTAGAAACATGCTCGCTGCAAGCGCCGCCCCTGCGACCGAGAACATAAACCGAGACAAACCTTGCGATAAAGCTGAGATTGTATTCACAGCGCCACTCCATTATCTGTAACGGCCCAATTCCAAAAAGGGAATTGAGTCCGTTGGCATATTAGGTCTTTCAGGGATTCTTACTCAACCATTCGAGGCTAAACTGAAGAGCTTCTTCAGCGGGCAGCCCCTTTTGTTTCATGCTGGTCACATATTCCTCAAGAACTGGCTTAACCGTTTTCGCCCAACGTTCATCTTCTTGCTTGGAAAGTGGAATTATCTGATTACCTTGCGCTAAGGTGAATTCTGTCCCAATTTTATCGAATTCATCCCATGCCTTGCCGGTTTTGTCGACCCATTCTTCATTTATTTTTTCGATCTTTTCCTGAACATCTTTGGGCAAGGAGTCCCATTTCTTTTTATTCATTACTACGAAGAAACCAAGAGTGTACGCCGAACCAAAATTCTGGGTTGTCGATTTGATTACCTCTGCAAACTTCCAGCCTTTGAGTGTCTCGATAGGCGACACCACGCCGTCTACTACCCCTTTCTGTAGCGCGTCGTAGGCTTCGTTTTGAGGCATTGCCACCGGAGTAGCCCCTAATGCGCTTACAACTTTAGCGCTTGTCCCGGAACATCTAATCTTCATCCCCTTAAGATCTTCCATCGCCTTTACAGGTTTCTTTGTATGAAAAATACCTGGGCCATGCCCGTGAAGATAAAGGACTTTTACATCAGATAATTCTTTAGGGTCGAATTGTTTATAAAAAGCATTTGCCAATTTTGTAGCTTGAACCCCGCTTTTATACC
>JAPLJJ010000195.1 GCA_026388665.1 Deltaproteobacteria bacterium
ACGAGTCGTAACAGCAAACCCGAGATCTTATCGGGTGGGGCTATATGGACTGCGCCCCCGATCTTGATTGCCTCACCCGGCATACCATGGACAACGGAACTCTCTTTGTCTTGAGCTATTGTTATGGCGCCCTTGTCTTTCAGGATCTTGAGTTCATTGGCCCCATCTCTGCCCATACCCGTAAGGAGCACCCCGACGGCCCTATTTCCAAAGACCTCGGCCACTGACCGAAAAAGATAGGATACCGATGGCTTTAAGCCGTTTTCAGGCGGATCGTTGGTTAGGACAATATGACTGGAATGATCCAATTTCATTTGTAAACCATCGGGAGCGACATAAACGGCGCCTGGATCCAAATGCTCACCATTTTGGGCCACACGAACATTCAGCGGTGTGGACTTATCGAGCCATTCTACAAGGCCGGTTGTGAAATTCCTGGCAATGTGCTGAACAATGACGATTGGAGCTGCGAAATCCGATGGCATAGCTGAGAGCAGTTCTTTAATTACTGGTGGCCCCCCTGTGGACGCGCCGATCGCCACAACCTCATAGCGCCGCTGGGCCGCCTCGGGTTCAATTTTGCCGAGGTTGTTACCGGATATCGCGCGAGTCCTGTTCGAAGCCCATCTGCGCACCAGCTTCACCTGTGACATCAGTTTAACGGTGTCGACAATGTTCTTAGAGTTTTGCTTGTAGTCTTCTTCGATGGAGTATCTGGGTTTTTCCAGAGCTGCAACAGCTCCTGCCTCCATCGCCAACCATGTCTTATTAACATCATGTGGATCCCAACTTGCCGTTATTATTACTATCGGGACCGGTGTTTTTTCCATAATTTGTCTAGTGGCTTCGAACCCATTCAAACGAGGCATGTTGATGTCCATAGTGATCACGTCAGGCTTGATCCTGTTTACGAATTCGACTGCCTCAACGCCGTCTTTGGCTTCCCCAATGACCTGAATCTCCGGGTCAGCAGAAAAAATGTGTCTTAGGAGGTCCCTGACCACTGAAGAATCTTCCACTATGAGCACTTTGATCATTTTATGCACCCTAAACTAGACAAATCTCTTGACCACAGACAACAGGTTGCTCTGGTCAAAACTGCTCTTCACAATATATGCATTGGCGCCCACATCAATGCCTCGCTCTCTATCCTGCCTGGATTCGAGAGAGGTGACGACGACCACCGGCAAGTTCTTGAACTTTTCGTCTGACCGAATCTTTGCTGTAAGTTCAAAACCGTCCATTCTGGGCATTTCTATATCTGAAACGACAACATCAAAATTTCCTGTTTTGAGGGTAGCCCATGCGTCAGCTCCGTCAACTGCCGTTTGGACATCATAACCTGCTGATTCTAGAATATTCTTGAGCAACATTCTAGAAGTGATTGAGTCTTCTACGACCAGGATGGATTTTCTTTTTGATTCCTCTGCAACGTGTTGTGTATGAGCAATTAGGCTGGCGCCGGTAATTCGCATAGCGGATCGAATCAGATCCGAGACATTTAGAATGAGCGCAACCTGACCCGAGCCCAGCACGGTGCCCGCCGAAACGTTTCGTACCCTTGACAACTGACGCCCGAGGCTTTTCACCAAGACTTCCTGTTCATTTAGGATAGCGTTGACACTGAAAGCGATGCTCTGATCTGCAGCGCCCAATACCAATATGGTTACAAACTGATCATCATGGTCCTTGTCTGTCAGGGATTGAATTTCCAGGACGTCCGCTAAACGGACCAGAGACAACACTCGACCATTCATGGTGATTGTGTCGCGATTCTCTACCGTTTTGATGGAATCTCTTTTTACCCTGCCGACTCGGATAACGCTTGAAGTGGGGATTACAAATAACTCGGCCCCGACCTGAACCAGAGTTCCTCTGAAGGTAGCTAGGGTGACAGGGAGTTGGATACGGAATACAGTTCCAATCCCTAGCCTTGATTCAACGCTGACAATCCCTCCCAGTTTTTCAACTTTTTCTCTCACAATCGCCAAACCCAAACCACGTCCGGAGAGGTCTGTAATTATAGCGCTTGTGGAGATTTCAGATCTGAATATAAGGTTCATAGCGTCTTCGTCACTGAGATTGCGCAATTCCTGTTCAGTTATCAGCTTCCGACTCAAGGCAGCGTGCCTGACCTTGTCTACGTCGATACCGACCCCATCGTCGGTCACGATTATTTCAGCCTTCTTAGCGCCTGACTGAGAAATAGATATAGACAGCGACCCCTCTGCCGGTTTTCCATTACGTGTCCTAACCAGGGGTTCCTCCAAACCGTGATCAATCGCGTTTCTCACCAGATGGATCAACGGGTCTTTCATGTCCTCGAGGATGCGACGGTCTATTTCGGTGTCCCCGCCCTCAATGGTCAATTTAATACTCTTTCCCTGATCGCGGGCCAGATCACGAACAAGCTTGGGAAATATTTCCAAGAGTGTTGAGAATGGGAGCATCAACACACTTTTCATGTCTTGCAAGAGATCATCCACCATTGCTGACGCCTGCCGGGAATCGTTTTCCGCCATGGCCGTCAATGCCCTTATCCTGGATTCCAGTGTCCTGATGGTTGTCTCGTTTGATTCCAGGAAATCCATAACCTTGAGCAAATGATGTCTCAGACCGCCCAAAGTGTCACGGGATTCCTGACTTTCAACAATACCTTTGAGAGTTCTGACCTCGGGATATGCCTTTGTCCATAGCTTCCAGCCCAAATCAAGGCTTGTCTTGACATTCCTCAAGTCCGCGACGCGTTGATTAGCCGCCATTTTGATTGCGACCATTTCCTCAACCTGATACAGGAGGGTATCTAATTTAGAGGATTTGATTCTGATGGTTTCAGTTTGGCCGGCGCGTTTGGGTTCGATATGTTGCTTCGGCGGAGCCGGTTGAACGGTCAAATTCGAATCAGCGCAAGATTCCGGAGCTGATGTCTCCGGACCCGGCGACTCAGTCTTTAATTGAGGTTCTGTTTCTATGATCGGCGACGGTTTCTCGCCCGACTCAGGCTGAATCTCTGGTCGTTGAACGCTTGAGTCGATTTGAAGAGAAACCTGATGTTTTTCCGTGGCAATCCTCGCGGTGGATTCCTCGGCCAAGACGGCGCCAGCTTCATCAATCTTCGCAGTGTGGCGGTCCTTCTCTGGTGGGATCAGAGATTCTGCCGGCTTTTGCGTTAGCGAAGGGGACCTGTCGGGAGGGCTGGCGGAACCAGAGCTTATGTCTGCAAGACGTTGGAGTAATTCACCAATAGGCACTGATTCTTCCGTTGTTATTAATTTAGAAATCACTTCAACGGAGTCCAGCAACGTGTCCAGTATCCATTGAAGTGGCTGTAATTCCTCTTTCTTAAGCATAGATAAAACAGTTTCAGTCGCCTGGCAGATTTTCTCAACATCTCGTAGGCTTACAGCTCTAGCGGCCCCTTTCAGGCTATGAGCCTCACGATAAATGGTCTCAAGAATTCTGGCCTTTTCCTCTGGATCCGGGTCCTTGTCCAGGTCCAGAAGTCCGGAAGAAATAGTCTGTACGTGCTCATCAGCCTCGACTTTGAATGTCGCCTTGAGTCTCTTAAGAAATTCCTCTTCTCTTTTGTCCATCACGGATTTCCTCAGACTTTAAATCTGTTGACAAAGTCTTTGAGCCTCTGACCCAGTTGTTCAAGATTTCTGGCTGCGGTTTCGAGTTGCCGGGTTCCTTCAACATTTTGGCGCATCGCTTGATCTATACTATCCATTGCGCTGGAAACCTGCTCAACGCCTATCGACTGCTGTTCACTTGAAGCGACTACGACGGTCAATGCCTGCGTAGCTTCTTGAACGCTCTTGGTCACTTCATCGATAGAGTTACCAGCCTCTTGAGATTGCTTGGATCCCGCGTCTACAGCCTTGTTACCTTGTTCGGTAGCCATTACCACTGCGCTGATTGAACTGCGAATCTCCTCCAGGATCGTGCGAACCTGATCCGTAGCCTGTCGCGATTGATCCGCGAGTGTCTTGATTTCTTGAGCCACCACTGCGAATCCTCTTCCCTGTTCCCCTGCGCGAGCCGCTTCTATCGACGCGTTAACAGCGAGAAGCTTGGACTGCTCCGCTAGATCTTTGACGGCGGCTATTATCTCTTCAATTGAGAGACTTTGTTCGCTCAAACGCACGACAGTCTCACCGATTGACTCCATTTGTCCCTTTATTGAGTTCATTCGGTTGATAGTTTCTTCCGTGGCTTTCTTGCCTGTTTGAGCAGTCTGAAAAGTCATATGCGAGCGGTCTGAAACAGACTTGGCTTTCTCGCTTGATAGATTCACAGTTTGTTTAAGCTCCTCGACGGTTGTTGTGGTTTCGCTTACGGCAGAAGACGTTTCAGATGCGCTGGCCGCAAGTTCGGAGGTCGTAGCGGAGATCTCAGTGGAGGAGGACATAAGGATATTGACTCCGTCCAAGATCTCTCGAGTCTGTTGCCTCAAGTTCTCTACCATCGAGTGGAATGATCTGGTGAGTTGGCCGATTTCGTCTTTCCTGTTTTCCACAGTTACTTCGATTGTAAGGTCACCCTGACTAATCCGGGATGCTTGCTCGGACATCCTTCTGATCGGCTTGGAGACTCCTCGAGCCGCAAAGAACGCTACAATCGCAACAATCACAGCTATAACGAGCGCGATCATGATGATACGCCAAACAAGATCCAGCGTGGGTGCCAGTGCTTCCTTTTCATCAATATCCGCAAGGATAGCCCAGTCAAAATCCGCCCCAAGGATTTCTTCTTTGTTGATTCCTGCCGGCAGATAATAGATCAGAGAGAGTTCGCCCTTCAGGTCAGGACCTGTCATGCTTCCAGTTTCACCCTTGAGCGCAAGAGATACGGGTTTAGTGTCATCCTTTTTCCTCAAGAAGTAAGAAGTAGATTCGAAACGGCTGTCTGACCGGAGTAAAAAGTCCTGACCGACCAGCCTGGTTTCACCGGTATCCCCGACGCCCGTAGTCTGCTTCATGATATTGATGATGTTGCGTGGTTTGATCCCAAGGGCCAGTATTACGCTGACGTTTCCATCAGGGTCAAACCCGCAAGGAGCGGCAACGAACATCAGTGGCAAACCCGCTGGTCCATAAGTGGCAAAATCAACCGTGGCAGGTTTTTTGGTTCGAGAAACCTTTTCCGACACCCTGGCGAGACCTGACTCCCTGTATGGTCCATTCCTTAGATTAGTGCCGAGATCAGCTTGACGCTGTAGAGTGTACAGAATCACGCCGGTTTGGCCATCAATCGTGTAAATGTCGTCATATCCACTTGATTCGTTCCCGACGATCTCGAAGAATTTCCTGATTATCGGGTCGATATCTTTGAACACTTTCCGGTAATCTTCTAAACCCACTTCTGCAGGACCGTCACCCACTGTTTTTGGTTTTCCCGAAGCGAGAGACTGCATCTGTCTGGCGGACTGAGCCAACGGATCCAATGAGGCCAGGAATTTTATGTCCGTCATCGTATGATTCAAGTAAGCTAGAATTTCGGCTTTGCGAATATCATCGGCCTCATGGAGCTTTTCGAATTCCACTTTCTTGGGAGCCGACATTGCGCTCAAGTAGGAGAGGGCACCGACCAACGCCAAGGGAATCAGAGACACTGCCAAAAAAAGCCCTATCATTTTGACCAAGAGACTACGGGCCACAAAGTTGATCATCTGCGTTTCTCCTTACAAAAACATGCAGGGTTGACTGGACATTGATTTCAAAGTCCCAAGGTTTCGTGAACCACAATTGATTCGTCGGTTAGAAAATTTTCCATGTTTAGGATGATTAACCTTTCGGCGGTCAGCCCATAAAGGTATTTTTCATTAATACCGCTAAGAGTAGGCAGGTCCTGTTGTATTTCCGAAACCGGAACCTTTTTGACACCCAGGACGTCGTCGACCAGGATGCCTACCTCCATGTCGTCGATGCCCACTATTATGACTTTTCCATGTTCCAGATTTCCTGTTTGAGGCAGGTCAAACAATCGTTTCAAGTCTAAGACTGAAAATATCTGTCCACGAAGATTTATTATTCCAACGACAAAATTGGGAGAGCAGGGAACGCTGGTTATCTGTTTTGTAGGACAAACTTCTCTTACCGTTTCAGAACCTACGGCGTACCTTTCGTCTCCCAAGGAAAACTCCAGAACCTCTATCGACTGTGATTCAAGATCAGAGCTTTCCGGTCGCTTGGCGAGCGCCAAAGCCCTTTCCCGAAGAATTCGCATTTTGTCGGTTTGTCCGACTGATCTCGAATATTGGTCTTTCTCACATGTTTCGTTCATCGTTTTTCAAGCCTTATAAAGATGATCAATGATTTGCGCCGGCCTTATCCATTGATGATTTTACAATGTCCCTGAAATGCCCGACTGTTGTCCCGTCGGAGTCAGGCACCGGTTCTTCCGGAGACAAATGATCCAGAAGCGTCATTGCGTTTCGCATGTGTCTCAGAGCTTCAATCTGGTTGTCGAGTCTTTGCTGAATTGTTCCAAGAGTGACGTGAGCCATGATGTGATCAGGATCCAGAAACAGGACTCGTTGAAGACTCGCTGAAGCCTCCTCCAGCATATCTCGGGCTTGCAGGATCGAAGCGTACATGTGATGATATGATGCGTTGATCTTATCGGCCTTTATAGCTTGTTCGATTGAGTCCTGAGCTTCTTTTAACATCCCTAAATTCGCGTAAGACTGAGCCAGCAAATAATGGGTCACCCCCAAATAAGACGAATCCAGGTCTTGCGTCAGTAATAAGTTTTTCAAAATGTTGATTGTCTCGCGATAATCCGAGCCCTCAAATGTTTGCCGGGCCTTGTTCATCTTCTCTGCAGGCCCATCTTTATTGGTGGCTTGTGTCTGAACAGGAGGATTTTCCGGAGCAGAAACTTTAGGAAGTGACTGTTGTGGCCACGTTGAATCATCGACAACCCACCATTCCTTCATCTTATCGGGACTGATTACCGGGGCAGTTTGGGGAATGAGCTTCAATGTTGTCCGGTCTTTGACTCTAGCTGTTGTGTTTTTCCGGAAGAAAATAGCTCCGGGTAAAGTTACCAGCTTTAATTGTTTGTGGGTTATGTGGGGAACTTCACTGGGACTCAGTATGAGCCAGCCATCATCATTTAACCAGAAAAGCATTTTATCAATTATTGCGCAGCGAACTTCGGAGGGAAAATACATCAAAGTGTTGCGGCAAACGATCACATCGGCAGGAGTAAAAGCCCTTACAATATGCTCATAATCAAATGAAACCAGATTGAGCCAACGGAAGTTGACCATTGTCCTGATTGTTGGGTCCAATTCATATCCAGCTGAAACCTTGGAAAAGAAATCTTTCTTAAGCCAAGTGGGAGCGCCTCGGAATGACCATTCTTTGTAAAATCCCCTAATGGCCTTTTTGAGAGATTCTCTATTGATGTCTGTCGCCAGAATCTGGATTCGCCAGTTGGACAACGTTAGGAGAGTTCTCTTCAGGAGTATTGCGAATGAATAGGGCTCTTCCCCTGTCGAGCATCCTACGCTCCATATTCTAAGATTATTATCTCTACCAATCTTGGATTCAAGCAGTTCGGGAAGGATGACACGCTCGAACCCGTCAAATGCCTTGGTATCGCGAAAAAAGAATGTTTCCCCTATCGTAAGAAAGTCGGCAAGGACATCAATTCTCTTTTGGAAGTCAGGGGTCTCCATTAGCCATTTGGCCAATTCGGTAGCAGATTTGAATCCGTGAGACGAGGCGGCTCTTGACAAAGTCCGCTTAAGCGAACCCCAGTTTTTCTCGGGAAAATCGAGACCAACCTCTATTCTAACGAAATCACAAAATTGTTGCAGTTCAGAATTAGTCACAGATGTATTTAATCTTTTTCGAACCTGGTTCGGAAATTAGGGTTTCTGTATGTTCGAGCAATGAAACGAATTTCTCCAAATCGATTATTAGGACGAGGGAATCGTCAAACCTGGTTACGGAGTCAACGTAACCCGGACCTACCGCTTCCCTTTTCCCCGCGACCACGTTTTTAAGGGGAAATTCCACGACCCCGAAGACGCTGTCAACAACCAGGATGAGGCTATGACCAGATGTCTTGGCTATAATAAATTGATCCGAAAGCTCAATATCTCTTTCTGGGGCCCCCAATAATCTTCTTGTGTTGAGTGCCTGGATTACGGAACCCTGAACATCGACCAGTCCCAAGAGATATTCCTGAGACGAAGGAAGGGGGGTAACCTCAACGGATCTTACGACCCTTTCAACGTTCAAGAGATTGAGTCCGAAGTTTTTGTCATCAACCTTGAAGAGGAGGAAATGATTCATCTGTATTTCCATAAACTTTACATTTGCGGGATCCCTGGGTCGGCTACCGGTAGAACCGATTGGGGAATTGGTTGTAAATAAAGGATATTCATGCCCCCAATTATTACAATAGTTGTAAAACAATCATACAAATAAGCGATGTTATTGTAACATAAAACAGATCAAACATCCAATCTTATGGAAAGAAACAATCCTAATATAGCCTATTTGCGATCATTTATCATATCATATTGTTCAGTTGGTCGTGGAGAAGTTTTAGCTTGCAAAGCCTAAACTCTAGGGGTAAATTTAATTTAACCGCCTATTATTCCCTTAGAGATCTTTACCTGTGTTGAGGTTAAACGATTGCGTCAGGAGTTTTCTCAGGCGCCGCGGATCGTAAAGTCAATAAAATCACCGGGGGCAGGTCTACAATGAATCTGCACGAATTCCAGTCAAAAACAATCTTGATGGAAAAGGGCGTGAGTGTGCCACGAGGCTTCGTGGTGTACGACGCCCTAGAGGCTCTAGTCGCGGCCAGAAGCTTAAATGCCGACAAAATTGTTCTGAAAGCTCAAGCTCATTCGGGTGGTCGTGGGAAAGCCGGAGGCATCGCCGTCATGTCTATTGACGACGATGTACGATCGGAAGCAGGCCGCATATTGCAAATGACGCTGGTTACCAATCAGACCGGCCCACAGGGAAAACCCGTCAGCGCCCTCCTCGTGGAAGAAGCCCCGAAAATTGACGAAGAACTGTATCTTGGGGTCGTTCTGGATAGGAACGACGGTCACGTGACCATCATGGCCAGCCCGTCAGGAGGCATGGATATAGAGACCATTGCGAAAGAGTCGCCGGAAAAGATTTTTACCGCTAAGGTGGATCCTCTGCGCGGCCTTTGTCCTTTCCAGGCTAGAGGTCTGGCTTACAAGTTAAGCGAAAAGAATTCGATAGCGAATCAAATAGCCAAAGCCGTGACCGCTCTCTATGAGATTTTTGTGGGTTACGATTGCTCTCTTGTGGAAATAAATCCCCTGATCATTTCGGGCGATACAGTACTAGCCCTGGACGCCAAGATCAATTTGGATGATCACGCTTTGTTTCGACGGCCGAAAATGGCGGACCTTAGGGATCGATCTCAGGAAGACCCTGTAGAGCTTTCGGCCCGCCAGGCCGGTCTTAGTTACATAAAACTCGACGGCGATATCGGATGTATGGTTAACGGAGCCGGCCTAGCCATGGCCACACTGGATTTGATCTCCATACATGGTGGTTCGCCGGCGAATTTTCTGGATGTAGGCGGTGGCGCCAGCGAACAGATTGTCGCGGACGCTACGAATATCCTTCTCGATGACAAGAGAGTGAAGGTTGTATTCATAAATATATTCGGCGGTATTTTAAGATGCGACGTTCTGGCGCGAGGGGTCATCAAAGCGGTTAAGGAACGGGGCCTTAAACTACCGGTGATAGCCCGGATTGAAGGCACTAACATCGATTTGGGCCGTAAACTGTTCGCGGATTCGGGGCTTCCAATCGAGATGATTTCATCATTGGATGAAGCCGCGCGATTAGTAGTGGCTAAGGCCAAGGAACTCAGCGTAAGTTAACGGAGTAAAACGATGGCGATCCTCGTAAACAGAGAGTCACGAATAATTTGCCAGGGTATTACCGGGCGTAATGGAACATTCCACTCCATAGCTTGCAGGGATTACGGCTCGAATATGGTTGGAGGCGTTACCCCGGGTAAAAAAGGAACATTTGTTGATGGTATTCCTGTTTTCAACACAGTTGAAGAGGCTGTTCGTGAAACAGGCGCAAATGTGTCTCTGATTTTCATACCCGCTGCTCATGCGAAAGACCCGATCCTCGAAGCCGTTGACGCAGGCATACAGGTAATAGTGTGTATTACAGAGGGTATCCCGCCACTTGACACCGCATCGGCCCTCTATACCGTAAAACAGAAGGGTAGGGTGTTGATCGGCCCCAATACACCGGGAGTTATTTCGCCAACAGAAAAATGCAAGGTCGGAATAATGCCGGGATACATTCACTCGCCTGGGCCTGTCGGCGTGATTTCACGTTCGGGGACGCTGACCTACGAAGTGGTGGATCAACTCACGAAGGCCGGAATGGGACAGAGCACATGTTTAGGTCTCGGAGGAGACCCTGTTGTGGGATTGAGTTTTGTAGATTGCCTCAAGATGTTCAAAGAAGATA
>JAPLJJ010000017.1 GCA_026388665.1 Deltaproteobacteria bacterium
CGACCGACATCCAGCAACTTAGGCGAAAGAATTCATATGGTGCAGTCATTGGTTGGGAAGGTCTTGTCCAACTGGGCCATCTTCCCACCAATACTTGGGTTTTTCTCGACAAGATGGACTTGAATCCCCATTTCACCCAGGTCAAGAGCGGCCTGCATCCCAGCTATGCCGCCGCCGATTATTAGCACTTCCTTGGAAGCCATAATTTCACCATCCCTGATTCATGCAATGTCTCTCTAGTCGCTATTCTAAGTGTGACGAGACGTCATCAATGAAGAACGACTCAAGAGATTGTAATCCTATAAGAAAATCTTCTATACTCTAATTGATTGAGCCAGTATTTCATTCAAATCACGGATCTGCAAAGGCGCATCCATATCTCTCAGAGCGCAACTCAAATGAGCCCTGCACTTGGGACAGGCCGTCACAAGAGTTTCCGCGCCGGTATAAACAGCCTCTTCAATGCGGCTCTTCTGTATTGCCTTGGAACAGGTTGAGCAATTCATCCATGCGCTTGTCCCACAACACATTCCACTCATCCTGTTATGTTCCATCTCTTTGAGTTCAACCCCAGGGATCAACTTTAACAATTCCCGTGGTTCTTCCGTGATTCCGGCTTGCCGACCAAGTCTACAAGGATCGTGGAACGTCAATTTTGTTTCAAACGGCTCGAATTGAATCTTACCGGCCTTAGCTTCTCTACTCAATAGCTCATACAGGTGAATCGGTTCAAACCCGAGATCGCCAACTACATTAGGGTATCGATTCTTGAACGTCATGTAACCTTCGGGGCATGAAAATACAACCTGCTTACAACCGAGACTCCGGATCAGATCCACATTTTTCTTGGCCAGCTTGGCGAAATTCTCCGTATCTCCGTTCCAGAAAAGATCATGGCCACAACAACGTTCGTCATCATGTACAACCGGATCAATTCCAATTGTGTTCAACAGTTTCAGTGTCCCTCTGGGACTGTCCATCATGTCGAGGCCCCAGTCATCATGAAATTCCACGTCAAAAAAGGGAGCGCAACCAACAAAAAGGTAAACATCGCCTGATGTCGATACTCGGCCGATTTCTCTGGCCCAGTCCGTCTTCGACTGTTTTACGTCCATAGTCTGAAGACGCATGATTGTCTGGAAAAGTCCTCTGTGAGCGGGCGTGCCGGCTTTGCCCTGAGAAACGGCCTCCTCCCGGATAAGACGTACGAATTCGGGATAATCAATCTCCGAGGGACAACGCACGCTGCACTGTCCGCATGACAGACAAGCCCAGACATTAACATCTTCCAGAGGGTTTTCTTCTTGATCCAAAAGGACCTTTTCAACCATTAACCGGGGAGAAAAATCAGGGAAAACCCGCGACACCGGGCAACTGCCGGTGCATATACCGCAGTCCAGGCAATAGTAAGCGCCGGTACGGTCAACAATATCCGGTAAGTTCATGCCGCAGTCTCCCTTTTGACCAGAGGATTCCTCCCGAGTCTCTTAACATCTTCCGTAAAAGTCCTAACGGTTTCAGCGAACTTCGAACCCTCGGAGGCCGAAATCCATTCCTTCCGGAGTCTCTCTTCCTCGATGCCGAGAAGCTTCAAAATCTTCTTGGTTTTCTCTATTACCTTCAGAGCCTTTTCATTACCTTCCAGGTAATGGCATTCCCCGATGTGTCAACCGGTTACCAGGACGCCATCAGCGCCTTTTTCAAAAGCCCTTAGAATATAGGAAGGGACTAACATCCCGGAACACATCAAACGGATTAACCGGATACTCGGCGGGTACTGCATACGACCAACACCCGCTAAATCCGCTCCTGCGTAAGAACACCAGTTACAAGCAAAGGCGACGATCTTTGGATCAAATTCTTCAGGCATTTTTACTCCGAAAAATTATACGATTCTTAAAGTTTTACTCAACTGTATGATCGCTGTCCTCCACGCCCTTGATGGTCACGCGACAGCGACATCTATCATCTGTGATATCTGGTCATCCTTGAAATGTCTGATTGAAGCGGCCCCGGTAGGACATGCGACTCCACATGCGCCACATCCCTTACACAGTGCGGGATTCACTTCCGACTTAAATACACCGGGGGAGACCTCTTTAAGTTCAGGCGCATGGAATGGGCAAACATCAACACAACGTCCACAGCCCCGGCACAGATATGTGTCGATCACAGATACCATTCCAGGCGCTTCTACATATCCACGAGCCAGAATTTGGGCTGCGTGAGACCCCGCGGCTTCAGCCTGGGCGATGGTCTCATCAATAGGCTTTGGATAATGAGCAAGACCAGCCAGGAAAACCCCGTCAGTCGCGAAATCAACCGGTCTCAACTTCATGTGCGCTTCTAAGAAGTAACCATCTTCATTTGTTGATATTTTAAAAAGTTTTGCCAGTTCCCTGTTGTGTTCGTTGGGGATAATAGCGGACGCAAGGACAAGATTACCCGCTTCAAGCTTCATCATCCCACCAAGCACCAGGTCTTTCAAGGTGACTTTCAGCTTATTCCCGACCTCTATCTGGGGTGGGGCCTCCGGTTCGTAACGAGCGAAAATCACTCCGAGCCTTCTAGCCTTTTCATAATAAGACTCATTGAGTCCAAAGGTTCTAATGTCGCGATACAAAACATAGATCTTTGCGGCAGGATTCGCTTCCTTTAGTTCAATCGCGTCCATGACAGTATGATTGCAGCAGACTTTACTGCACCATGGTCTCTCCGGACTTCGCGATCCCACGCATTGGATAAAAACCGTTGTGTCGGCTTTCCAAACTGCCGGGTCTCCTGCTTTCATGGCCTTTGTCATGTCGAAGTGAGTCCGGATGCGCGGATCTTGCCCGTAAGAGTATAAATCCGGCTTCCATTCGGATGCTCCGGTTGCGATCACTACCACACCGTGGTCTATGGTCTCGGGTTGTCCGTCTCCTTTTGAAACCTGGGTCTTGAAAGCGCCTACAAATCCCTGCACGTCCCGAATACGGGAATTAAAATGAACGGTTACCTTTGGATCATTCTGGACTTTGTTTATAAGACTCTCGAGAAACAGCTCTATGTTCTCACCCTTCAGGGTATGCGATAAATTCCATGCCGTTCCACCGAGTTTTTCGGTCGCTTCCAGCAGATGAGTTGGAAAGCCTTGATCGGCCAGATTCAAGGCTGCGGCCATTCCTGCTACACCACCACCGATAACCAACGCTGATTGAACCATAGGCAGTTGTTGATCCTGAACCTGTTCCAACTTGGCGGTCCGGGCCACTGCCATCCTGATCAAATCTACCGCTTTCTCAGTAGCCTTTTCCTTTTCAGTCATGTGGACCCATGAACAATGTTCGCGGATATTGGCCATTTCCACGAGATACCTGTTCAACCCTGCTTCTCTCGCAGTTTCCTGAAATAAAGGAAGATGAGTTCTTGGGGTGCAAGAAGCCACAATCAGCCTGTTCAACCCATTTTCTTCAATAACCTTCTTTA
Source organism: Deltaproteobacteria bacterium (assembly GCA_026388665.1). GTDB lineage: Bacteria > Desulfobacterota > Desulfomonilia > Desulfomonilales > Desulfomonilaceae > CAJBEZ01. Next base: position 3,469 of record JAPLJJ010000017.1, read on the forward strand.
TTTGGACCTGCGTGTCCTGAGAACAGGTAAACAGGTTTTCGCCTGCGTAAACAACACCCGGAAGTTCACGGATCTTGTCCACGACGCCGGGAACATCCACAGTGGAGGCTATATTGATCCCGCATCTACAAACGAATACACCTATACGAGGCTCCTGATCGGAGACATCTTTTTCAGGCGGCAATTGTTTCTTGGAGGTCAGGGTATTGCGTTGGTCGGCAAGCATTCTGATCGCCACGCCGGCGGCAGCGGATGCTTCTACAACTGTTTGAGGTATGTCTTTTGGTGCCTGAAAAGCCCCTGCAACAAAAACACCAGGCGCAGATGTCAACACAGGGTCGAAAGAACCCGTAACACAAAATCGCTCAGTGTCGAGGTCAACATTGAGGATCCTAGCGGTTTCAACAGCTCTGTCGGATGGTTTGATCCCGACAGCGAGAACCACCAAGTCAAAAGTTTCGGTGTTCAGTTTCCCTTCAGAATCAAGGTAAGTAATATCAAGATCGTGGCTGACCGGGTCCTCTACTACGCGGCTGACCATCGACCTGATAAACCTAACCCCGCCATCCGTCTTTGCACGTTCGTAATGCTTGTCGAAATCCTTACCGTAGGCTCTGATGTCCATATAAAAAATGGTCGGTTCGATGGAGGCGTCGTGTTCCCGTGCAATTACCGCCTGCTTAATTGATGCCATACAACAGACTGAACTACAGTGCGGCATGGCCTTTCTTCTGTCACGAGAAGCCACGCATTGAATCCAGGCTATCTTCTTTGGGTGTCGTCCATCCGATGGACGAGTCACCACCCCGCTGAAAGGACCGGAAGCGCTAAGAATACGCTCCATTTCGAGGTTTACAACGACATTCGGAGCGATACCGTGCCCATATTCCGACACTTTGGACGTGTCAAATAACTCGTAGCCAGGAGCAAGAATCACCGCGCCTACCTCGAATTCCTGAATCACATCCTTTTGTTCGTAATCTACAGCTCCCGCAGGACAGACCTTAGCGCAAACGCCGCATTTCTTTCCTTTAAAGAGACGACAATGATTGGGATCAATAGTGTAAACAGACGGAATCCCCTGAGCGTAATCCTTGTAGATGGCCTTTCTCTTGTCATGCCCAAAATTGTACTCGTTCGCCACTTTTATAGGGCATTTTTGAGCGCACGCGCCACAGGACGTGCATTTCTCAGGATCAACGTACCTGGCTTTTCTCCGGACTTTCACTCGAAAATCGCCGGCGGATCCCTCAATACCCTGAACCTCACTGTACGCGACTATTTC
>JAPLJJ010000095.1 GCA_026388665.1 Deltaproteobacteria bacterium
ATATAGCGGATACCTTGCGAGACTGTCGAAAAAGGGTTGACCCCGTCGTACTTTTCTCTGATTTACCCCCTCCCGAAGAAGCTCCCGCCAACATTCTATTGATACATAAAAAATTCGTATAACATGGGTTAATTACTGGTAATTTAAGTGATTTCGTGCTAGTCTGGGATCAGATGTAAATAACAACCATGTGGAGAGAAAGCACATGGCTAACTTCAAGGCATACGATTATCGGCAAAGAGTTTTCCTGCCAGTTTCCTTGGAAGATCAGTTGATGCCCGGGACCTTGGAGTTTGCCATCCACACGCTGGTGGAAACCCGGCTGGATACGTCTGGTTTTGAGCAGAAATACCGCAATGATGAGACGGGACGAACCGCCTACGATCCCAAGATCCTCTTGAAGATCGTGTTGTTGGGGTATGCCCGGGGGCTTGTCTCCTCCCGGAAGATCGAGCAGGCTTGCCGGGAAAACGTGGTCTTTATCGCCTTGGCTTGCGGCCAGCAGCCCGATCACAGCACTATTGCCACTTTTGTGTCCTCAATGAAGGCAGAGATTTTGCCGTTGTTTCGGGATGTCCTCTTGATCTGCCAGGAGATGGACCTCCTCGGGGGCACCTTCTTTGCCTTGGATGGCCTCAAGCTCCCCTCTAATGCCTCCAAAGAGTGGAGCGGGACTCGGTCAGAGTTGCACAGGAAGAAGGAACGCCTCGAAGCCAAGGTGCAGGAACTGCTTAAAGAGCACGTCCAGGAGGATAACCAAGACGATCCCCCCACCGGTCCGGGAGGCGGAGACCGAGAGCTACAAGTGCAGCGTCTCCAAAAGCAAGCCGAGCGCTTGGAGAAGTGGCTCAAAGATAATGACCCCAAGTATGGGACCACAGGCAAGGAGATCAGCAGCAACGTGACGGACAACGAGTCGGCCAAGATGAAGACGTCCCATGGCGTCATCCAAGGCTACAACAGCCAGGCCCTCATCGATGCCAAGCATCAGGTAATCATCCACGCCGAAGCCTTCGGCCGCGGTCAGGATCATGCCCATGGACCGCCCATGCTGGAAGGAGCTCTGGAGAATCTCCAGAGTCTGGGGCACGGTGAGGAGTACTTTGCTGGAAAAATCTTCACCGCCGACACCAACTACCACAGCGACACCAATCTGCGGAAATGCCAGGAGCTGCGCCTGGATGCTTATATCCCTGATATCTATTTCCGGCGGCGGGACCCCCGCTACGCGGCGCAACGGCGGTACTGGCCCCGGCGGAAGCGGGTTGCCTTAGAGGATTTTTATTACGAGGAGGCTACCGACCACTACCTGTGCCCTCAGGGAAACCGACTCAGGCGTAAGGTGAAACAGATCTACCGAGAGGGGATGGTTCACAGAATATATGCAGCCGAGGAAAAGGATTGTCGGTGTTGCCCCCTGCAGCTGCGGTGTATCACTAACAAAGGGGGCAAACGAAAATATTTACGGGTACCGATTGCGGTCGAGCTTGCCAACCTTTCCAAGAGGATGGCCGGCAAGGTTGATAGCGAACTGGGGCGCCAGATTTACCCGCAACGCTTCGCCGTGGCTGAACCCGTCTTTGCCAACATCCGAACTCAGAAGCGCCTTGACCGGTTTACGTTCAGGGGAAAGGTCAAGGTTAATATCCAATGGCTTTTGTACTGCATGATTCACAATATAGAGAAGATCGCAAATTATGGCTTCACCTAAGCGAAAATACGAAAGAAGATGACTCTTAACGGGGAAATGAACCTCAAGAAGAAACTGATAGACGCTCCCATCCCCCAACAAACATTCTGAACTCGAACCCCCGCACAATATAGAGAGAAGCACCTTTCTTAAATTAGCTTTTTCAACAGTCACTGCCACATCCTGCGGTTATCCTCAGGAGAGAAAAAATTCCCTATCTGACCTGGATAGGGGAAGCTTTTGGCCTCAGGATAAGGCTTGGAATAGGGTAGCACTATGTATCAAACTCCGAGGTTCGGATGGGTGACAGCCGCCATTGTGCACCAGGATAT
>JAPLJJ010000013.1 GCA_026388665.1 Deltaproteobacteria bacterium
CTAATGAACAGTGAATCCAACAAAGGCGAGGTAATCTCGATCAAGGGGAGCGTTGTCGATGCCTCTTTCCCCATGCGACTCCCAGCGCTGTATACTGTAATTCTCACGGGAGAAAATTCGGACATCGTAATAGAAGTAGTGAGTCATCTTGATTCACAGACCGTCCGAGGGATTGCCTTGACTTCTACAAGAGGCCTTGCAGTGAGAGAATATGTTGTTGACACCGGAGAGCCGCTTAAGGTGCCGGTGGGAGACAAAATTAGAGGCAGGGTTTTCAACGTTTTCGGACGGACTATAGACGGGAAAGGGGACGTTACGGGATGCGAGTGGCGTTCCATTCATCGCGACCCTGTCTCCTTAAATCAGCAAAATACTTCGTCAGAGGTGTTCGAGACCGGGATCAAGATAATTGATGTTCTGGCTCCTTTAGAACGAGGAGGGAAAGCAGGCCTATTCGGGGGAGCCGGCGTCGGCAAGACTGTGCTCATCATGGAGCTGATACACAATGTTGTCGCCAGATATGGTGGCGTTAGCCTCTTTTGCGGTATCGGAGAGCGATGCAGAGAGGGAGAAGAACTCTATCGTGAAATGGAAGATGCCGGGATTTTGGGCAACACTGTTCTTGTCTTCGGACAAATGAACGAACCCCCAGGAGCAAGATTTAGAGTAGGGCACTCCGCGTTGACGATGGCCGAGTATTTTCGTGATGACACAAAACAAGATGTGTTTGTTCTCATAGATAATATATTTCGATTTATCCAAGCTGGTATGGAAGTTTCCGGTCTCCTGGGACAAATCCCGTCGCGTCTTGGATACCAGCCGACTCTTGCCACTGAACTCGCTCAACTGGAAGAGCGAATATGCAACACAACCTCGGGGTCGATAACGTCAGTTCAGGCTGTTTACGTCCCTGCGGATGATTTCACCGACCCTGCCGCCGTACATGTCTTCGGCCATTTATCAGCGTCAATCGTGTTGTCTCGGAAGCGTTCCTCAGAAGGGCTGTATCCGGCGGTAAATCCCCTGCAGTCCAGCTCGAAAATGCTTGCGCCCCATATAGTTGGAAAGAGACACTATGAGTTAGCTCAAGAAATCAGATCGACCCTTGCCACCTACCAAGAGCTAAGAGACATAATAGCCATGTTGGGAATAGAAGAGCTATCACAGGCTGATCGCCAAACCGTTTATCGAGCCCGCAGACTGGAGAGATTTTTTACTCAGCCTCTCTTTGTTACCGAAAGATTCACTGGGATGGCTGGACGTGCGGTGAGTCTCGAAGATGCTCTTAACGGTTGCGAAAGGATTCTAAACGACGAGTTTTCAGAATTTGCCGAAAAGGCCCTGTACATGATCGGAAAAATCGACGAGGCTCAAAAGTGATGAGACTTAAAGTGGTTCTTCCAACCGAAGTGTTGATTGATAAAGAAGTAATCAAAATAATTGCTGAAGCGGAGAATGGTTCATTTTGTCTGTTGCCTCGTCATATAGGTTTCGTCTCAGTTTTAGTCCCAGGAGTGATGTCGTACGTCTCTCCAGGAGGGCAGGAAGAGTTTATAGCTGTGGACAAAGGGATACTTGTGAAATGTGGGCCGGAAGTGGTTGTCTCGACCGGTAACGCGTTTGCAGGCGCTGATCTCGGGATGTTGAGAAAAACGATTGAAATGAAATTCAGCGTTTTGGATGAACGTCAGAGAAAAGCGCAGTCAGCCGTCGCAAAACTCGAAGCTAATCTGGTTAGACGGTTCCTTGAACTGGAGCGCCATGGGTAAAGACAAATTTACGTCAAAGGAACGTCAACAAGAATTGCTGAAGGGATTTACCGAACTGGTGGGAACCAAGGAGGCGAGGAAAATAAGAGCGCGGAGCGGCAGGAACAAGAGTATTTGGTTCGGACTAGGAATGTTCGGAATTGTGGGATGGTCAGTAGCGGTTCCTACTTTGATGGGCACGGCCATCGGGATCTGGATTGACACGCACTATCCGAGCCGATTTTCTTGGACGTTGATGCTGTTGTTTGCCGGAGTGCTTTTAGGCTCAATAAACGC
>JAPLJJ010000069.1 GCA_026388665.1 Deltaproteobacteria bacterium
AAAACACTTTTGGAGGATTTGCAGTAGTAAAGGATCGTGTCGGTCGCGTTTGTGTATTGCCGTTTACGTGTATCCGGAATCTTGTTCGTGTAATACCAGATGATCTCGTTCCGGAAAGCCCCAGCTCCAAATACTTCGTTTAAGATAGCCCGGAGCATGAAATTGGCCTTCCAGTCACAATGAACCCAGACGCTGCCGTCGTCCGCGAGGAGGTCCTTAATCAGCCAAAGGCGTTCGTACATCATAGTCAGGTAGGCGCTTGGACCAGCATCCCATGAATCACGATACGCAAACTCATCAACCACATTGAGTCTATCTGCAGCACCTTCACCGACCATCAGGCTGACGTTGTAATCGGTCCCGACAAGAAACGGCGGGTCTATGTATACGAGCTTAATTCCACCGACAGCCTCAATTTCTTGTCGCCTGGAACCATTAAGCAACGAATTCATTACGAGTTCATTGTCGCCTCTTATCAGTTTGTTGGCCCATGGTTCTTGTGGGGAGTCTAGGCATTGCGGGGCTTCGCGGGATGAAGAGGCGGGGATACGGATCCGCTCGGTCACGCGGAAATCCGCAACTTCTTCAACTTTCCGACGTTGTTTGTCGCGCCAGACGAGTTCTACCTCGGACACGGATAGAACCGGGGTGTTAACGTTATCCTTGGAAGATACGGTCTTAGAACGACAATTCTTGTTGCTGTTTTTTTTGCCCGAGTTCTCGGAATCCATAAATTAAGTTTTAGTCTTGTCCCTGAACACCAGTATGGGTCGAGTCGTTAGACGAGCGAGGTTTAGAGCTTCGTCGCTTAGCAACTTTAAATATTTCGGCCGTATATGCCCGTATGCCCCTAGAACGACGAGATCGTACCTATGCACAGCGACATCTCTGAGGATTTCTTCTACAAAATCCCCTTTAGTCATTTTGGTGATTGGTTCAAAATCAAACTTCCTTAATATCTGTGCACCCTTTTGGAGCGACTGTCGAGCGAATTCGTCGCTCTCGTGTTGCCCTGTCTCCTGAACATGGAGAAGTGTAACTTCCGCGTTCTTGCCGGCCAATAACGGGGCTGTGAATTCCAAGGCAGCTTTGTCCGTTTCCGAACCTCTATAAACTACAAGAACTCGATGGATTTCCCGGAACTGGCGAACAATTAGGACGGGTTGTTCAGCATTATGCAAGATCTTGGCGTGGACCGCTCCTAACAGAAAACCCCTCAAATATGATTGTTCATGCGAACCTAAAACAATCATATCATATCCCTCGGACTCGGCCGTGTTAAGGATCTCTTCAGCGGGATCGCCTTCCTCAATCACGAGTTTACAAGGAATCTTGGCGGAAAGACAGCCTTTACAAGCGTCTTCAAACTGCCTTTTCACTTCTCTCACATCACCTTCGATTTCTCCTTCCAGACCCCCCTTGGACAGGAATGGGGCGTAGCCTTCCGCTATTATGTCGGCCAGATCGGGTTTTACGTGTATTGCATCTACCACGGCATTTTGGTTCTCAAGCAAATGGCACGTGAATTCCAGGCCTGTGTAAGTTTCTGGATTTTTATCTACAGCCACTAGGACTTTCATCTTTCAATCCTCCATTGGCAAAAACGGTCTATAACACTTGGGTGTCCTTTATAAATTTATCGTATCAGATAGTTTTGCTTGTTCTGCTATCTCATGACGAGAACGGAAGTCGGACATTTGCTGACAAATCGCCCCACCCAACCGCGAGAAAAAAAACGATTAAGAAGCGATTTTTTTCCTAGCCATAAAGCCAAAAGATCTTGCTTAATTTCTTGAGCAATGACTTGTTCAAAATCAGAAATGTCCATTAAACGCGTGTTGATTTCAATCTGACGATCACTATAGTAGTCACCGATTTCAATAAGTCTTGTGTATACGGATTTCTCCATATCTCCATCTTGGCTTAGCCCGATTAAATCAAGGCACGCTCCATGAATCGTGATCATCTGATTGATCATTTCCAGTGATTCCTGACTAATGTAACCCTGATCAAGACATGCTACAATTTTTGTCACCGGCTGCTGCTCTTTTACTATAAGCACAGAACAATCAGCATCATCGACAACCTGTTGAGGGACAAGCAGAGCATTTACCCATTCACATTTCCCCTCTTTTGCGCTACCAATCACAATCAGGTCACTCCCATCATCCTGTGACTCTGTCAGTATCTCTCTTGACGGGTTTCCAGTCCTTAGCCGAACCTTGAAATCTTTTTTGCGTCCCGTTAGAATTTTCATCTCTTCCAGCACACCATTTTTCACAGGTATCCATTCGTATTTTCCTCCCCCCATCTCGTAAGGAGAATCTTCATAACTCCAGCTATTGAGGAAGGTCTCCCGATAGTGTCTCAATGCTTTGCTTGCCGGCATATTTACCAGTGCGCTACCAGGAAGAGCCTGGCTAACCCCAAGCAACGTCACGTCCGCCCAGGTATTCATTGCTAGTTTAATCGTTTCTTTAAGAGCGTATTCACTATACGGATGTTCATCGCCCGCAAATAGAATTCTCATGGCGCTTTCTCTCCTTGGTTCTCAATAAAATGTTATCAGAGAGGCCGTTTTGACTAGACTGAGCCATTCCAGCCCAACATTGTCTTTACGGACTGCTCTCTCCAATGCAATTGCTACTAGACCGTAGTCTTTTAGATTATCTTCCGTGGGTTTAGAAAAAACTTCAGGGTCAAGTTGCTTGTGTTCGACCACGCAGCCGGCCTTTTCCAACGCCTGGACCGACTCAAGGACCTTCTCTTTGAGACCCGATCCCTCGGGCCCGCTTCCACGATCCCCGGGATATGCCAGAACCAATGGCACAGAAGATCCTTTCCAAATTTTCGCAAAAGTTCTTGTCAGGGCCGCCGTCCCGGAAATGTCCAGACATAAGACCAGAACCCGTTTCATTTTCCGTAGAGACTGAACCAGAATTAATGGACAGGTTAACCGCTGATAGAATTTGATGTGCGCCAGTTTGTGTAGATCAGGAAGTGTCCACTGAAAGTCTACGCCTTCGAGGTACAGATCAAACCCACTTTCCTGAGCAACCTTAAGAACCTCTGAATGCCTATCCCCATAGACGACCCTAGGATCAAAGAGTGTTGGACAAAAATCCACCTCCGGGGCAATCATTTTAGAGATCTCTTCTTTGCCCTGTTCAATCATTTCCCGTTCCCACGTCCGGCTGGCCCATCCCACGCCCCAGGCAGAATCGTGAGAAGGAGATTCCTTCACATAAATTGGATGAATCTCCATATCCAATAATCCGCCCAGTTGACATGCAAACCGGATAGCAAGACTGGAAGCTAAATCCACTTCAATCGACACTAGAGTCCTGATCACGTCGTAGTCCTCCCTTATGAGGATAAAAGGCATTAGGATATGAATTTCGAGATGTAAAGAATCCTCTCCTACTCACCTCGAATTTTCGCCTCAGCCCGGGTCACTACCTCTTGAATCTCACTTAGCTTGAACGGCTTGGCAATGAAGTCAAACACACCCTTATGGAAAGACTCTTTTGCAGTCTCCATTGTCGCAAAACCGGTTATCACTATAACCTCAGTCTTGGGTGAACGCTGCTTGGCTGCGGTTAGAAGCTGCATACCGTCCACGCCCTTCATCTTGAGATCAGTGATAATAAGGTCATAATCAACCTGTTCGATTTGTTTCATCGCATCCGAGCTTTGGGTAAACGTATCCACTTCATAACCCTGCTTCTCCAGAGCAGGTTTCAATCGTTTGCAAACGATCGGTTCATCATCCAAAACCATAATTCTTAACTTGCTCATTTTCTCCTCCTCCCGGTAGAGATCTCGTTAGATTCGTATACCGGTCAAGAAACTGTTGCACAAACTGATTAACATCCTGGTCGCTTCTCAACTGTATATCCAGTTGTCTACTAAAACCTATGAGAGCCCCTAGAATCTGTAAGCGACTTTCAATTTCATCTTTTGGAAGATCCACCAGCCTCGCGACTACGAGGTCCCCTTTGATCACAACATTAAAATGATAATTCGATAGAATTTGAGCGAGGACCTGTGCTCTTCGAGATCTTCGCGTCAAATCCGTTACTCCGCCTGCAAAACGAAAGTAAATATGATTTCGTTGCGCTTCTTCGTACATGGTGGCGTCAATTAGATTAAAATGGTATCCGAGTCTAAGATGCAGATTCATGTAAAACTCGTTTATAACGACCAGGTTGAAACCTGCGGTCGCCACTCCACCGCCTGCTGCGTCCCAATTCTTTGTGAGGCTCGACATGAATCCTTTGAAATCAACGGAGACGGGTTCAGTGCTCCACGTGTCGGGATAGGAAACACCCTTCCAAAGCGCCCTCAAAGGCAAAGAGTTGACACTTTCAATGTGAATCTTGTTTCCTTCAACATTCGGCTCAATTCCACCACCCAAGTCCAGAATTCTTAGGTCTAACGGAACATCCGAAACCAACGTCCAAACTTTCGCGCCTTTAAAACGCTGCATGGAATTAGGGATATCTATCAGTTCCTGAACCGCTTTTTCATGGATAAACCGGATCATGTCGTGAACCGACAAGCAATGCTCAGGCGTAAACTGAGGGTCATACGGGTCAATGAGATGGAGCGGCGCTATTCGTTTCAGGAGTCTCCTCAGAAGTCTGAATTCCGGGGATTCTTCGAAAACCATTGACTGGACTCGTTCGAAGTTGATTAACTCGTCAACTTTACCCGAGTAAACAGTCCGATGATGCGTATCGAGAGTGATTTCCATGCCATCCCGAAGGATGTCGGTAGCTCGATCTACTCCGAGCAACGCAGGCACCCTGAATTCCCTTACAATTGTAGCAAGGTGGCCTGCCGCTGAACCACGTTCAGCAATGATCGCAGAGGCGTTTGGAACAATCTGCGCAAGCCATGGAGCGCTATATTTTGTGACAAGGACAGCTCCGTCCGGGAATCCCGTCATTTCGTCATTATGATGAACCGTATAAACTAAACCTGATCCAACTCCTGCATGAGCAACAACACCCTCATCCTTGATTAGGATCGGATATATTGAACAACGCTCGCAGATATCTTCATCTGTACTTATTACAGCGCCACTCAACGCTAGTCTCCGACACTGGAGAATCCAGATTCCGCCTTTAGAATCCAGTGCCCATTCTATTTCCTGAGGGCGTTTGAAATACCGCTCCAGAGTCATAGCCCATTTCGCCAATGATTCTACTGTCGCATCAGAGACAGATGCCTGAATCTGTCTCTCCTCCGGTAAAGGCAATTCTTCTTCTCCACCTCTCGACACCGCCCTGATAAATGATTCTTTTTTCGCTATGCGTTTAGAAATTATTTCATGCGGAGAAGTCCTACGGACAAGGTAATTGTCCAAAGAATCCCGCCCCTCCACAACTGTCCGGCCCAACCCAAAGGCTGCATAAATGGCCAGACAGTCGGGCTGCTCTGTTTCAAGAGACAATGTCTGGACAACACCGCTTGCCTGGCTGTCAATCATTTCTTGGCAGAGCACGGCCATCGCAGCCTCTTCCCCGATCATCCCCATCTGGCGTCGATAAGTCAGTGCTTCAGGAGAGTATAGGCTCGCAAGAACTCGCTTGTAGGCATCGAGAACCTGACCTGTTTGGACATTTAAAATGCTCTCATGCAAGCCTGCGAATGACACGTCACCATCTTCACCATATGCGCTGCTTCGGATCGCCCAATAAACATCTTCATTTTTGGATTGCGCCTTTATCTGTCTGGTGACATCCTGCGGAATTATGCCCGCCAATATGCTGTATCTAATCTGACCGGCGGCTTTTTCCAGGCTCTCTTTGCCTGATATCCACAACTCGAGCCAAGAATGGATTCGCTCTTCAAGTTCATTGTATTCGATGAAACGATGATATGCCGTGTTAGTTATCACGAATCCTGACGGCGCTGGAATTCCGAGCCTATGCATAATTTCGCCTAGAGCGTTGGCCTTCCCGCCTGTAAGTTCAGGAGTGTCCGGTGGTATCTCAGTCAGAGATATGACATACGGAGCGTCTGACAGGGCAAGACGACCTCTCAGTTCCGCTTCTATCGGATAGAAAACTCGGTCAAGGGTCGAATACAACTCGTAATATCGATCCGATGAAATTGCATTCAGGCCTTTGACCATTCTTAGCAACAAATCTTGAAGTTCCGCGGTGGAATCCACCAAATATTTTCGGTCAAAAATATAGTCACCCCCGGATTTTTCTCCGACATCGGCGATCAATTCCATAGTCTTCTGGTGGTACTGGAGCAGAGTCTGGAATTGCTCGAATACGTTATGGAACGGGATTTTCTCACGTTTTCCACTGATCAGTCTCTTAATTGACTCTTTTATTCGAGACCACACTGTCGGATGCTCCTCTGCTCCAACACCTATTGAAAACATCGTACGCCAAAATCAATGAGCGCTTTTGCTTTTGAAAACAAATCCCATAATGAATCCACTTAGGATCGCGATAACCACGGCCAATGAACCATAAAGCATCGAGTGCTCAAGAGCCATGGACAAAAGCAGTTGGGGTAGTCCGCTCATTTTCACGGTGAATTTTGTTATCTGCTGCTCCAATAGCTTCCCGTCTTTCACAATTGAGAGCGCCACCTGATATGTGCCCGGCGCTATGTTGGTCGGAAGATGCGCATCACTTTGAATCCTATCCTCTTCAACACCTGTTTCTTTGACATGGATCGCGCCGGGGAATATTCCATAAAGGCCTTCACTCTCCTTAAGTTTGAGGAATTGTTCAAACAGGACATCTGTTCCGGACTTCGGGGTTTTTCCTGAAAACTGGACCGTTTTTTTAAGAGCCGGGTATCCAAAGTCAGCGCCAATATCTTTTTGCAGAAAATCCCCTGATCCGCTGGTCAGCATTAAATACAGAGAGGGGGCCGCCTTTACTTGTACTTCTCCCACATTCATCCAAAGACCACCCCTACGTCCCTTTCGCAATAGCCTTAGCGGGTGAGATTCACCCTTGATTTCCAAAATCGACAGGCTTTGCTTGGGAACTGTAGCCGATATGGAGATAGAAGCGCCCTGGAAGGTTTCTCTAATATGAACCTCGGACGGGGTTACCATAAGGTCTCTTGAAGAGGCCAGGGCTGTCGCAGATACAAACCCCGTCAAGAAAACAGCTAGACTTAGCGCTAGGTATCTTTGGGCACTATTGTGGATATTCATTTAGTGCCCTCCTTTGTAAGCTAGCATGATTGAAGGCGAGAGGATCAACTCAATAAGCATTTGGACCATGACAATTAAGACAACTGAAGCCAATATAATTTTCAGTTGGTCACCTTTAAGTCTCCTGCTTATACGAGCGCCAAACTGTGCGCCGACAGTTGAACCAAGCAACAAGATTATAGCAAGGATCATGTCAACTGTGTGATTCTCAATTGCCTGTAAAACAGTCACATTTACACACGTGAACAAGATCTGAAACAGACTCGTGCCGACAACCACGTGCATGGGCATACGCAGCAAATAAACCATGACCGGGACCATTATAAATCCTCCGCCAACTCCCATGATTGCGGCCAAGATCCCTACGAACGTTCCAAGAATAATCGGAAGAAAAATCGACAGCGTCACACCGGATTTCGCGAACTTCATTTGAAATGGAAGACCCTGGAGAATTCGCAGATATAGTGACGGTTTTGAAGTTTCGACTGTTTTCGATGTCCTTGATGACTTGCGAAGACTCTGGAGACTTTCCACGAACATGTACGACCCTACGACACCGAGCATGACGACGTACGTTATTTTGATAACAAAGTCGGCGTTGCCCATGCTTCGCAGGACCTTAATCAGTTGAACCCCCAAACCACCACCCAAGATCCCGCCTATCAGGAGTAGCGCCCCCATCTTGAAATCCACATTTCCCATACGGTAGTGGGCATAAGTGGCCGAGGTTGAGGCCGCTACTATCTGATTAGAATCTGACGCCGCAGCTACCAGAGGGGGAATACCGGCCATAATCAGTAACGGGGTCATCAAGAAACCACCCCCGACACCAAAAAGTCCGGACAGGAAACCTACTGCTCCTCCGAGACCGAATAACAGAAAAATGTTTACACTCGCGCCGGCTATCGGCAGATAAACGCTCCAGCTCATGATCAGATCTCCCTTGATGGGTTCTTAAAACGTAGATCGGGCACTCGAGTAACATGCCCGGCCTTTTGCACCAGAAGAATTTCCCCCTCAAAAGCTTCTCTCAAGCGCTTCAGATCTTCGACAAAGGTAGAATTGTCCTCAACATTAGAGTTCCCTGGAGCGGCCATCACTAGGAACTGAACTGAAGGGTTGTAAGATGCGAACTGAGTCACTTCATGAAAGAAATCACCCGATGCGAAGAAAATCTCGAGAGCGACCCCGGCCTGTTGGCTTTGCTCAACAAGTTTATCTAGCCAACCATCTAGGTTCTCATCGATGTCGCTGACTGTGACATTGGCACGCTCATGATTCTTGCCTTGTTTTGGATTCGAGACGACGATCAGCGCCATCGCTCCCTGTATTCGTGCGGCTAGTTGAATGCCGTACAAAGGAGATGAATCAGTAATTGTATTTAAATCCACTGCGGCAAGGACCTTCTTACCCATCGAAAAAATCTCCTCAGTTGGTGAATGGTATGGGCAAGAATAGGGCCAAACTTAAATCAGCAGTTAAAACAATAAGATCCGAGATGTGGAACAAGAAAACGTGATGTTGATTTGTTTCAAAATGAAAAGTTGATCAGGAATAAAACGGAAAAAACTAGAATATTGAGGTATTAGGGAATGTTTCAAAATGGAATGGAAGATTGGATTGATGAAATTATAGCGCTATTTGGTGTGGCGGTAGGCTGCTTAAGAGCCGACGGGGTCGTGGATTCATTATTGGGACAGACCGTACTTCTTTAGCTTTCTCCACAACGTTGTGCGAGGAAGATTCAATATTTTGGCCGTGCGGCCAAGATTATGATCTGTGAATTTGAGCACGCGGCGAATGTAATCACGCTCTTGTTCTTCGTAAGTCAGCCATTTCCCATATTGTGTGACCGAGTATTCCCGTAAATCAGGTGGGAGATCGTTCAGCGTAATGGATTCCCCCTCCGCCAGAGCAACAGACCGTTCAATTATGTTTTCCAGTTCCCTAACATTCCCCGGATAGGAATAGGATAAGAGAACCTCTCGGCTTGTATGCTCTACGCCATTGATTTTTTTGGAAAATTTTGTGGAGTACTTCTTTATGAAAAAGTCGATAAGCAGAGGGATATCTTCTTTACGATCCATCAAGCTCGGCAGGTTGATCTGAACCACATTAAGCCTAAAGTATAAGTCCTCTCGAAACCTGCTTTCTTGAACAGCTTTTTTCAGGTCCTTGTTAGTGGCGGCGATGAAACGCAGATCCAACTGGATCGGTTTGTTAGCTCCTACACGCAGTATTTGCTTTTCCTGGATGACTCGCAAGAGTTTGCCTTGCATTGATAGCGGCATGTCCGCTATTTCATCCATGAAAGCTGTCCCCCCTGTCGCTGTTTCAAGAATACCGATTTTGGTTGCTGTTGCGCCAGTGAAAGCGCCCCTCTGATAACCAAACAGCTCGCTCGCTATTAATTCTTCCGTGAACCCGCCGCAGTTGAACGCCACAAATGTTCGGTCCTTACGTCTGCTCTGACGATGAATGGATCTTGCTACGAGTTCTTTTCCAGTTCCGGTTTCTCCTTGTATGAGCACGTTACAATCTAATGGCGCAACTTTTTCTATAAGTCTGAAGACTTCCTTTATGGGCCGGCTAATCCCGATCATTGCCCCCCATCCATCCGCCGGGATGAGAAATGTTTTCAGGGCTCGATTTTCTTCAAGGAGGTGTTTACGATCGCACACCTTTGAAGCGAGGTGTCTTATCTCGTCCAGTCGAAGAGGCTTGGCCACATAATAAAAGGCCCCTTGCCGGATAGATTTAATCACTGATTCGATTGAGGAGTATCCCGTGATCAGAATTATCTCCATATCGGGAAAGCGTGGCTTCACATGTCTGAGAACCTCGTGTCCATTAATTCCCGGTAGCGATATGTCCAAAAACGCCAGATCAACTCGAGAATGTTCCAGAGCGGCCAGGAATTCTTCGCCGGAACCATACGTTTCAACAGTATACCCCTCTTTTGTAAGAGCCTTTTTGAGACGAACTCGAACAATCTCTTCGTCGTCAATCACTGCAACAATCATTTAGTTCGTGGCCTCATACGGAGTGAATCTTTTTGTTTTTGGTGGGCAACGTAACCACAAAAGTAGCTCCTTCTCCCCTCTGGCTGTGGGCCTCAATAGTCCCACCATGTTTTTGAAGGATGCCATATGTCACGGACAACCCCAGGCCAGTCCCTTTACCTACTTCTTTGGTGGTAAAAAACGGATCAAAAATGTGATGAATGTTTTCCGGGTCGATGCCTTCTCCCGTGTCCGAAACTGCAATTCTAATAGATTCTCCGTGATCCGTAGCCTCCCCCTTTACCGTCAATCTTCCACCATTCCGCATAGCCTGGATAGCATTTATGAAAAGATTCAAAAAAACTTGTTGCAGGCTCTTGTAATCTCCGCACACACAAGGCAAATCCTCCGGGACATCGACGTTCTGCTCCACTCCTGAAAGGAGCAACTGATTTCTCACGAGTTTAAGAGTGTCATTGATTATTGAAGAGATTGATGTCGAAACCATTTCAGGTTTCTCTGATCTTGAAAAATCTAGGAGATTCTTTATGATTTCAGACGTTCGTTCCGATTGAACAATAATGTCCTGAATCATCCCGAGGGCCTCTTGCTCCTCAATGCTTCCGAAATCCTCTTTTAGAGCTTCAGCGGTGAGAACAATGTTATTAACAGGGTTGTTCAGTTCGTGAGCAATACCGGAAGTGAAAGTTCCTATCGCGGAAATTTTTCTGGCTTGTACAAGTTGTTCCTGACGTTCCTCCAATTCATGGATCATTATGTTAAATGCCTTGAAAAGCGGTGTAAACTCCTCTGAATTGCATTCGTCTTCTGAAATGGGTGTGAAATCGCCTTTTGCGATCTTTTCCATTGCCTGTTGCATCTGAACGAGCGGAGCAGTAAAAAGGACCGAAATGTAGAAGGCCACAACGATTCCGAGAATAACAAAGAAAACCATCGAGGCTATGAACAAGTATAGTGCCCGGTGGAAAAGATGATCTATTCTGTTTCTTTCTTCCTTGGCCCACGTCCCTGCAACATCCAACAATGACTGAGCTATTATCCTCAGGGATTCTTCCGTTACTGAGAAATCGATCTGTTCGATCCGCGTATTCTCGTTGGAGATGCTCGCCTGAAGTTCTGACAACGTTTCCTTGTAACCGATAAGTGTCTGATAAAATATGGGTTCTTTCTTGTCCTTGGATAGATTCAGGATGTCCGGCTCATGTCTAAGGTATAAAGATTCGACCCTGTCAACATGTAGGAGCGCTTCATGTAAGCTTGCTGGTTGCTTGTAAAGGAAAAAGTTTTTCTCGAAACGGCGCACCTCGAGAAGATTGTTTACGAGGTCATCCGCAACTTCTACGAGACGTAATCGTCTCCCGATCTCTCTATGTGATTGAAAACTAAAAATTGCGAAAAGCAATACGGATAAGAAGCAGAAAAGGAAGGCTAGAATGATCTTACGGCGGATCTTAAAACTGGCCTTTTTCATGCCGAGACCCTTTCCTAGAGCCCTTTTGAGTCATTTGGAAAAAATAATGCAAGCCTAAGACTATGCTTTACTCAGGAAGACTCGATGCTATCAGAAAGTCCACCACGAATCAATGTTGTGATCTTAAAACAGAAAGTTAGGGACATATTAGATTTGAGGCGAGGATATACAAATCCATGCGGCAGCCTTAACGAGGCCCAGATCCCCATTTACAAGAGACAGGGCTGTGTAATTTAAATCATCCCATTCAGGGAATTCGCTTTATGAAATCAAGGGAATACCATTTCTTGTGTCGAGATGCCCACGGAACATACTCAGAGGACGGTGTGTCTCTCTCTAAGAATTGGACTTCTTTACCGGGACCATCACGTTTCGTAAAATGCTCTTTGACTGCAACAAGAATGCCCTCTCCAGCAAGAAGCCCGTTGCGACTCGAATCTGAGGTGAATTGACAGAATTTTCGAGTGTAATAGTGAAAGGGCCCGAGAAGGGCAAAAAGAGTAATAAACGCCATCCCCTTCCAAGTGAGAAACGCCTGAATATCAAACCCACTATCCGAAATGTTCTGAGCCGAGTTTATCAGTTCAATGAGTGAATCTATAATAGAATCCATCCCACACGCTCCGTTACTCTACAGCCTTTTTTGTTTCCTATGGCGTAGAGACCACGATCATGGCTTAAGGTTCCGAGGAATTTGTATTCCCCGCCCTTCTCCTAAAACAATCTTCCCAAAAAAGGTTTTTTGGTTACCTATCAAGGATTTTTCGGATCCCAGAGAGCATTTCGGCGGAATTATATGGTTTACCAATGAAACCCTTGGCTCCAGTTTTCAGGGCCGCTTTCGCCGCGCCATTTGGGGAAAGCCCGCTGCATATAAGCGTTTTTACAACAGGGTCAATTTTGAGAAGCTCTTCAAGGCACTCTTTGCCTCCCATTTCGGGCATTATTAGATCCAAAATAACAAGCGCAATACTATCGGACTTTGCCCTATATATCTCCAGCGCCTCTTGGCCTGTTCTGGCTGTAATAACCTGGTAGCCTGCGCTCTCCAACAGATCTCTTCCTACGTCACGTATGGTTTCTTCGTCATCGACCAGAAGGATTGTCTCGGTTCCACCTTTAGGTGTTTCGATCTCCTCCGGTTTTTCGGAGATGACTTGCGAAATCATCGCAGGGAAATAAATCTTGAACGTTGTCCCCACACCAGGTTCACTGTAACAAGTTGTGTATCCGCCGTGCTGTTTAACGATTCCGTAAACCATGGCCAGTCCCAAACCGGTTCCCTGGCCAGGACCCTTTGTAGTAAAGAATGGTTCAAAGATATGTTCCAGGGTTTTCTTGTTAATCCCGTGCCCGGTGTCGGATACTGTCAGCAATACATAAAGGCCGGGTTTAGCTTCGATGTGAGTCGCACAATGCGTTGCGTCAAGGGTGACATTATCAGTTTCAATAATCAGTTTGCCGCCATCCGGCATAGCATCCCTGGCATTTACGGCAAGATTCATGATTATCTGCTCCATTTGGGAAGCATCGGCATTGATAGGATTAAGGTTATCCGAAAGATTTTGTTCGATTTCAATCATCTTTGGAATAGTTCGATCCAGTAGTTTTTGAATCTGATTAATTTCATAATTAAGATCCAAAGGTTTGGGCTTTGTTTCCGTCTTTCGACTAAATGTTAGTAGTCTTCGGACCAGGTCCGCTCCATTGCTGGCCACTTTGTTGATCGATCGAACTTTTTGCTTGAGCTTATCGGAGAGGGTTTTATCCAACAACATTATTTCAGAGTATCCAATAACAACCTGTAACAGATTATTGAAGTCGTGAGCGATCCCTCCTGCCAGTGTTCCCACAGCTTCCATTTTCTGTGCTTGCATAAGCTGGGCCCTCAATTTTTTTGTTTCAGTGACATCCATTACAAAGGCCAGGATTGGCGGGCTACCCTCGTAATCTATTTTCTTGGGCCAAAGAACCATATCGAACAACTCACCTGTTTTCTTGACACCTTCCACCTGGTAAGATGGTCTGGTTGGCTTACCGGCCAAGTTCCTTTTACATCGTTCTACAAATAGCCTCTGATGGCCCGGAGCGACAAATTGGGGCAACGGGCGCCCAATAATTTCATCAGCATCCTGACAATTAAAGACGGTCACCAACTCAGGATTCGCGTAGGCGTATTTGCCGTCCTGGAAGATTCCAACACCGATAGGCGCCTGCTCTATCAAGAGTCTCATCTTCTTCTCGGAATCCTGCAAACGTTTCTCGTATTGCTTGCGCTCGGTAATATCAGTGGCTGTCGCCAGGCTCCCTTTGAGTGCTCCGTCGGCATCCCAAATGGACCTTGAGGTTACCAGGGTATGGATGCTTTTCCCGTCTTTGCGGACCCACTCAAGCTCATAAGACCTGGTTGGCACGCTTTTCCGCAGAGACCTCTGCTCTATGACTGTCTTGACACTGGATTTCGTCAGAAATTCATCTACACTATGACCAATGAGTTCATCTTCTCGATACCCGAGCATTTCAGCCGATCTTTTGTTCACGTATTCGATTATTCCGTTTTCATCGATCAACGCCAAACCTTCGGTCATGGTATCTATTAGATTGCGATAGCGCTCTTCGCTTTCTCTCAAGGCTTGCTCGTTCCGTATCCTTCGGGATATATCGGTCACAACCGCGACGATTGTGTGGTTCTCGGGTTCTGAAGGGTTCAAGTGCGTGATACGTATAACACCATCGAAGTTGGAGCCATCTTTCCGCTTCAATTTCGCATCAATTTCAGTGATTTTCCCCGGTTCCAGATCCTGATATAGCACCTGCCCAACGCGCTCAAACTCATCGTCCGATTGATACAGGATCCGAGCGCTTTGCCCGACATATTCGAGTTCCTGTTCAAAACCGAACATCTGAACCCATGCGTCATTGGCCCACTTGATTTGCCTTTTCTCGGCCAGGTGTATGCCTACAGGTGAAGCTGCCAGGATGGTTTTCAGAAGTCGTTCGTTTTCCTCTAAAGCCTTTTCAGCCCTTAGCCTATCTGAAATGTCGATCCCCACTCCTACAACACATTTCGACTGATCAATTTCGACCATTCTCCCTGTGAAATAGTAAGGAATCGCGCCGCCGGCTTTGGTACGGTAATGCGCTTCTATGCCAATTTCACCTTTCTTAGAGATTTGGCTAAACTCTTCTGTTAAGATATTCTTATCAGCGTCGACAATAAAATCGATCGCCCTCATACTCGAGATCTCTGGGCCTGAATAGCCTGTAACCATCTCTGCGTTGGTGTTCCATCTAAATATCTTGCCCTTGGCGTTGATAAGGTAAAATACCCCCGGCAAACTATCGATCACC
>JAPLJJ010000145.1 GCA_026388665.1 Deltaproteobacteria bacterium
GATGGACATGGTTGGTGGACCATTGAGACTGAAATCCGCCGCTATTCAGGGTGGTATGCAGATGGCCCAGGATTATGGACGCGAAATTGGCAAGAAAGTAACCGGAAAATAGAAGGAAATATAAGACAACGATATCATTTTCTTGCTACTTGAAAGAAAAACTCAAAGGCCAAAATATAGGCTGAGTTTCATGAAGGAGGAGTAGAAAGCATGGAGAAATATGTTTGTCAGGTATGTGGTTATGTTTATGACCCGGCGTCCGGAGACCCGGACAATGGTGTAAATCCGGGAACAGCCTTTGCCGATCTTCCGGCTGACTGGGTTTGTCCAGTCTGCGGAGCTGATAAAGACTCATTTTCTCCCGAGTAAGGGGATTTTCTCGCCTCCAGATCAGCTAGAGACGATTGAGCGCCACTGAAGTTTATTCTCAATCATTTGTGTGTTTGAGAATACAGGTGTAATTTTGTTCCTTTTCTTTTTTGGAGAGCGAGAAATGTTAATCAATGTGGAGGAAAAATTGCGAACTGTTGTTGAAATAAAAAATGGAGTGCATTGGGTTGGAGCGGTTGACTGGCATATCCGTGATTTTCATGGATATTCCACCAACAAAGGAACGACTTATAATTCTTATCTAGTGCTCGACGACAAAGTGACACTCTTTGACACGGTGAAGAAACCCTTCAAGAATGACATGCTCCACAACATTTACAAAGTAATCGAGCCTAGCAAGATTGACTACCTTGTTGTGAACCATGTGGAACCAGACCATTCAGGTTCGATTCCTGAGATTCTGGAGGCAGTCAAACCTGAAAAAGTTTTTTGCTCGGCCAGAGGGAAAAAGGCGCTCCTCGACCATTATCACAGGGACGACTGGCCTTATGAGGTGGTTGAGTCAGGTGCGGAGATCTCAATAGGAAAACGGACGATCTCGTTCTTGGAAACCCGGATGCTTCACTGGCCGGATAGTATGTTTTCGTACTTAAAGGAAGACGCTCTGTTGATCTCGAGCGATGCATTTGGGCAACACTGGGCGACAAGTGAAAGATTCAATGATGAGGTTGATGGCCCTGAATTGATGAGTCACGCAGTGAAGTATTACGCTAACATCCTTTTACCCTACTCTGGGCTGGTTCAAAAACTTATCGCAGATGTTCAGAAGATGAACCTGGAAATAGATATGATTGCCCCTGACCATGGCTTAATCTGGCGTACCAATCCACATCAAATAGTAGAAGCTTATTATAAATGGAGTAAGCAGGAGTGCAAACGCAAAGCCTTGGTAATTTTTGACACCATGTGGCATAGCACGGAGATGATGGCTAAGGCTATCGAGGATGGTTTGATCGAATCCGGAATAAGTGTAAAGGTTATGAGCCTGGAAGGCGATCACCGAAGCGATGTTATCACGGAACTTATAGATTCAAAGGCTGTTATAATCGGATCTCCCACACTTAACAATGGGATGCTTCCTAGAATGGCTGATCTACTCTGCTACATGAAGGGTTTGCGCCCGATTGACAAGTTCGGAGCGGCATTTGGATCATATGGTTGGAGCGGTGAAGCGGTGAAGCAAATTGCTAAGTCGATGGAAGAGATGAAAATGAAGGTTTTCGGTTCTGGAGTAAACCAGCAATTTGTCCCAAATCACGAGGGCCTTAAGAAGTGTGTGGATCTTGGTCGTGAAATTGGTAGGGCAATAAAAGAAGCGATCCCAGACTAGATCCCCATGATTGAGTTTTTGGAACAGAGTGATAGCGTTGGACAAGTTGACAGGTCGAAACCTGAAAAAGAAGGTTCTGGAATTGCTCAGGAGCAAAGATTTTAACTCCAGCCTGAACCTGTTGGATCAACTTCCGGGACTCCCTGTAGTTAATGCATTATTGTCCTTGTTAATGGATCACGACGAATTAGTAAGATGGAGAGCCATAACCGGCATAGGCGCCGTTGTTTCAAAGATGGCCGAACTCGACATTGAGTCTGCTCGGATCATTATGCGACGACTAATGTGGAGTCTGAATGATGAATCTGGTGGAATTGGTTGGGGCGCGCCGGAATCCATGAGCGAAATAATGGCTCGAAGCGATAGACTTGCATCGGAATATCATTTGATATTGATTTCGTATCTCGATGAAGAAGGAAACTTCTTAGAGTTCGAGGCGTTACAAAAAGGCTTGGTCTGGGGTGTGGCCAGACTTTCTATGGTCCGCCCAGATCTTATGCGACCAGCGCTGCCCCATCTACAAAAATACTTGAGTTCTAGTGACCCGGCGATCAGAGGTCTTAGCGCATTTGCTTTCGGGCTTCTGGGGGCAAGAAACAAGAAAGATTTTCTCCAAGGACTCGTGGATGACCATCAGGAATTTAAAACATTCTTTGACGACAAGTTAACAGCTTTTAGGGTGTCGGATTTGGTGAACAAAGCAATCTCGTTATTGAATTGACTAGGAAGAGTCTATTCACGTTTTTTTGAACCAGCGCCCTTTCCTTCTTAAAGATTACCAAAACCCTTATCTCCTAGGTTTGTAAAAGGAGTTTTCTGTGGATCCTATATTTTTGTCTCGCCTACAATTTGCCGTGGCAACCTTGTTTCACTTCATATTCGTCCCTCTGACACTGGGATTGGCTGTAATTGTCGCTATAATGGAGACTCGGTATGTTCGGACAGGAAACCCCGAATATAAAAAAATGACTAAATTCTGGGGTCATTTGTTTCTGATCAACTTTGTTGTTGGGGTTGTGACGGGCATAACCTTAGAGTTTCAGTTTGGCACAAACTGGGCAGGCTATTCCAAGTATGTTGGAGACATTTTTGGGTCAATATTGGCTATAGAAGCCACTGTGGCTTTCTTTCTAGAATCTACCTTTATAGGGGTGTGGTTTTTCGGTTGGAATAAACTCAAACCCAAAATGCACGCTGCATGTATTTGGCTCGTCGCGATTGCTTCTAACGTTTCGGCGTTCTGGATCATAACCGCCAATGCATGGATGCAGCATCCTGTTGGTTATGAAATACGAGGCGGTCGCGCAGAACTCACGGATTTTCTGGCGGTTATCATTCAACCCTACGCTATTACCAATTATTTACACACCATTTTCTCCGGATACCTTGTCGCTGGATTCTTTGTCATGGGAATCAGCGCCTACCATTTGCTCCGGAAAAATGAAATCAGTTTCTTCACAAAATCATTCAGAATGGC
>JAPLJJ010000010.1 GCA_026388665.1 Deltaproteobacteria bacterium
CACTGGTTCGCCTGGTTCTTACACCGCGACAATCAAGATTATGCCGAGGCACATCGAAGATCATTCAGGGACTTCTAAGTGCGTTGAAGATTGCCCCGTTGAGATTCCAAACGAATTCAACTACGGGATGGACATGACAAAGGCGGTGCGTCTGCCTTACGAAATGGCTTATCCCATGAATCTGATCGCTGACGCTGAAGCCCTAAACAAGGTCAAAGGATCCGCTGATTTTAACAGCTTCGTTGAATCACTTGGATCTAAAGGGATTCGACTGGATCTAGACGCCAAACCGGAAACATTGACCGTTCAAGTTTCGTCTATAGTTTGGGCTACCGGCTGGGTTCCTTATGACGCGACCAAACTTGACAAGCTTGGATTTGGAAAATATCCGAATGTGATCACAAATGTGATGATGGAACGCCTTGCGGCGAAAAACGGCCCCACATGCGGTGAAATTGTCAGGCCGTCAGATGGTAAGAAAGTCTACAATCTAGCCTTCGTGCAGTGCGCGGGCTCCAGAGATGAAAACCACTTGCCCTATTGCTCATCAATCTGTTGTTTGGCCTCGCTGAAACAGGCCACATATCTGAGAGATTATAATCCGGACGCAGAGGCGCATATTTTTTATATAGACCTGAGGGCCTACGGACGCTTCGAATTTTTCTTCGACAGGGTTCGTAATGACGAGAAGATACACCTCACGAAGGGGAAAATAGTCAATATATTTGAGGATCCTGTGACTAGAGACGTAATAGTTGAAGGAGAGGATATTCTTTCCGGATCGAGAATCCGTAGCGCCTTTGACATGGTGGTCCTTGCCACCGGTATGCAACCGACCACGAGCCTTGAAAAGGTTCCGGCGCCGGGAGTGCAATACGACGAGTACGGCTTTGTAGTTTCAGATACGGGAATTCATGCGGCAGGTGTTTCGAAACGGCCTATGGACGTTGGAACGTGCCTGCAAGATTCTACTGGGGCTGCCTTAAAGGCCCTTCAGGATACGGTGGGGAGGTAAGTCCATGGATCACAAAATCGGCGTATATATCGACACTGGTTATGGAATCGGCGAAGCCCTGGACATTGACGCTCTTTCCTCCGTCGCCACTTCGGAATTCAAGGCCGTGGTGTGTAGAGCAGAGCCCTATTGGAGCGACCCCGAAAAACTCGCCATCATAAGAAATGATATCGCAACTGAAAACCTGACGGCGGTTGTTATCGCAGGCCCTTCGTCAAGGGTCTTTCAGAAAGAGTTTTCATTTGAAAACGTAATTACGGAACGGATCAATCTCAGAGAGCATGTAATATGGTGCCATCCTGCGAACGATGAAGATACACAGATGCTTGCGGAAGATTACATGCGAATGGGCCTGACGAAGGCAGGGAAGTACGAAGACAGACCGGCCTTTACAGACCCGAGCGAAAAGGGTGTGCTGGTCATAGGCGGTGGAATCACCGGCATGACGGCCGCTCTTGGAGCTGCAGGAGCCGGGTATCAGGTATATCTGGTTGAAAAAGAGCAAAAACTTGGTGGGTGGCTCAACAAGTTTCCGAAAGTCTTTACGGGGAAACCTCCTTATGATGAGCTGGTAGACCCTCCAATCCCGGAAAAGATCAAAGCCGTTGAGGGCAACGACAAGATCAAGGTATTCCTCGGATCAACAGTATTCAGTATATCCGGGGCGCCAGGCATGTTTGACGTAATAATAAGACCTGACGGACCATGGCGCCAGGAACTGGACGCTATCCAGAATCAGTGGCTGGTAGAGAAAAAAGCCAGGGAAAACAAAGGGACCGAGGAACCTGAACCAGCCCAGACATCGCAGGAAGAAGCCGCCAAGTTGCCGCCTGTTCCTGAAACCCTTGACTTTGACCATGAGAAAGTCTCTGCCGGAGCTATTATTCTCGCGGCAGGCTGGAGACCGGAAGATCCTTCTGCGCTCGAGAAGTTCGGTTATGGTTCCCATCCGGATGTCATAACCAGTGTTCAGATGGAGGAACTTGCTGCAAAGGGCAAACTTGTAAGGCCTTCAGACGGTCGGGAAGTCAACACGGTCGCATTTGTGGAGATGGTCGACGATCAGATAGCGCATCCGTGGCTATACAACTCTGCGGTTGGTTCTCTCGTAGCCCTTAAACAGGCGCACTATCTCAGAAAAACAAATCCTAACGGTAAGGCCTACATTTTCTACGAAAACATGAGGGCGCCGGGACAGTATGAGAAATTCTATCGTTCGCTTCAGGATGACCCTGGGGTCTTCATGTCCAAGGGCACGCCGGTGTCTGTGACTAATGG
The DNA here is from genome assembly GCA_026388665.1 of Deltaproteobacteria bacterium. Lineage (GTDB taxonomy): Bacteria > Desulfobacterota > Desulfomonilia > Desulfomonilales > Desulfomonilaceae > CAJBEZ01. The sequence continues at coordinate 2,294 of JAPLJJ010000010.1, forward strand.
CGGTTCCTCCCTGACGGTCGAAATGAAGGACACGTTATTGGGAGAAACTCTTAAGGTCAAAACTGATCTGGTGGTCTTGTCGACGGGAATGATACCGGTAACCAAGGATGCTGCGATCCTAAACCTGAAATATCGTCAGGGCCCGTTCCTACCGGAAAACCTTTATGGGTTCAATGATTCACACTTCATATGCTTTCCTTACGAAACTCAGCGAACCGGTATTTATACGGCCGGTTGCGTCCGTGGACCGATGGACATCCTCAGTTGCGAGACTGACGCAATGGGCGCCGCGTTAAAGGCGATTCAGTGCGCTGAGCTTGTTTCTCAAGGTAAAGCGGTCCATCCAAGGGCCGGTGACGATTCTTTCCCGCAGATCTTTTTACAGCGATGCACACAGTGTAAGCGATGCACTGAGGAATGTCCGTTCGGCGCCTACGACGAGAAACCGGACGGCACACCGTTACCTAATCCTTCGCGTTGCAGACGCTGCGCTATATGTATGGGGTCCTGCCCGGAGAGAATCATCTCTTTTAAGGACCATTCCGTAGATATGATAGGTTCGATGGTAAAGGCCATTGAAGTGCCGGACGAGTACGCTGAAAAGCCGCGCGTTGTAGTCTTTATATGTGAGAACGACGCTCTGCCGGCGATTGATATGGCCGGCATCCATCGTTTGAACTATAGCCCGCACGTCAGATTTATTCCATTGCGCTGCCTCGGTAACATCAACATGGTCTGGATAGCCGACGCTCTTTCCAAGGGCATTGATGGTATCCTGTTGATCGGATGCAAGTATGGCGACGATTACCAATGTCACTTCATCAAAGGTAGCGAACTGGCCGAATACCGAATGGGGAAAATCAGCGAGACGCTGCAACGGCTAGTTCTGGAATCAGACCGAATCCGAGTGCATCAACTCGCAATTGACGAGTACGCCATGATACCCAAGCTAGTTGATGATTTCATGGAAAGACTCTCTGAATTTGACCCCAATCCATACAAAGGTTTCTAAGGAGGTTCATCATGGCGAGAGACATAGTCGCTGAACCTGATCTTCAGTTTACAAAGGACCTAATCGCTGCCGGCGGTGGTGATCTGAAGAAGTGTTATCAGTGCGCAACATGTTCGGTCGCGTGTAAAGTGGCGCCTGACAATAACCCATACCCTCGTAAGGAAATGATCTGGGCCCAATGGGGTCTCAAGGATAAACTTCTGAATGACCCTGACGTGTGGTTGTGTCATCAGTGCAACGATTGTTCGACCCAGTGTCCGCGAGGGGCCAATCCTGGTGACGCTCTAAAGGCCGTACGAAAAATGGTGATTCAAAACAACGCTAAACCAGGTTTCTTTGGAAAGCTGGTCGGTGAATCCTCGATGTTCGTGCTTGCCCTAGGGATCCCGGCGGTCATATTACTGCTAATTCTCGTGATTAGTGGTTTCGGTTTCCCTGAAGGGGCTGTAAAATATTCGGCCCATCACCTGTCTCCTAAGGATGGTTTCATATATTTGCCTTTGATTCAGATCATATTCACTGCCGCTCTTGCCTTTTCGGTTGTTTCCCTGGTTATGAGTCTCAAGTCATATTTGAATAATCTGGAAACATATAACCCGATTCCTCTCGGAACAGCTAGAAAGCCTTTCATCCCTAGTCTTGTCGAAGCGCTTGCGGAGATACTTCCTCACACGACTTTCAAGGAGTGCGAAGCCAACAACATCAGATATACATCGCACCTCCTGACTTTTTGGGGTATGATCGGTCTAGCAGTGACAACCGCCATCGTCGCGTTCAACGTAGACATATTGGGTATGTTACCGCCTTCCCAAAATGGTCCTGGAACTATCCCGATCAAAATTTTGGGAAACGTCAGCGCTATCGCTTTCGTGGTCGGACTTGGAATAATGCTGTTCCGAAGGTTGACAGCGCCTGATCAGACTGGAGGAAGTTCATATTTCGATTGGTTTTTCCTCCTGGTTATATGCGCGACAGGTTTTAGCGGGCTGTTAACGGAGCTTTTGAGATGGGCCGGTTGGGCAGGAGGAGCGTATGTGTTGTATGCGTTCCACCTATGGTTTGTCCTAACCTTACTACTGTATATACCATTCTCGAAGTTTGCTCACCTTGGATACAGAACCGTCGCGATTGCCTGGGCAAAATCAGCGAACCGAAATGTTATGCTGCCCACTAAGCCCAAAGGTGTGAGCGCCCCGCCGGTAGAGGCCGTAGAATCTTGATTGACTGAATCGCTGGATTCAGAATAGCTCTTAAAATCATAAGGGCGAGTCGCCTAATAGCGCTCGCCCTTATCTTTTTGTAGAAGGCCCAAGAAAAATCAATGTGGATCGGGAACCTGTGGCGCCAGCTTATCGTTAACAGGAAATTCTTCTTTCGAAACGTTGCCAGAGAACATCAGCGACCTCGTCTCCGAATTCCTGGCAGTCTGCATCAAAATTGCTTAAATATATCGATAGATCTTTAGTCCAGCGTGATTTGTCACAATCCATGAATCGTCTCAGAAAGTTCCCGTAAAATCCTTCGATCATATAAGGGGTAACCCTTTCCAGTTCCCGAACGACCTGTTGAGCTTTCTGAACTCTTCTGGGAGAAACGGAAGTCATTTTTCAATCTCCTCTCAACAAGTATGTCTTATAGTGTAAATAATAACTCCGACCTCAAATCGCAATATGTTTTGAGGAAAAAACTTTGCCTTTGCCTATTGTGAAGATATGCCAACGTGTCGGACTGACCGGAGTTTACATAAAGATTTCCGCCTGGCTTACTTAAGGATAAAATGATACCCTAATGAGGGCACTCTCTTACCCGACAATGCTACAATATGCTATAGCCCAATAATGTGTAACATGTGGATCAGTGCGATAAAGAAAGGATATGTATCTTGATAAGTCGTTACTCACGTAAACAAATGGAAGATATTTGGAAACCGGAAAACCGTTTTCAAAAGTGGCTCGAAATTGAACTCGCGGTATGTGAGGCATGGACCAAACGGGGAATAATCCCCGAGTCCTGCATGAAACGAATTAAGGATCGGGCTTCTTTTAATGTGGATCGTATAAATGAAATAGAAAAAACCACACGTCACGACGTGATAGCCTTCACAACCTCAGTCGCGGAGTTTGTGGGTGAAGATTCCCGATTCATCCATCGGGGGCTCACGTCATACGACGTGGTTGACACCGCTCTCTCTTTGTTGATGAAACAGGCTGGTCTTCTGATAAGGGAAGGTATTGTCGAACTCATGGCCGCCCTCAAAGAACGAGCGTTCGAAGCCAAAAAAATCCCCGTGGTAGGAAGATCACATGGGATACACGCTGAGCCTACGACATTTGGCCTGAAGCTCGCAATATTCTATTCTGAAATGGGACGAAATCTCAAGAGATGGGACGCTGCGCTTGAGACCATCTCAGTGGGTAAGATTTCCGGCGCGGTAGGGACGTATGCGCATCTGGATCCTAAAATGGAAGCCGAAATTTTAACGAAC
>JAPLJJ010000154.1 GCA_026388665.1 Deltaproteobacteria bacterium
ACGAGACTCAAACGTTCTTTTAGTTCACGGGACAATCCCGACACAGTTTCATAATCAAATGTTTCCGGTATTGCTACCCTCTCGAGTTTGGCAAACTGGTCGGCCTCACGTTGCTGTCTATGGATGTATCCTTCGTATTTTAGCTCTATATCAATTTGAGAAGCCAATTTAGGGTCGATATTGTCGGGGCCTAATACACCGAGCGAGAGAAGATCACACACATCGATTTCCGGTCTCTTCAGGGCTCTTGCCGCTGACATCGCTTCCCGGATCTCCGTCCCTCCACGGGAAAGAACCAGATCGTTGAGTTCAACGGACGGTTTGATTTTGATCTCATTGAGTTGATCGAGATAGCGCCTTAAATTTTCTTTTCTTTTCTCTACTATCTTAACTGTCTCGGAAGTAACGAGACCGACTGATTCGCCCCTCTTTACCAGACGTTCATCGGCGTTATCTTCACGAAGCAAAAGCCTGTGTTCGGCACGGGATGTGAACATGCGATAAGGCTCTACTACCCCTCGTGTTACAAGATCATCTATCATCACCGCAATATACGCCTCTGACCGGTCCAGAACCATTGGCTGTTTGCCTGACAATTTCAGGGCTGCGTTGATACCGGCCATCAAACCCTGAGCGGCCGCTTCCTCATAGCCGGAAGTGCCGTTTATCTGTCCCGCCAGGTAAAGGTTGGCCACAGCCTTGGTTTCAAGAGTAAGTTTGAGACATCTGGGGTCAACAAAATCGTATTCTATCGCGTACGCCGGGCGCACTATTTCGGCTTCTTCCAGACCTGGAACTGTATGAAGTAACTCATACTGGAGATCGGCAGGTAACGAATTGCCTAACCCTTTGAGATATATTTCAGTTGTGTTCAGCCCCTCCGGCTCGGCTACTACCGGATGACTAAGACGTTCCGGGAACCGCGCGATCTTGTCTTCCAGCGAAGGACAGTACCGGGCGGGCTTTCCTTGAATAGCGCCTGAATATAGAGAAGATCTTAGCAAATGTTTTTGGACAAATTCGTGAGTCGCTCGAGACGTGTGAGTTCTGAAACAGGACTTGATTGGTCTGTTGATAGATTCCGTCCTCGAAGAAAAAGGTTGGACTGCCGCATCCCCGCTATCTTCCACCATTACTGAGAAGTTGATACTTGATTTCTTGATCCTGGGAGGTGTCCCTGTTTTGAAGCGGCCACAAGGAAACCGCAGTTCTCTCAATTGCATGGCAAGGCTGATCGAAGGAAACTCGCCTGCCCTACCCGCTTTATAGTTTACCGGACCAACGTGTATGGTCCCATCGAGAAAGGTTCCGGTCGCAAGAATTACAGCCCCGGCGGTAACCTCGTAACCGGTTCGTTCAACAATACCGCGGCAGCTCGAGTCCTTGACAATTAGGCCGTCCACCATCTCTTGCCGTATTAGTATATTCTCTTGAGCCTCAACAGCGGTCCTCATCGCTATCGAGTAATCAAGCCGATCACATTGCATCCTTGATCCACGGACGGCAGGCCCCTTGCTAACCCCTAGCAGTTTGTACTGGATACAGCTCTTGTCCGCGGCAACTCCCATCTCGCCACCAAGGGCGTCAACCTCTTTTACCAGGTGGCCCTTCCCTATCCCGCCAATGGATGGATTGCACGGCATGAGCCCGATGGTGTCCACATTCAGGGTGTACAGCCACACTGTGAATCCCATTCGGGCTGCGGCCAGCGCAGCTTCGCAGCCGGCATGTCCTGCGCCTACAACAATAATGTCCGCTTCGTTCCAGGGCTTCATATCCTAATTTCTGATCAAATCTTCAAGATCCAATCTTTATATCTTTCCTTTCGGGGCTTTGGCAAGGGCCGATTTCTTGATTTCTTGCTTGACCGTTGATCCGAACTTAATTATGATTAGGGGCTTTAACAATTGAGGATCAATCATGAAACGACACCAAAACTATGAAATCATCTGGCACGGTAGGGGTGGGCAAGGCGCAGTCACCGCAGCAAAAGTGTTCACTGAAGCCGCCTATTATGCAGGGTTCAAAGGTGTAAGCGCTAAACCCACATATTTTTCAGAAAGACGCGGCGCTCCGGTGAGCGTTCACACTCGCATCTCTTTAGAACCGATTCGGACTTTCTCAAATGTGCTGTTCCCGGACATAGCCGTTGTTCTGGACGAAAACCTGCTGGAAATGGTGAATGTAACATCTAACCTCAAAGCTGGCGGGTTGCTTGTAATAAACTCATCCAAATCAGCGCACGATCTGCATATAAACGGCCCGTTCACCATCGCCGTCTCAAACGCTTATCATTGTTCGGAAACAGCCGGCCTGATAGTTGAAGGAAATGTGCTGGTTTCCACCTCGATTCTGGGACCCTTGGTGGCCGCAACAAATTTTGTCGGAATAGACAATGTCCGTAAAGCAATACAACACAAGTTCAGAGGAAAACCACTCGACCGAAACCTAAAGGCCCTCGAACTGGCATTTGAGAACACTGAAATAGTTGACCTACAAATGATGTCTTTTATTGCGCAAGCATGAAACGTTTTCGCTGAGTGAGGTCAGAAACCTGGCTGATATCCGGTCGTTTTTTTAGGAAACTTTATGAACAGCCTGTTCTTTCCAGATATAAGCGGAGATCTAGAAGTCAACTCTTACAATTAATTCCCGTTGTCTTTCCTTGCGGGTTAATCATTTTATATCCCAGGAGTCCATCTTGTCAGACAATTTATCTCCTATTCGAACCATTTCAACGCCGGCGGAAGGGGAAGCCGGAAAAACCGGTGATTGGCGGTCTCAGACCCCGAAGATCGACCATGGCAAGTGCTCCCAGAAGGATTCTTGCCTGTTATGCTGGCTTTACTGTCCCGATGGGGTAATATCATCATCTTTTCCCCTGGAAATAGACCTCACCTACTGCAAAGGATGCGGTGTGTGCGCAGAAGAATGTCCAAGAAAAGCCATAGAAATGGTCGATGATAAATGAGCCGTCACTATGGTAATTTTCACAACTTTTCGGCGTTGACTCACGTTGAGTTGTTACCAAACAGTATCAATAAACAGATTTTGACAACCAAACTGCAAAGTCTACAAGTTGACTAACAGGTTATACCAATGGGTGAAATTCAAATAATTACGGCTAACACAGCGGCCGCCCTGGCGGCGAAGTTGTGTCGCGTCCAGGTGGTGTCCGCGTATCCTATAACTCCTCAAACCCCAGTAACTGAGGAACTCGCTGAAATGGTGGAAAGTGGAGCGCTGAAGGCGGAGTACCTTACGGTTGAAAGTGAGCATTCTGCTTTGGCGTCAGTGGTCGCTGCTTCCCAGGTGGGGGCACGGGTGTTCACTGCTACCAGCGCAAACGGGCTATTATATATGCACGAGATGTTGCATTGGGCTGCCGGAAGCAGGGCTCCGATAGTCATGGCGTGTGTCAATCGCGGCGTTGGAGCGCCGTGGACTATTCTAAACGATCAGCAGGACACAGTTTCTCAACGTGACACAGGGTGGATTCAGCTTTACTGTAGGAATTCTCAGGAAGTATTGGATAGTGTCATTCAAGCCTATCGGATTGCGGAACAAGTTCAGATCCCCATCATGGTCTGTTACGATGGATTTATTCTTTCCCATACAAGCACACCTGTTGACGTTCCTTCACAGGAAGAGGTTGACAGGTTTTTACCGCCTCTAGAAGACAGATCAGGAATAGATGGTCAGACCGCAATGAATATTAATCCTCTCATCCTGAGTGATCCGAGACCTAATGCAAACGGGGTTGTTATGCCCGGTTACATGGAATTCAGATACCGTTTGCAGCAAGACATCCTAGGTTCTCTTGATACGATAAAAGCAGCAGACAAGGAATTTTTGGATATTTTTGGAAGAAATTGGGACGGCTCGACTTGGACATACCGAATGGAAGACGCAGAACACGCTATGGTAAGCATGGGTTCACTTGCATCGGAGTGTACACTCGCAGCAGACAGCCTCAGAGAGGAAGGCCTTAAGGTGGGTGTAGTGGGTGTTAGAGTCTACAGACCTTTCCCTGCTTCGGAAATTGTTGAATCTTTGTCCGGGATGAAGACTGTCACTTTTTTTGAAAAGGACGTCAGCTATGGGTACCAGGGGGCCCTGGCAATGGACGCAAGAGCAGCCATGTACGATTGTAGTTCACGACCCGCGATTTCTTCTTACGTTGTCGGATTAGGCGGCAGGGATGTGAGACCGGATCAATTGGCCAAAGCGACTCTCGAATGCACAAAAGGAGCGACAAAATTCTGCTGGTTGGATGTCCGCAGTTAGGCCGGCACGCCTAATCACGGCATCTTACACTGAGAGCTAACTTTAGAACATTCAGGAAAAATCCTAGGATAATATAAAATGGCTACAATTTCTGTTAAACAACTACCGAAGACTGAGCATATCCTACCGGGAACACGATCTTGCGCCGGATGTGGGTTAATGCTCACCTACAGACACGCGTTAAAGGCCCTTGATGAGGGTAAGACTATCGTCGCGGTTCCTGCAAGCTGCATGACCGTGTTGCACGGGGTGTATCCCATCACTCCAGTGAAGGTAGTCTGCATCAACAACCCATTTGCCGCTACCGGGGCCGCTGCGTCAGGTATAGTCGCCGGCCTCAATGCGACAGGGAAAACCGGTTACACCGTTGTAGCGTTCGCTGGTGACGGGGGGACCTATGATATTGGGATACAGGCATTGTCAGGCGCTCTTGAGCGTAAGGTTGATTTTATCTATGTCTGTTACGACAATGAAGGTTACATGAATACCGGCACCCAGAGATCAAGCGCCAGTCCGCTAGGCGCGGTCACTTCGACAACACCGATTCTTGCCAAACTTCAGCACAAGAAGGATATGATAAGAATAGTCGAGGCTCATGACCTTCCCTATATCGCCACAGGGTCTCCCTCTTTTCCTTTCGATCTTTTTGACAAGGTCAAATTTGCCAAGAATGTAAAAGGATCACGGTACATTGAAGTTCACGCTCCCTGTCCTCCTGGATGGGGATTCCCGAACAAAGACCTGGTAAAAATGGGCAAGCTTGCAATTGAAGCTGGGATTCATGCCCTATTTGAAATAAAAGAAGGTAGGTTCAGCCTAACGTCCCGTTCTCTGGCCATCGCCAAGAAAGGTCGTAAGAAAACTGTCGCTGACTACATCAAAGGACAGACTCGTTTCAGAAAGATATCTCCCGATCATCTTGCCCAACTACAGGATTTTACGGACAAGAGATGGAATGAGTTACTCGAAAGGCATTTCAAGGACAACCCCTGAAATCAGCAGATTGTCTTGCCTTGTATTTCACAAAGCAGGGCATTGTAATTCGGTTACAAATAATGAATAGCGCCCCAAAATTTGATGATTTGCTGCGCAATATCGACCAAATCCTAACCAAAACAGGATACTTCGACAGGATTCCTGTTGCTGGGAAAACAGAAGGTCCACCCGTCTCCCCAGACTATTCTTTTTCCAAGATCAAGGAACTTTTCAAGAAATCCCAGACAGTCGACCAGGATTTCAGCACACTCGGTTCTTTCCTTTACAACGAGGCAACTCCCAAATTTAGGGAATTGGAGCAGATCGCAGAAACCCCGGAGGAACAAGATTTACTGGCGCGATTTCTCAGTCGCATAGAGACCGGACTGGATGAAGTAAAGAATAAGAAAGAGATTGTACCTGCTTACGGGGACCTGTTATCTCTTTACATAACAAGCCTTTGCCGGAGCGCGACTCCTGGACGTCAACATCCTCTTATCCGGATGATATTGAAAAACATTGTTCGGAGAAAAGCCCCGGAACTGAGCAAACAGTTTGTGTTTCGTGCCTTCGCCAAACTTCGCCGGACAATAACAGTCGCAATTATAGCCAAGCGATACGAGGTCTACGTCCTGGCTGTCCAGGGTCTGGTTGTCTTGTTCCGTAGCGAGATTGATTTTAGAACCTATGGAGTGTCTCCCGAAGGACTCGCTCTCCAGATAATGAATATCTTGATAAAAAACGGAATCAGACTTACCGATGTGACCGATATAGTTTGCAGCGGCGGAGATCTTGGCCCCTTGCCTGACGGTATTTTCGTGCTTACGGAAAAGGTTCGGGACGAATCATGGAAAAGACTGCACAACAGCTCGTTGAATCGTAGTGCGCTTATCGCGTGGGAATTGGTCCAACTTCTGCGGAGCCAGAGAGGACAGGCCACCACAAACGCATCGCTATGCAGTCCTCTCTCGTTTTCTACACTCGCTGCTAATGACTTGAATTTTCTTTTCCGCGCAGAGTCTAGGGAGTTACAACAAAGCATGAAGGGTTACGTAAAGGTAACTCCTCTAAAATCAATTGCGGCAATCCTCTCTGAACTTAAAGGCATAGACCAGGAACGGCTCAACCTATTGGTGCTCAGCCTGGACGAGTTGTTCGCATCCGTCGTGCGCAAGATTGGTCCACGTATCATTAGAGAATTGGCAGCTCAGGATGCGAACAAGATCCTTATCAACTTTGATTTCGCGAAGATAGTGGATCATCTCAAAAAAGAGAATTTCTCCATACCGCCTCAATTTCGATTATCCGCGCTTGATATGGGCACAGGGGTAATGGAAGTCTGCGAACTGCTCATGATTATCGAGTCAGGTAAAATTTCGCAGAAGCTCGCGAACTCCCTTAATCATGTTGTGGATTCCTACGCCAAGAGTACGGCTATGGCGCTTGAAATGTGCTCTTCCGGTGATTTATCAGAACGTCCCAGCTTTATCGTTATTACGAGCATGAAGGCCAGCGACCCGTATTTTTACAAGCTTTTCGCTAAAATTAGAGATCGCATCGATAACCCTCTTACCCCTGTCCTTTGCCTGGATTCTCTGGAGCATGAATATCTTATAGCTAATCATCTTTTCGAAATGTACATCAATCCTGCCGAGGGAGAAAGCCGTCTGAATTACGGTTTCGAAACCAGGAGCATGAGACAGGCGCTTCAGGTCTTGGGGTCATCCGGAACACTCGCCGAAACGTTTTCTTTTTCTTCACTCTTGGATGATGTAACGGGTGA
>JAPLJJ010000107.1 GCA_026388665.1 Deltaproteobacteria bacterium
CACCAAATGGGGTCTTACCCATTGTGATCATCTGAAAGGAAACAATGACCAGAAAGAGGCCGTAGGCGCTGTCTGGGTTATATGGCAGAACTCCGGTGTAAATTTTGAACAGCATTAGGCCAAAGAAGAGCCAGAATACTCCGAAGATGAGTAAGACGACAACTTCCAGGGAGAGATCAGATTCTTCCCTCATTTTTGCATGGCTTTGTTTTTGCTGGCGATCTGACGGCATTGAAGTATTTCACCTAGATTTGAAAACAAAACATAAAAAAATGATCTACACCATTATGTTCATATTCATAGTCAGTTGTCTGCGGGTGCCCCGGTTGAACAGTATTCGTCTACCTGACGGAGGCCGTGAACTAAACACTTCATTGGCAGAGATCTGACGTCTCCAGGTTTGAGTATCGCTTGAGGACAGAATAGCATAATTCGATTGGGGGGACTAAAGGAAACTCTCATGCCATAGTCCAGTGCCAAGAAAAAGTGAGGCAGAAGATTAATTGCCGATTCGTTAAAGAATATTCAATAGATATGCCGCCGCACAAAATTTATACTGTGACGCGAGGCATCTCATTACAACTGATCGAGATTACAAAAATCTCCAATTACACATAGTTAGAAGAGCAAACAGATTCAGATTTTTCATTCAAATAGGAAAACCATCTACAAAAGAAGTGTAAAACGGCGGAAACGTCTGGGGGCAATGGGCGGTGTCCGCTATAACCCACTGAAATCTTTGGCAGTTCCAACCGGTTTCGAACCGGTGTCTCCGCCGTGAGAGGGCGGCACAAACTAACGGCATATCAATAGGTTACCGCAATTTTACCGTTGTTTAGGGCGTTTTACGATTAAATGCGATTGGATATAATTACATTTTTTCAAAAAACCGGGTCGGAAATCGCGCCTAGATTCATCAAAAGATAACCTCCTGAATTATAAGCAGCCACAAGACAATTAATTTAATCGTATTAATAAAAAATCACCGGCTTGGGGTGTTGTCTTGTTTAACCACCCATGCTAGTTTCTCGGCCCAGCAGTAATTGATTGGCACACTCAACGGTAAGAAGCTAGAAGGAGACCTGCATGGCCAAGAAACGAAAACCTCGTGTCTGGATGCCTCCAACGCCAAAGCGCTCAAAGCCTGCAGTCCCTGATCATCTGAGAGAAGACGTCACTTTAAAAGCCAATGAGCTTGTCCAAAAACATCTCAAGCCCGCACACATCAAACCTCCGCCCACGAACCCGGAAATCAATTATATGATCGATATTTGGACCAGATGGTACCAGAGCTATTTCTACTTTTGCGCTACTTACGCCTCTCCCAGCCCCCATGCATTGTCTCCCACATTCGAACTCCGGTTCGCCAGAATGGCATACATCGGAAACGAAAGGTTCAATCTTGTTTACATGCGGCATACCGGTCAGTGGAATGAGATCTACTTCGACCTCTCCGTTGAAGAATGTCTGACAGCCATTCGGGACGAACCATTTTTCTTGCATTAGGAGATGAATGGAGCCAATGGAGATGCGAGCAACCATTCTCTTGATAGGGTTAATTAGTTTGTCAGCACATCAACGGATGAGGATGTTAGATAAGCCTCGGAACATGAAGTGGGAGGTTCCCCTTTGGTAGTTAAACAGAAACAGCGAGGGCCAACTTGGTCAGATGTAAAGAGTAAGGTAGTCAACCTGGACCACAAGCAGCTCATTCAGATTGTGGGAGACCTCTATCGCCTGTCAAAAGAGAATGAGGAGTTTCTTAACGCTCGCTTTGGGGTTTTGGATGATCCACTGGCTCCGTTTAAGAAATCCATTGAGGAGTCCATGTATCCTGACATTTACAGCGACAAGCCCATTCAGATTTCAAGAGCCCAAGGAGCAATCAGGCGTTACTGCAAGGCCGTGGGAGACATCAGTGGTGAGGCTGAACTGAAAATATTCTTTGTGGAGTGCGGCACCCGGTTCACGGTGGAATATGGTGACATGGACGAGGGTTTCTACAACGCCCTTAACCTCATGTACAAGGAGGCCATTAACAAGATCCTGAGCCTTCCGGTGGAGCAACGTGACGATTTTAGGGAGCGCCTCGAAGAAATCATGAAGTCTTCCAGAAACATTGGATGGGGTTATTACGATGAGCTCCGTGAAGACTACTACGAAGCTTTCCCTGAGGATGAATAGGAGCCTGTTGGGGTTTGCGCCTCATATTACACTATGTTTCAACAGAGCCTTTTTTCTATCAACTATGAGCGTTTGAGGCGTTCTTGGTCATCATCCAGATAACATGCAAACTGGATGTCTTTAGAACCGATCTTTCTGAATAGACCTTGAAACGACGCAAGCTGTTTTAGGTTTTTGGAGGTTAACCAAGTGTTTTCCAAGCTTAATTCGGTCATGTTTCTAGTCCGTATACTGTTAAAGAGTAAAGAAAAATAGTAAGAGAAGAAGAAGACATATCACCGCACATTAAAACTAAACAATCGGCCAGTTCAAAGTCTTTGACTAAATCCTCTCCATAAATCTCTCAAGAGAATCCTTTTCAACCCAAACCTTTTTGCTTTACATCTATCCAAATAGAGTTGAAACACTAAAATTAGCGTTTGGCGCTCAAATCAAAGAACCACGAGCGAAACTTACCATGTGTGGAAGATTTATCCTAACCAGTCCTGGAAAGGACCTTGCGGAACACTTCGGTCTCCTGACAGAGCCAGAACTGAGCCCTCGCTACAACATTGCCCCAACGACCGAAGTTGCGACAATAAGACTGGAGCCGGGCAGCAATTCCAGAAGATTAACCTATTTGAAGTGGGGATTAATTCCATTCTGGGCTAAGGACACATCCATAGGGTCTAACCTAATTAACGCTAGATGCGAAACTTTGAGCCAAAAGCCCGCTTTCAGAGCGGCCTTCAAAAGCAGACGATGCCTCATCCCAGCTAATGGTTTCTACGAGTGGATGAAGACGAAGGAAAGGAAGCAACCTTATCTCATCCAAATGACCAATGGAAGCTTATTTGCTTTCGCCGGACTATGGGAGCATTGGGAAGGTCAAGAAAATGTTGTTTTAGAATCGTGCACGATTATAACTACCGAATCAAATGATTTTTTGCGGCCGATTCACGACCGGATGCCTGTCATAATCTCGAGTAAAGATTATGACTCATGGCTAATCCCCAAGGTCTCGGGTCGGGATCTGCTTCAGCCGTACCCTTCAAGTGAAATGATCTACTTTCCAGTGAATCCAAGGGTGAATAGAGCAGTCTATGGTAACCCGGATTGTGTTGAACCAGTGTTTCGGGCTGAATCTGATACTGAGTCTCTTTCATTAATAGACTAGGAATTCAATGACGTCCTGGCATGTTTACCTTCTCCGATGCTCTGACGGAAGTCTGTACTGCGGCACAACAACAGACATAGAGCGGCGAGTTCATCAGCATAATCAAGGTGTAGGATCCCGTTACACCAGGTCAAGGCTTCCTGTCTGTCTGGTCTGGTCGTCTCGGGAATTGAGTAAATCTGAAGCATTTAAGGAAGAGTACAGAATTAAACGGTTGGGTAAAGTCGCAAAGGAGAGAATGATGGCTGAGGTGGAATAGTTCTTTTGAACCAATGGTTCATTACTGATTTTGTAGGGACGATCCTTAAGAACGATATCATGAAAATCTTTATCTGTGAGGAAGGAAATGTTGGGAAAAGTCACTACAACTATTGATCGCATTTTATGCACTGGCTGCGGACTGTGTGTCCAAGTGTGCCCCGCCAAAACCCTTTCTATGCGCAACGGCAAGGCTGAGGTAACCGGTGATCGATCGTTAAACTGCGGTCATTGTCAGGCCATTTGCCCAGAAGGGGCAGTGAACGTGGATGCGATAGACGAAACCATGTCACAATTCATTAATTTCGAGCCTGATAAGAATTGGCTTCGTTATGGAGATTTCGACACTGCGCAGTTGGTAAGACTAATGGCCTCAAGACGCTCGTGTCGCAATTTTCTCCCCAAACCTGTCGATCGGTCGATCCTGGATGATCTGGTTAAAATCGGATGCACAGCGCCTTCCGGCACGAATTGCCAACTGTGGACTTTTACGATATTGCCGACTCGGGAAGCGGTCATGGCGCTTGGCAAAGGTATTCGAAGCTTCTACGTGAAATTGAACGCTATGGCAGAGAACCGTTTGTTACGACTATTCCTCAAGTTGATTGGAAAGCCAGAGCTAGACACTTACTACCGGGAATATTACGAGAGTGTAAGAGAGGGACTTGCGAAATTTGACCGCTCCAGTATTGATCGGCTGTTTCACGGGGCTCCCGCTGCCATTGTGGTTGGATGCAAGACGAAAGCTACTTTACCCAAAGAAGACGCTTTGCTTGCGTCTCAAAACATACTCCTGGCCGCTCATAGCATGGGTTTAGGAAGCTGCCTGATCGGAATGGCCGTAGAGCCCATGAAGAGGGATGCTAGGCTCCAGAAAACTATCGGTATCCCAGATGACGAGAAGGTTTATACGGTTATAGCCTTAGGCTATCCGGCTGAGAACTATCAAAGGACGGCAGGGAGCAAAAAGTCTGTTGTGAGGTCTTTTGAACCGTGGTAACTGACTCGCGAGCGTCCGGCTTTATGGTAGGGACAACTATGTCAGCCAATGTTGTATCACCGAATATAATTATGAAGGGATCCGGTTGACTCTTCTCCCCACTATATTTAGTACGAGAGATTGTAGGATTCCCAAATTCGGATTAGCGCATCAGGAAGGACAAAAGCGATAACAACAAACCCAGATCTAATTTCTCCTTGTGGTCTGTATTGCGGTGTTTGCGCCATTTACATCGCACACCGCGACAATAACCTTAAACTAAAGGAGCGGCTCGTAAACCTCTACAAGGGAGGAACTGCCGGTAAAGGGATGCTTCCAAATAGCGAAAATCTATCAATAAAAGACATTCGGTGCCGTGGCTGTTTATCGAACGAACGGTTTATGCATTGTAGCCAGTGTGAGATCAGGAACTGCACAAAAGAGAAAGGATACACAGGGTGTCATCAATGCGATGAATTTCCCTGTCAGCACATTGACGATTTCTCCATGGCTGTTGGCAAGAAGGTTATTCTCAGGGCTGTCCCCTATAGACGAGAGGTCGGAACTGAAAAATGGGTTCTTGATGAAGAAGCCCGCTATATTTGTCCCGCATGCGGCAATAAAGTTTTCCGAGGCGCTGTAAAATGTAATCAATGCAAAGTGCAATTGAATCTAGACTGATCCATTCAGAGGCAAACCACAACATCGGGGGTAACGGGAGACATCCGGATACCCCGATATAATTATTATGTTTCAGTTCTAGTTGGACTAGCATCTTGTTATTCCATAAGAATTTACGCTTTTCCCCTTCATGGGCCGGAACAAAGTGCTAAGAACGCGAACAACCCCCCTAGTACCTAAATACAGCCTCGTAAAGCTGTTCCGGGAAGAGCGGGCCGCCGAAAGACCAAAAAGCCGTTAGAACAGGCTTGAGGCGTTCTGGAGGCGTAAGTCTGAATTGGGAAATCTAGACAAATCAAATAGTTGTCTAAGGAGTTATTTGGATCAGGAATTCGATCTGAGTGTCTAGAAAATTTGGATCATAGGGATCCAGGTATTTCAGGCATAGCTCTTCCATATGGAAAGACACTCCTATTGTTGACAGATGCAAAGGCGTCCTATAAGGAGTGCCGCGATTTTGTGTCAGGGAACTGAAGAATGATTTCCAACAGATAGAGCCGTGAAGGATCTGGCTTCCGCTTCTCGGATGGGGGTAAATGGCAATTGCGAAACGATGTATGCGCCAAAGAAGGATCCGAGATGGGTCAAGAAGTAGCGGCACCTGCAAGCATTCGGTATTTGAGTTATGGCCTACGACGACCAAACTCGCAAGCGCTGCTAAATTAGCTTCACTTGCCAGTAGGTTCGGGGATCCAAGAATCTATTTTTTCAATTACTGTTTTTGTCCCCTCAATGGTTTTGTCGTAGAGTCTTTCCCCATATGGTTTGATTGGCAGCGGTGGCGGCGGTGATTGCGGTATCGGTGGTGGTGAGGGATCTGGTATCTCTTCGGGGAATAGATTCCCGTTGGGGCTAATTTTAAACACGTAAATCTTGCCTTGAATCATCTGGTTGTAAACAACATTTCCATATATTGCTGCGACGCCTATGTCGCTCAACTTGTCTTTATCATGTGATAACTTCCAAATCTCTGACCAGAACTTGTCTTTTTGTGGTGCAAAAAGTGGGTTTACCAGCCGCTGGAAAACAGTCAGAGACTTTGAACCCTCCTCTAACAATCCCGAGTAACGATCAGGTTCAGTTCCCTCAGTCTCAATAGGAAAACCTTGATCAGGGCTTGTATGGTCGCCATAGACTCTACGCCACAGATATAGAGCTTTTTCCTTGCCATCCATTACTACTTTATTGCCAAATTTTACGATGAGGGCATCGAAGTGGATAACATCGCCCTCGATCTCGTATTCTTTTCTCAAGACCTCTTTTCTTTTGTTATTCCTGTCTGTTTCAACGAACACGAGACGAGTGAATTTTACTCCTGGGTACCCGTCCCTCTCACCCTGCCATATCACCTTTGCATATCCAATCGTATCTTCTTGCGTCAGGTTCGTAATCGCCAGTCTTAACTGCTTATTTTCTGTTAGTAATTTTGTGATGTTCGGCAAGACAGCCCAAAGCACATACACCACTAGAGCGACTACTAGAAAAGCTACCACCGCCACCAGCCTGCCAATAATCCCACCTCGCTCGTCCTTGGAAAACCTCATGATTTACCTCTTACAACGGAAAGCATAATGCCAATGGTTTAATTTCGGCGAGGTGTGTGGATCCAGCAACCTGGGTCCCCTGCATTAAAGAAAGTTACTGTTGCTTCTGGGCTATACTTGTGAATCTTCAACTCCAAGAGCTTACACGTTTTCTCGACATCTCTGTCTGTCTTGTCTCCGATATGTACAGAGATCGCTACCGCTTGAGTTTTCGGTTTGATAAGTCGTCTAATAAGATGCTCATCATTCTCACTCATAGACCAACCGTATATAAGAACATTGCCTTTGAGTGTTGGGAGAACGTAGTTGTAGATTGTATTCAGGTATCGACTACGACCAATGGCCTCTTTTTTTTGTCGACTGGTTCCTTCGCTAACAAACAAGGGGATAGCCTCATTGCTTCGCCAAGTATCTAGAACTGTTTCCAATAAATTGTCGCCATGCGCAATAATTTTCATGTCGGAATTAGAACCATTGGTTGCAAGACATAAATTCCCGTGAGGATAAAACACCAGAGTGGAATGATCACATTCAGTTATAGGCGCTCGAAAATCCTCCCACTCATCATACAGGAACTCTCCTTTAAGAAAACAGTCCTTAAAGCAGCGCCCTAGAGAATCGTTTCCTGCAAGCATTGCCCAATAGACTAACAAATCATAATTCAAACTTACAACAGTGCGGAAGCGGTACATGAATTCCCACATAGGGGACAGATTAATTTTTTCATAAGAGGCATGGGCTTTTTGAACGGACCGAATCAACGCTTCCTTGATCTCATGATAGGTTATTGTGGAGCGGTTCTCAGTTACTTCAAGAGCTTGGTTGATACGAAATGTGTGCCAAAGCAGGTTTAGGACTAGTTCAAAGTCATCTGTTCTTAAGTGATCAAAGACCTCAGAAACATTTTGACTTAACCAACCATTTTCCTTGGCCACCTCTAGTAGTGATTGGTATTTGAAACCTTTTGCAGCAGCAACACTAGCCCCATTTCCCAAGACCAAGACATCACTATATTGATCCTTAATTTGATCCCACGGGATTAACCGTGACATTTGTTTCTCCTCATCAAAGTTCTCCCCTTGGTTGCCTCCGGTTTCAAAGGTGGCGGACAATCCGTAAGTAGGGGCACGGCTCTTGTTTTTCACATTCTATGGACAGAAATGGGGTGATGTTTCTCATGATGTATTGACCTGAGAGGGAAAAATATCAGAATAGATGGACTGAAAGAGGACGGTGGCTTTATAGGGAGCGACCGCCCGATACACGTACTGGTCTTAGTCAGACCCTACAAAAGGTTCACTGATGATAGTCTTTGTGCCCGTTTCCATCAAGGAGATTGTTTTTAAGGGGCGGAATTATCCTTGCCTCAGACCGGATGTGTGTCCTCGCTGTGACGGTAATCGGGTCCGGGGTCATGGATTTGTGGCCGCATTTTTTGACGGTTTTGTTGATGAGGTTTTGTTGCGGCGGCGCTATGGACTCTACTAGATGTCCCCTGATTTCATCACGAGAAGTTTTTTGAGAATCCATTACATTTTGGACCTCAAAAAAA
>JAPLJJ010000070.1 GCA_026388665.1 Deltaproteobacteria bacterium
AAAACATGTTTGTTGAATTGTATCAATAGATTCTATCATCCGAACAAAGGACGCATTTTCTTTGCGGGACAGGAAATAACCAAGAGCAAGACTCATGATATCGCTGCCCTAGGAATTGCCAGGACTTTTCAGAATGTTGAGTTGTTCAAAGGTATGACTGTTATAGACAACATCAAACTGGGGCACCATGTTCATTTAAAAACGGGAATTTTGTCGGCCGGTTATTATTTTGGCAACGCTCGGCGCACTGAATTGAAACTTAGGAAAGAGATTGAAGAGACAATTATCGACCTCCTTGAGATTGAAAGCATCCGCAAGAAAAGAGTCGGAACTCTGCCGTACGGCTTGCAAAAGAGGGTTGAACTGGCAAGGGCGTTGGCGATGAAACCGAAGTTGCTTTTGCTGGATGAGCCGGTTACAGGCATGAACCTTGAAGAGACTGAGGATATGGCGCGGTTCATTTTGGATATTCACGAGGAATGGGGAGTAACAATAATTCTTATTGAACATGACATGGGCGTTGTTATGGATATTTCTGATCGAGTGTGTGTCCTGGACTTCGGGGTGAAAATAGCTGAGGGCTTACCCGCAGAAATTAGAAGAGATGAACGAGTCATAAAGGCCTACTTGGGGGAAAAAGACCTCGCTCACTCCAGGCTCGGGGGATAAAGCCTATGTCGAGTTTACTGGAAGTCAACAATCTGGAAGTCACCTATAACCAGGTCATACTTGTAATCAAAGGGATGTCTTTGAAAGTAGACGAAGGCAAAATCGTAACAATACTCGGCAACAATGGAGCGGGGAAGAGCACCACACTAAAGGCTATATCAGGATTGCTGAAATCAGAAGATGGCGAAATAACTGACGGAACAATAACGTTCAGGGGTGAGCGCATAGACAAGATGGATCCTGAAAATATTGTAAGAAAAGGCTTGTTTCAGGTCATGGAGGGGCGGAAAGCGTTTGAGGATCTCACTGTTGAAGAAAATCTTCTGGTTGCGGCTCACACCATACGAGACAAAAAGCAGATAAAGTTGGATCTGGAGAGAGTTTACCATTATTTTCCGAGGCTCACGCAGAGAAAAAAAGTTGCAGCAGGATATATTAGTGGGGGAGAACAACAGATGCTCGTGATCGGTCGGGGGTTGATGTCTCATCCCAAAATGTTGCTCCTAGATGAACCATCCATGGGCTTGAGCCCACTGTTGGTTGGAGAAATTTTTGAGATTATTCAACGGATTAACCGACAGGAAGAGGTCACAATTCTTTTGGTTGAACAAAACGCTCATATGGCTTTAAGTATCGCTGATCATGGATATGTCATGGAAAATGGACGCATCGTCCTTGATGACACAGTAGAAAAGCTTAGAGAAAATGAAGACATAAAGGAATTCTACCTGGGTTTGACTGAACAGGGGGCACGAAAGAGTTATCGTGACGTCAAACACTACAGGCGACGAAAAAGATGGTTGACCTGACCTAAGGACTTCCCAGAATTCTACCCTTGGTAAAATATTTAAGGAAAAGTCATGCGAAAAATCAATCCGGAATACATTTCTAAAGTTAGTGAAGCCACAAGCCGTTGTCCATATTTTAGACTGCTGAATATGCGCCTGATTGGTTTTGATATAGGAACATCCGAACTTGAGATTGAAATTGACCCCAAGAAGCATTTTCAACCGTTTGGCCATGTTCATGGAGGTGTTTATTCTTCGATTATAGACGCAGCGGCCTTTTGGGCCGTGTTTGGGCAAGTCGATCAGAATGTGGGCATGACTTCGGTAGACCTGAAACTTAACTACCTTTCCTCCACAAATGGGTCGAAACTTATCGCTCACGGGAAAAAGATCAAACTGGGAAAAACGCTCGGGTATGGTCAGGCAGAAGTAACTGATGAAAACGGCAAGATTTTGGCTCATGGATCATCCACTTTGATGGTAATCCCTAATCTTTCCTTTCAACAGGATGAACCATTTCCACCGAAGTTCTTGTAACTCGACCGATGGGGGGGTGGCTTGATGTTTTAGGAGTTGGATCAGGGAGCTGAGCTTGACGTAATCGGTAAGAGTCTGCTATTTTTAATGCGTGTGGTTTTATAGTTAATGTCAAGGCGGCCTTTGGCCATCAATTACCGGCGCTGGTCCCCTGGAGAGGGCGACCTGGAGTTACTGAACCCGTCAGGTCTGGAAAGAAGCAGCGGAAGTAATCTCGGGGGTCGGCCCTCTCCAGGTGGTCGGCGCTTTTCATTTTATCTCCATGATGGATTCTTCTTAAATCATGTCCGCTTATCTCGTACTTGCGCGTAAATACCGACCGACTACGTTTTCTGAAGTGGTGGGACAGGATCACGTCATTACCACTTTGAAAAACTCTGTATTGTCCGGCCGGGTAGCGCACGCGTTTCTTTTCTGTGGAGTGCGGGGGGTTGGTAAAACGACAGTAGCCAGAATTCTGGCAAAATCCTTGAACTGCACAGGGCGTCCGTCAGAGGATGCTGATCCTTGCTGCGTCTGTTCGAGCTGTCGGGAAATCTCTGGAGGATATTCGATTGACGTACAGGAAATAGATGGGGCGTCTCATACATCAGTAGATAACATAAGAGAAATAAACGAGAACATTAAATACCCCCCTGTAACATCAAATTACAAAATCATCATTATTGATGAAGTTCATATGATTTCCATGAACGCGTTCAATGCGCTTCTAAAGACCCTTGAAGAGCCTCCCGCTCACGCCAAGTTTATCTTTGCCACGACCGAGTCACACAAGGTCCCAGCGACAATTAATTCGAGGTGTCAGCGATTCAACTTCAGGACCATACCTGTAAGGGATATTTCTGTCGGTATGGCGGGGATCTTGACTAAAGAGGGAATTGAGGCCTCAACAGACGCTCTCGATGTTATTGCCAGAGAAGCCCAGGGATCTTTCCGCGACGCTCTAAGCCTACTGGATCAGGTGGTCGCATTTGGAGCCGGACGAATTGACCTCGACACCGTGCAGGGAATTTTGGGAATCGGCGCTAGGGATCGTTTTTTCAGCCTTCTCGAAGCAATAATAAACCATGATCCTTCCGTTGCGTTAGACGTCTTGCGTCAGGTTTTCAATGAGGGCTATGACCCTGAGCAATTTATCCTGGATTTGATTCGGTTCTTGAGAAACCTGATACTGGTTGCGCACTCGCGAGACAATGCACCGCTCATTAACATGATTGACGCGAGTGAGTCGGAAATACAGCTTCTAAGAAATATTACCCAACAGACTTCATATGAGGAATTGAACAACCTCTTTTCCATTCTTCTCAAGAGCGAAGGGGAAATCAAGAGATCAGGTATTCCTTTGATCGCTCTGGAAATGACTATCGTCAAAATGTGCATGGCGCCATGTTTGGTTGATCTTTCGAGTTTACTCAAGAAGATGGACTCGCCTGCAGCGAGACCCAAAACGGCTATCCCTGATGGATTTCGGCAGACCTTTTCGACACCGCCTCAAACAGGTTTCCCAGAAACACCCAAACCAAAGCCGTTGGCTGTCACTGAAGAGCCGATTCCTCCAGTTCCGGCCAAACCTTCCGCGACTAAGAGCGATGATCAACGCTTCACAATAACTGATATTACCCCAGTTCCCACGGGCTCACCTGATGAAGTTTGGGAAAATTTTAGAAACACTATCAAGCTGCGTGGCCTTGATGGACTCATTCTCTCCATGTTGGATCATGGATCGCTTATTTCTTACGGACCCAACGAACTCGAAATAGGATTTACCAAGAGTTTTTACAAAGAACAATTTGAAAGTTATCTTAAAACAAAACCAGAATTGGCAGCAATCATAGAAGACATTTTCGGCCCGGTTCAAACCCGGGTTCTGGTGCTGTCGAAAAAGACGTCCTTGGTCGCGGAGAAACCTTTTTCTGAAACGCTGGATGGACAATCGGATTTACATCGGGCAATGCGTAAAGAGGCTATGGAGAATGCCCTAGTGAGAACGACCCTGAAGGAATTCGAAAATAGCTCAATAGAGGAAATTAGGATAATCACTCACAACACGTGATGTCGATTATACAAAAATATGACTTCCAAATGTAGGAGTTCTTCATGTCAGGATGCAAAAGTTGTACGGGCTGTCGCACTGAACCCAGTTTCAAGCCGATCGATAAACTGGAAAAACTGCAGAAGGATTCGCTTTCCGGGAATCCCCGCTATCCTCATATTTGCATAGGAGGCGAAGCCATCTTCACCGATGAAACTAAACAGATAATAGTTGAAGTGCTGTCGGACGACTGTGACGAGAACAATGATCGTTTCACCCTTAGAATCGAAAGAATCATTCGTAACTCGAACGGAAACGATCACCTTACGCCGACTATAGATGTGGACCAGGCCGCAGGTGATTCCAGTTGGAAACTGCAGGCCCTAATCTAAAAACGGCGTCCATTTTTGAGAAATTTGAATCAGAGATCTCTTTGTAGTCATATTCCAGGATACACAGAATGAAAAGCTTCTCGCCTAAAGACCTCCAGGGCCACGATGGCACAAACGGATCTTCTGCCTTTGTAGCAGTTCAGGGTAAAGTTTATGATGTCTCAAGCAGTTCGAAGTGGGAAGATGGGACTCACATGAGACGTCACCATGCAGGCCAGGACCTCAGCGTCGATATTAAATCCGCTCCACATGATCTCGATGTTTTGAACCGGGTCCCGATGGTTGGGGACTTTCAACCTGAGCAGAAGGAATTTAAAACCGGCAAGCGAGCTACTGTAGAAGCGTTTCTTCAGGAACATCCATTTTTCAGAAGACATCCGCATCCTGCGATAGTGCATTTTCCTCTAGCTTTACTGATGGTGTCCACTCTTTTCGAAATCCTGGCGATCTCCACTGAATCGAACGAAACCGAATGGGCCGCTTATTTGGTTCTGATTATTGGAGTTGCGGGTATACTTCCAGCAATCGCGACCGGATACTTTACCTGGTGGATAAATTATGAATCAGCGGAATCACCTACGATACGTCAGAAGAAAAAGTTGGCATGGCTGGGACTGCTGTGGGGCGTGTTTGCCATTGCCATCCGAACATTTATTCTAGTCAATCCGTTAGACTTCGGAGATCCACTGCTGCTGCTATATCTTTCTCTTGTTATCTGTCTTTCCGCAGTCGTAGTAACAATAGGTTTTCTGGGAGGAAAACTAACCTTCCCCTATGAGTAGTTTCGAACTCTTTTTTTCTGTAGCGGCAGGATTGAATTAGCATGAGTTTCATCAATCAAATTAATTGTGGGGACTTCGGCGAGTTGTTTTCAAGGCTAAAGCTGTTTCTGGGGCTTTCTCGCACGCCGCATGGGGTGTTGGATGTCGCAACCCCTGCTATGGCTGCTATGCTCTGGCTCGGCTATTTCCCTGCCTTAACAACCATTATAGTCGGCCTATTAACAGCATTCGCCGGTTATACGGCTGTTTACGCATTGAATGATCTTATCGACGTTAATGTGGATAGAGAAAGGCTTGCTCTGGAAAAGAAATCCGAGGCCGTATTCCACGTTGACGAGGTAATGGCCGAACATCCGGTAGCTCAGGGCCTCATACCTTTTAAGAAAGGTCTTGCGTGGGTCATTTTCTGGACTGTAACGGCATTGATCGGAGCAATGATTCTCAATCCTTTCTGCGCCCTCATATTCATAATCTCAGCCTGCTGTGAGGGTATTTACTGTAAGCTGTTGAGAATAACCCATTTAAAAATAATACCATCCGCAATCGTAAAAGCGACCGGTGGTCTGGCCGGATTATACGCTGTTGACCCGACTCCCAGCCTGGGTTTTGCAATATTCTTGTTTCTTTGGTTGGCATGTTGGGAAGTTGGAGGCCAGAATATAGCCAACGATATAGTTGACGTGGAAGACGACGCCAGGGTCGGCGTCCGGACTATGCTGACGGTCGAGGGTCTGAACAAGTCTGTATTCATTTTGGTGGCAGCGGTGTCTATGGCGTCTTTTGGTGGAGTAACCATCTATTTCCTGGCAGGCGCCGGAGTTGGCTGGTTTTACCCGATAGGGGCCGCGATCCTAGCTTATTTTCTGCTTTTGAAGCCGGCGAGACTTGTGTATGCCGAGCCTGGGCCTCGCACGGCAGCGTTCCTATTTAACAGGGCTAGCTACATGCCTTTGAGTTTTCTGGTTCTTGTTGTAATTTCCATATTGATTCCACAATAAAGGTTTTCGAACTGCCCTCACAAACGCTTCATAAAGAACACAAATTGGGCGTATGTCGAGTGGTTTTTCCGGCCGCCCAGATTGGAATAAGATTTGATGTCTCAGCACAATCAACAAATGCTGATGAATTGGCCTGAAAGAGTTTGGATTTACAGTCCGTTACGCATCCTGTTTCAGAAACGGGAAATGCGAAAATTTCTGGGAATAGGCGTTCCTCAAGATCGAAGAATCGCTTTGGAAATAGGCTGCGGGTTAGGACGCGGCGCCGGGCTTATTTATCGGAGCATGGGATTTTCTCATGTAATAGCTCTGGATTTGGAAACTATTCTTGTTCGAAGGTCTAACCATAGATTGAAACCGGAACTGAGGGCGAATATTAATTTTCTTGTCTCGGACGCCCAGTTTCTACCTTTCCTCAACCAGTCTTTTGATGCGGTTTTCAATTTTGGAATAATTCACCATGTATTGGATTGGCGGTTGTGCCTTCGTGAAATTGATAGAGTGATGAGGCCGCAGGGAATCTTTTATTTCGAGGAGATATACCCTCCTCTTTATGCGAATTGGCTCTTCAGGAGAATGTTGAGACATCCAACAGAGGATCGGTTTTACGAACCCGAATTCTTGGGAGAACTTAGTAACCTTGGGTTCCACGTTATGGAAGGGACTAAGACCGGATCAAAGTACGGTATAATAGGCGCGGCTATAAAACGATAAAAAAAAAAAAAAATTAATGGAAATACACTGTTTGTTGGAATAAGGTTACGCAGGTTGATTAATTCGTACTTAGATTGAGGGCACTG
>JAPLJJ010000164.1 GCA_026388665.1 Deltaproteobacteria bacterium
ATCCGTCCTTAATCTTTTTGTTGATTTCGGCAAAAGTCTTGTTAATCTTAAACTCACCCATTATGAACCTCCTGGGCGCTTTCTGAAGATATCCGAGCCCAAAAATGTAACTCTAATTAGTTTGATTATTCTAATCAAGAAACTTTGTTCCAGATTCTTCAATAGTTTTTGAGAGTTTTTATAGTAAGACTTGTGTCAGGCTGACGCAAGCCCAAGATCAAGATGGCTAGCTTATAATATAATGTGGATGTCTCTGAAACGACAAAAGAAGGGGAGCCTCATGATTGCTCAAAGAATTCAATTTGACTCCGTAAAAAGCGCAAGCGAAGCTATAGATTCTCTAGGATCCAATAATAGCCAACCAATGGCTTCCAGGGCTATACACATTAATCTGATCATGCGTCAGGTTCCAGGGCTAGACGCTAAATCAATAAAAAAAGTCTACAATGAGATTGGAGCGGAAGTGGCAATAAGTCGTCAGGCCTATTATGAAGATGAAGGCGCTGTGACGGACATGATAATCATGGGAACAGTTTATCAACACAGAGAAGCGCGCCGAATACTAGTCGATGTGCAACACTTGAAGCCATATATCGACGCAATCTGTTGGGCTATAGAAAACTCAGAGGAAGTAACGCTCTAAATTGCAGGAGTCGCAAAAAGCTGTATCCAGGCAGTCATGGACTACATAAGGTAAGCCAAAAGCTTCTATTCTCGGCTCTTAGCAGAACGTTTCTGATTGCCTGAAGCAATCTTGATTATCAACCTGTTGTCTTGAACCTCAACTGTTCGATTAGACTCAACAAACTTCCCGGAAGGAGAGATGTTGAGGCCGTATTGAGCGTTAAAAAGTTCTATTACTTTATCCCGGCCCAAAATTTCGCGCATTTGCAAATCGATTTCGACCAAGGCCCCTTGTGGATCAAATTTGTATATCGCGAACCTAAAAAGGTTATCGTTCCGAATAATTTCTCCGATTTCATCCCCAATCTCTTCGAATGAAGCGGTTCCCTGTCCCTTCTTCAAGATGTCAATTATTTGCGGTTTACTCATGCCGAGTTTTATTTCCCGATATCCCTCAGGCGCTTTGGATCCGGCAAAAGGAACCGAGAGTAACAGACAAGACAGCAATATAGTTGTACCAATAACGATTAGCGCCCAGCTTTTTCTCATAATAGCCTCCGTGGGGATCATCAACACAATTATACTAAATATGTGAAACAATTTGAAAAATAAAATAACATTTCGCGAAAAAAATAGCTGTTACCTACATAAAATTACGAAATATCGTGTTTCTTGCTAACTTTGACTCTGTTTCACTGGTTATATGCCATTCCTGCTACCTGCGCCTGGGGGGAAAACGCGGTCAAATTGGTCGGAATTTCGATTGGGCGGGTCGACAGGACGAGGACGCTGAGGAGAGCGCGCTGATTCTCGACTCAGATCTACTCGTTTCGAAAGTGCTCTGTCAACTACCTGTTTTATGAGGTTGATAGGAATTGCAAACCCTATTCCCATGTACCCACCACTTCGGGACAATATAGCGGTATTCATTCCAACGACCTGACCGTCTATGTTAACCAGCGGTCCTCCAGAATTTCCGGGGTTGATCGCCGCGTCGGTTTGAATAAAGTCTTCATAATCAAGTATGCCCATATCTGAGCGGCCTTTTGCGCTTACGATACCAGCGGTTATGGTCTGAGTTAACCCGAACGGATTTCCTATTGCTAAGACCCAATCTCCAACCTCCAGAGTTGACGAATTTCCGAAATTAACATGAGGAAAATCCTTTCCATCTATTTTCAGAATCGCGATGTCTGTTTTTGGATCTGAGGCAACTATCCGTGCCTTATATTTTTTCTTTCCTTCCAAAGTCACGATGATCTCGTCTGCCCCCTTTATTACGTGACCATTGGTTATGATATAGCCTTGGCTATCAAAAATGAATCCTGAACCCATGCCCTGCTGTCGCATTTTTCCGCCACCCATTTGTGGGGTCCCAAAAAAGCGTCTGAAGAAATCATCACCAAAGAACTCTCGAAATGGATGGTTCTCAAAAAAAGGGTCTACTTCGTTCAGCGGGCTTTGATTCTGAATTGTCCTCACCGCTGATACATTTACCACTGCCGGCCGGACATTCTTTGCAACCGCCCTAAACGATTGTTGCAAGTCTCTGGCTCCTTTTACGTCAGTGGACTGGGCACTGGATTCTGACGTCTGAATACAAATAAGAATAAATAAAAGAGCAATTACAAAACGACCAATGTTCAATAAGGCATGTAGCCAAGCTTTCGGAAATTCGTGTCTTAGCGACGTTTCAAACATGAAAACTCCTTTACAAAAGGCAGCTCGATAAGATTCAATTGGCGCAAGATTCTCATAGCCTAAAATTTCGGATGAACGCAAGAGAGGAAAAAAGGCCATGGGGGTCAATTAATATAGTTAGTCAACCGAACCCGGATCATGGTTTCAATTGTGAAAGTTGACTCAAGAAAGACCCTTCGAAAAGTCATCTGTTCACGGGAGAAGTCAAATGAAACTTATTGCCCGATGGGTGGCTGCTACCTTTCTCTTGCAATGCTTGTTAGTTGCGATCTTGACCACCATCATATATTGCGGCGATTTTGAAGGGGCGGTTCCAGGTCGAGCGCTGTCTTTCCCAAACGATCATGGGAAACACGCTGGCTTTGAGACGGAATGGTGGTATTTTACTGGAAACCTTGCTTCGAAAGATCACAATTGGAGTACCCAACTAACATTTTTCAGGAGAAGCCTCTTCAAAGAATTTGATAGAGATCGATCAGCATGGGCAGTTCGCGATTTATACCCAGCGCATTTCGCAATAACAAACATCACTGACAAGATTTTTTTTCATACGGAGCTAATGTCTCGAGAGGGGCCGGGATTGGCTGGGGCTGCTGTCGATCACCTGAATGTGTATGTCAAAGATTGGAGCGCGTCACAGAAAGGAGAAAAAATATTCCTTAGAGCAAGTTCGGGTGATTACTCAATCAATTTAGCTCTCACGCCTGAAAAACTAATCGCGTTACACGGAGACCAAGGTTTCAGTGTCAAAGGAAACGATCCTAATCAAGCCTCCTACTATTATTCGTTTACTCGATTGAAGGCCACTGGTTCGTTACTTTTCAATGGTGTAAGTCATGACGTCTCCGGACTCATGTGGATGGACCATGAATTCGGATCGTCAATTCTAAATTCTGAGCAGGTCGGTTGGGACTGGTTTAGTCTTCAGTTCGATAATGAAACCGAACTCATGGCCTTTCATTTGAGACGGAAAGATGGATCTTTTGAGAAGCCGTTTGCAACCCTCGTAGACCCATCCGGTAAAACGACTAATTTATCTGGAGAGTCAATAATAATAAGAGCAACGAACAAGTGGATGAGCCCACGTACGAAGGCCACATATCCATGTGAATGGATTATTGAGATCCCAGAGGAAAAACTTCAGATCAAGATCACTCCAACAGTTGAAGATCAGGAGCTTTCAGCAAGCAAGAGCACACAGACAAGTTACTGGGAGGGCTCTGTTACGGCAAGTGGTTCGCGAGACGGTCAACAAATTGATGGACGGGGTTATGTTGAGCTTACCGGTTACGCTGAATCTATGGGAGGCCGGCTTTAGTGTTTTCGTAACCTCATGAAAACGCGTTCATTTTGATGTTGACATAAATAAAAAGCCGCGTATATTTTAACCTGTTGGAGGTGAGGGACATGGAGGTTCTATTTCTAGTCTCCGTAGGAACCGCGATTTTGTGGCTCGCTTTTGGTAACAAGAAACATTGGTCCGGTATGTGAGCCGATAACAAAGTATTAGCGAAGTCCGAACGACCGGAAGTTCTTAGAAAATAAGGCTTCCGGTTTTAATTTGTAGTGAATTGCATTACGGTTTGAAAATTCCACTTTTCTTGAGTTCCCGGGAGCGCGCATCTTCAGTTAAGCTTTGTACCAAAGTGGCATAATCGTCACCGATCTTAGGCCAAGAAAAATTCTCTTCAGCCATTTTTCTAGATCTAACCCCCATTTTGATTAGCGTTTCCGGTGAAGTCGACGCTGCAAGCTCCATTGTCCTGGCCAAATTTTCAGGGTTTGGTGGTGAAGAGACAAACCCGCAATCATATTTTCGGATGAAGTCCGCAGTTTCATCAACATCATTCACCAGAATCGGTCGCCCAAGAGCCGCATACTCCGCAAACTTGACGGGAAACGCAGCTCTGGAGGCTATATGATTCGGCCTTGGTGAAATCAAAATCGATGTTGAACCTAACAAATTAAGCATAGTTTTTCGATCCGTCCGATCAACTAGTTTAACTCTCGGTCCGAACTTTTCAGAAAAGATCTTTTTGACTTCACGGTTAGACTCTCTGAAACCAATCAACAACATTGAGATTTCGGGATTGGAGATTTTTTCAAAAGCCGATACTAGATCATCAATTCCCTGCCAGCTTTGGAACTCTCCAGCGTAACCAAAAGTATAAGAAGGCTTTTCTGTGTTGACCAAGGGTTGGAATAATTCCAGATCCACGCCGTTTCTCACGACACTAATTCGGTCAGGTTTTACGCCGGCCTTAATCAGATCAGATTTGTGCCACTCAGATTGGGTCAAGATGTAGTCCGCCGAGCGTAATGTCATGGAATATTGCAATTTAACCCTAAGAGAAGGGCCGGAAGCTAGATTCCCCGTGCGGAGCTGATTAGCTTGAGCCGACTGGGATATGTCATCCCCATGCATGTAAACGGCCACAACACCCTGAAATAGTTTGAAGCATAAATAAAATGCCTGTCCGACAAATGCGGCGCCACAGTATATGAACTTGTATTTCCGAAGCTGCCCCAAGAAGAGAGGCATAAAAAGTGGCGACGTTGTAACTTTACGGAGAGGTCGGGTTTCCGGAGTAAACAAAAAATCGCATCGGATGGAGTGTTCTTCCAACAGTTCAGCAAATTTCTTGATCCGATACTGATAAGCAGAATCCGAATCATGTTCAGCGCCGGAAATAATTAGAATGGTCTTGTCCAATATAATCTCGACA
>JAPLJJ010000136.1 GCA_026388665.1 Deltaproteobacteria bacterium
TCCTCGGGGATTATTGCTGTCGGCACTATTATAGGAGTGCTGGCCGCATTACTCCAGAAATTGGGGAATCCCGGCAACATGGGAATTTGCGTAGCGTGTTTTGATCGTGACATAGCCGGAGCCCTCGGTTTGCACCGGGCGGAGGTTGTGCAATATCTGCGGCCGGAAATACTAGGATTTGGTCTGGGAGCTTTCCTGTCTTCTCTCCTATTTGGCGAGTTTAAACCTCGAGGTGGATCTACCCCATTCGCCAGGTTTATTTTGGGCATGATTGCCATGATAGGAGCGCTGGTATTTCTAGGGTGTCCGTGGAGAGTAATCCTCCGGCTGGCAGGCGGTGATGGAAACGCGCTGTTTGGATTGGCGGGCCTTGTAGTTGGCGTAGGCCTGGGAACAATATTTTTTCGTGCTGGGTATACGTTAGGACGATCAGAAAAGCAGCGGATAGGGGCTGGGTTGCTGATACCGATACTTTTTCTCTGCCTTCTTGCGCTCCTCCTTATCTTTCCACAAGTACAGGGCAATCCGAAGAGTGGCATCCTATTTTACAGCGTTAAAGGACCAGGATCTCAGCACGCGGCTCTTTTGATCTCGCTTGCAGTTGGATTGCTGGTTGGTGTTCTTGCACAGAGAAGTCGGTTTTGCACAATGGGCGCATTAAGGGACCTGATCTTATTCAAGCATTTGCATCTATTCTCCGGCGTATTAGCGATGCTTGCAGCAGCGTTTTTGGCGAACTTGTGGTTAGGACAGTTTCATCCGGGTTTCACTGGGCAACCTGTGGCCCATACTCAAAGCTTCTGGAATTTCTCAGGCATGCTGGTGGCTGGTTTGGCTTTCGCCCTTGCAGGGGGGTGCCCTGGTCGACAGATCTTCATGTCGGGTGAAGGAGACGGTGACGCCGGTTTGTTTGTTCTTGGCATGATAGTTGGGGCGGCGGTATCCCACAATTTTGGTCTGGCGAGTTCCCCTGTGGGGATAGGACCCTATGGAATTTATGCTGTAGCCGTTGGTTTGATCGTTTGCTTGTTTATTGGATTTACGCACATTAAACGAGTTCCATCATGAAAGAGGGTATTCAGAAATGAAAGATCTAGTTGACGCGCGAGGGCTTTCCTGCCCGCAACCAGTCCTTATGACCCTGGAACAAATAAAAAAGACATCCTCCAATGAAGTTGAGATAATCGTCGACAACGAAGTCAGCCGTGAAAATGTCTGTCGAGCGGTGCAAAGCCAAGGATGGAACGTATCTGAAATATTGGAAGAACCTGAACAATATAGAATCATAATTTCAAAAACATAATGAAAACACCTCGCATCTTAGAGAATCTGTTAGAAAAAATAAAGAATGTCGTTTCTGATACCGAGACTAGTTCAGAGTTAGGACTGCTGCTTTTTTCAAACACCAGTGAGGTAATCAGAGCGGAGTCTTTATTGAAAAACGCTGGTCTGGAAGTTACTGTCAAGGGCCCGCCGCCTGCAGTCCGAACCGGTTGTGATCTTGCGATTGAGTTTCCGTTAAAAAATGCCCTGAGGGTTGCCCATATCCTGTCTGAATCCGGGATAGAACCCCTTAAGATCATTCCTGTGCAGGATGTGCTGTTGGAACCGGTCAGCCTGTTTCACACAAGAGACTACGGGGAATTTCTCATGGTCCGGGCGGCTAACATGAAAATCACCGTCTCCAAGGCTGATCAAAGGATTGTCAACGTTTCGGGGGGAGGGTGCCCTGACGTTCCATATCTGGCAGATCAACTTGTAGGCAAAACTCTTCATGATTGCCCACCGCCTATATCTCTCGGACGGACCCTATGCGGTTACGCTCTGCACCTAGCCTACCAGGAACTGATACACCAATGTCGTGGTTAATCGTAGGAACAGTGCCTATCGAGGGTTTTCCACTCCTCGACGATCATTGTTCTCTTGAAGGGGGTAGCCTTCGGGTAGGAAGCACTGCGATATCCATTAACAGAGGAACACCTGCGTTGATAGCTTTTGCCTGTGAAACCGCGAGGTCTGTCGGAATTGCCCCTCCTCGCGCTCTATTGGCCGGCGACATCGGTAAGGGCGATGGAAGCGAGAAGGTATACAGACACCTCTGTGAAACACTTCCCAATAGACGAGAGGACCTCATCGTATTTCACTACCTCATGCCTGATGTCTATTGGCTTCACCAAATCATGAACAAACTAGACGACCTGTCTCATAGACCACGTCTGGTTGCTGACGCCGGGTTCATGTATGTCGCCAAAATGGGAGGTTCTGCGCCCGCGTTCGACCTGTTCACTCCGGACTTGGGAGAAATGGCTTTCCTGGCGGATGAATCGGCGCCGCATCCTTTTTATACCAGGGGTTTTCTTCTCGATGAGAGTAGGAACGTGCCGGAACTTGTTAAATTAGCTTACGAGAATGAAAATGCCGCCCGCTATCTTTTAGTGAAAGGTCGCGTGGACTATGTTGCCTCAAAAGATAAGATCCTGTCGGAAATCTCAGAACCGAATATAGAGGCGATGGAATCCATCGGTGGGACAGGCGATAGCCTGACCGGGATTGTTGCAGCCCTTATAGCAGCGGGGATGCAAATCCCTGAGGCTGCTACGCTGGCCGCCAGAGCAAATCGTCTAATGGGGGCCCTGGCTTCTCCTAATCCCGCCTGGTCCATTGCGGATTTCCTGCCTTTCGTGCCATCATCTATCCGTCAAGTCAAGAATTCAAGCTAACACCTGAACCCTTCTGAAGGTTATGAAATTGAATCACGGTCACTAATCCGGTAATATAAACGAA
>JAPLJJ010000187.1 GCA_026388665.1 Deltaproteobacteria bacterium
ATAATTTCGTCATCAGATATGTTGACATTTCTTTTGGAAGTGACCTTAACAGGCTTCACATTTTTGCGTGGGGTTATGTTATTTTTTATAGTAAGTTTCGGCATCTCTTTTTCTCCTCTCCCTGTATAGAGAGACAATTGACTCTAACTAATTGTTCGCATCTTTTCAATAGAAAACTTCCCAGTAGCCCTGAAAACAAAAAAACATATTTGTATTAATGAATCTTTGCTACGTGCAACATGAACAGCCATGTTGATATCAGAGGTAAGCATTGCAAAGGGGATATTGTAAATCGCTCGATAATAGAACATGGCCCAACTTCCAATAAGAACAGAGCGTTCAAAGAAACCCACATGACACAAAGCAGAGAGAACTCCACCTACATGATCAGGTAGGAATCTTTTTATTTCTTGAGATCCCAAGTATTTTGTCAATGTATCGAATCCTGTCCTGGTATGATTTTATTTGGGCGATGATTCTATCCCTTAGTTCTATCCGGTTCTGCATTTCGGGAAACTCGGCCCAGGAAATATGACGATTAATGATTTTATTTTTTTCGCTATATTTCAGACAAGGATACTCATAGACTTTGAGTGATTCGGCCAGCGTCTTGGCTGTAATGAAAGACATTTGAACTATTGCAGGCGGTGTCCCCGTAGATTGAGCGATAATGAACATATCTCTGATTGTGTTTCCAACGACAACCCTATTTACGTAAAGTTTTTAGATCTGCGGATTGTTCAGAATGGTAGAGATATCGATTCCCTGATTCTGGTCTGTTTTTGGAGCTTCAGACACAATATCAAGCCTATCAAGGAGTTAGGTAAAGTCGAGAGAAACACACATGGGAAATGCGCCAAGAATATTTAGGCTACTGCTGTTGGTTCCGCTAATCTGGTTTTGTTTAACTGCCTGCGATTCAAAACAGCAAACGCCTATACAGGCGACACCACCAACCACTGAAAAAAAATACAAGATAGCCACGCTTGTAAAAGTAGATGGAATCCCCTGGTTCGTGAGAATGAGAACTGGCGTTAGACGATTTGCGCAGAACACTGGTCAGGATGCTTTCATGGTAGGGCCCGCGCTGGCTGATGGCGCCATGCAGGCACAGATGATTGAAGAACTGATCGACCAGGGCGTTAACGCCATTTGTATAGTTCCATTTTCTGTTTCAGCGGTAGAACCGGTCCTGAAGAAAGCCAGAGAAAAAGGGATCGTTATAGTGGCTCACGAAGCTTCCAACATCCTGAACGCGGACATTATTATAGAGCCATTCGATAATAAGGCATGGGGTGAACATCTGATGGATGAACTTGCCTTGTACATGAAACAGCGTGGCCCTTACTCAACTGTTGTGGGTAACTACGATAGTCAGTCTCACATGGAATGGCTCAGCGCCGCTATTTCCCATCAGCTTGAAAAATATCCCGACATGAAGTTGGTGTCGGGCGCCACAGAAGACCATGACAATCCAGCTCGTTCATATGCTAGGGCGAAGGAAATGCTGGAAAAGTTTACCGACCTGCGCGGTATTCTTGGTTTTACTATGGTTTCATGCCCATCCGCAGCTCTCGCAGTGGAAAAAGCCGGACGTCAGGACACAGTCAACGTTGTTGGTGTGTCCTTGGTTTCGGCATGCAAGACTTATCTTGAGGATGGTTCATTAAAGCTGATCAGTTTCTGGGACCCCGCGGACGCGGGTTACGCCATGAACGTGGCTGCGCTAAGGACCCTCGAAGGCATGAAGATTCATGACGGAACGGACCTTGGCGTAAATGGATATCAAAGCCTTAGAGCGGATCCGCACAAATCGAATCTTTTTTTCGGCAAGGGATGGATAGATGTCACCAGGGCAAACATGGCAGACTATCCATTCTAAGAGCGATAGTGTTTTTCCAAAACAAACTTTAACCGGATCAGAAACACAGTGAAAATCAGTATAAAACTGACAGTCATCATGGGCTTTGTGATTATGGTTGCGCTCATCATCGTGACAGCAGGCGCAGGGTACATCGCCCTGGTGGAGGCTGTAGAGGACGCGACTCGTTACAGCGCGCTGGCTAGGGATACTGCGTCAGCTCACGACATAGGTTCAAATGTGCTGCTGCTTGATGAGGCATTGGACAGTTACCTTATCAATCGGGACATCCAATCGGTTTGGGACATCGATTATCGACTGTCCCTGACAAGACGAATGGCGCAACGGGCGAAGATTTCGAGTTCCATCCCACAGATAAAGGATATATTTGAGCGAGTCGATGATATTCTGGCAAGATTCTTCCGCAACTTCGACGAAATGAAAAGGCTTGACGCGACTAGGGATCAGATCTTGTCTACAAGCCCAATCGACGAAACAAAGCTCCAACAGATAGACAAACAGAGGAAAACTCTTCAAAATTTCTTCGGGATGGCGACTACGAAAGTTTCGAATAACTTTGAGAGTTTAAAAGAAGCGTTAAGGATTCAGCAGGAATCGATAAACTCAAGGCTTCAGAGTTCATTCAAGGCTACAATGTTGGTGGTCGGCATAACCGTTGTTGCGTCCGTCCTATTGGCCGGCATCGTAGCTGTTTTATTTGTCCGGTTGATCACCAGACCTGTCGGAGTTCTGGAACAGATAGTCAAAAGAAGTCCATCGATAGCCTTCAGATTAAGGGTAGAACCCGGTTGGTCTGTCGAGTTCGTTTCTGAAAATGTAAGTCAACTCGGCTACTCCCGGGATGAATTTTTGTCAGGTCGGATCAACCTGGTTGACATCGTGCATCCTGAAGACAGAGAGATTGTCGTGGAAAAGTTGCGACATGAAGCAAAGTCAGAGGAAACAGAGAGCGGGTTTGGCCAGGAATATAGAATCATTACAGGTTCGGGAGATACACGTTGGCTCGACCAACGAATGTGGATTGTCCGAAACGATAAAGGCGCCATTACCCATTACGAAGGAATCGTGATCGACATCACCACACGCAAGCTGGCGGAAGAAAAACTTGAACTGGAGAGGGCTCGGAGCCACTTTTGCCTTGAAACCTTCGGGTCATATCTCAGTGATGAAGTTGTAGAGGAAATTCTCGAGTCTCCGGGGAAAATCGAGCTTGGTGGAGAATTGCGTGAGATCAGTGTCGTCGTGTCGGACCTGAGAGGATTTACCAGAATCACAGAATCCCTGGATTCGAGAGAACTTCTCGGGCTTCTGAATCGTTATTTGGAAGCGATGACCGATATCATTGTGAGGCATCATGGAACAATAGATGAATTTACAGGAGATGGGATACTTGTTTTTTTCGGGGCTCCCAGATCATTTGCGGACCATGCGAGACGGGCGGTACTGTGCACAATTGAAATGCAAAACGTGATGAACGAATTCAACCGGGAGAGTCTGAAATTTGGGTTGCCTGAATTGAAAATGGGGATTGGGATAAATACCGGCGAACTGGTCGTGGGCAACATCGGATCGCAAAAGCGCAAAAAATACGGGGCGGTCGGCAGTCCCATAAACGTCGCTTTTCGCGTCCAAACCCAGACGGCCGGAGGTGAAATCCTCGTAACTGAATCGGTCTATAAACAGGTCGCTTCCGATGTTATCATCGGATCAGAGAGGGAGGCCGAGCTTAAAGGCATAGAGGGATCTGTCAAATTGTACGAGATTGTGGGTGTCAGGACATGCCAGTTATGAGAAGCAGTAGTGGCGCCT
Organism: Deltaproteobacteria bacterium; assembly: GCA_026388665.1. Taxonomy (GTDB): domain Bacteria; phylum Desulfobacterota; class Desulfomonilia; order Desulfomonilales; family Desulfomonilaceae; genus CAJBEZ01. The sequence goes on from JAPLJJ010000187.1 coordinate 3,692, forward strand.
CTGTGTGTTGTTAAGGGTGCAGCTACTTTTTGTCACAGCGTTTCAAGCTGCCCTTTTCAATTGACATTTTCTATATATAAAATGGGTTAGTATCGATATCTTCCACCGATGGTTTTCCTCTCCGGGGTATCTTTCCATGCAAGACCAGGACAAAACTAAGGAACGGCTTATCGATGAAATGACTGCGATGCGCCAGAGACTGGCTGAGTTAGAAGCCACCACAGCCCGTCTTACTGGTACCGAAAAGACCCCCAAGGAAAGCGAACTCAAGTATTGCGGACTTTACCTATGACTGGGAATACTGGATTGCGCCCGATGGCAGCCTTATCTATGTGTCGCCCTCATGTGAGCGTATTACCGGCTACCACCGTGACGAGTTTCTCAATAACCCCAAACTGATAAGTGAGATCGTACACCAGGAAGATCAGTCGATCATTGGCGAGCACTTCGACATAATTGACTCGGACGCTCGTGACTCGGTTGACTTTCGCATTGTCACCAACACTGGAGAAGAGCGTTGGATTGAGCACATGTGTCAGCCGGTTTTTGACGACGATGGTGAGTGGTTGGGCCGACGAGTCAGCAATCGTGATATCACAAAGCGGAAGTTAGCTGAAAAGGCGTTGCGTGAGAGTGAAGAGCGGTTCCGCCTTATATTTGAGAGACATGAAGGAATCATGTTGCTGATCGAACCAGAATCAGGCTCGATTGTGGACGCGAACTCTGCAGCGGCCAAATACTATGGTTACCCTCGTGAAACGCTTTTCAAAATGACAATACAGGACATTAATTGCCTGCCGCCAGACGAGGTCTTTGTCGAAAGACAGCGGGCTAAACTGGAACAACGAAACTATTTTGTTTTCCCACACCGTCTTTCCACCGGTGAAATCCGAACGGTCGAAGTACATTCCTCCCCTATTGAAGTACAGGGGCGGACCCTGTTGTTCTCAATCGTACATGACATCACCGAGCGCAAGCGGGCGGAAGATGCCCTCAGCGAAAGCGAGCTTAAATACCGCCTACTATTTGACAATATCCCGATAGGCATAATTCTAGCGAATACCGAAGGTGAAATTCTCGAGGTAAACCGTTCTCTTCTGGAAATGTTGGGTTCTCCTGGGCCAGAGGCTACGAAGGCAATTAACATGCTCACCTTTCCGCCTCTGGTGGTGGCGGGAATTTCAGAGCTTTTCAGAACCTGCATGATTGAAGGTAAAATGATTGACACAGAAGTTCCCTACATAAGCAAATGGGGCAAGAAAATCTTTGTCAGAACGATTCTTGCTCCTAAGTTCGCCGCAGAAGGAAAGGTTGAGGGTTGTCTGGCCGTAATGGAGGATATAACTAAACGCAAACAGGCTGAACAAGAGAAGGAGTCTCTTCAAGCTCAACTTCTCCAGGCCCAAAAAATGGAGGCGGTGGGGACGCTTGCTGCCGGTATCACCCACGACTTCAACAATCTTCTCCAGGTCATCCTTGGGCGTTCGGAAATGCTTCTCAACTACGAACAATTAGGAGAAAAGGTTAGAGCCGACCTGCGGCAGATAGTTTCTGCAGGGCGTAGCGGCGCAGACCTCATCCAGAGGTTGTTGATATTCTGTAGAAAAGAGGAAACCAATTTTCGGTCAACCGACCTGAATTATCAGGTGGAGCAACTCAAGAAGATGTTGGTCAGAACCTTTCCTAAAATGATCGAAATTGATTTAATCCTTGCTCCAAAACTAGCAACAATCAACGCAGATCCAACCCAGATGGGTCAGATTCTCATGAACGTGGCTGTCAACGCGAGAGACTCAATGCCTGATGGGGGAAAGCTCTCGATTCAAACCGAAAATGTAATTTTGGACGAGGGATATTGCAGCGCACATCCCGGGGTTCAGCCTGGCGACTACGTTCTCATGACGGTTTCGGACACAGGGTGTGGCATGGACAAGGAAACACTTGGGCGCATCTTTGAGCCGTTTTTTACCACTAAAGAGGTTGGAAAGGGCACTGGCCTAGGGCTTTCCGTCGTGTATCAGATCGTCAGGCGACACGGAGGGCATATCTATTGCTACAGCGAGCCAGGACATGGGACCACATTCAAGATATATCTCCCGACAATCCTGCCGAAGGAAACAGTCCAGGAGGATACAACTGAGGAAAACGCTCTTAGAGGGGGAACAGAGACCGTTTTGTTGGTGGATGATGAGGAGCCTGTAAGAGAAATGATTGGGCAGATTCTCAGCCAGGCAGGGTACAAGGTAATGACCTCCTGTGATGGCCAGAAAGCCCTGGATTTGTACAAACT
>JAPLJJ010000275.1 GCA_026388665.1 Deltaproteobacteria bacterium
AATCTCAAGTATTGGGCTGATCAAGTCTTCGTAGGATTTGGGCTTGCAGCCCATGGAATGACAGGACAGAGACGTTACTCCAATATTGTCGATCTCGACAGATACCTGAGCGCAGCAGCGTGCAAAGAATCTACGATAGGGTCGTTGACGGCGATGGACCCCCTAACAAGATTCAAAGACGCGATGATAATGGGGCTCAGGCTAACGCAAGGCCTTGACTTAGGTGTCATGGGTTCTCGCTATGGGTTTGACGCGTATAAATTTGTCAAAAACACTCTCATAGATCTCGATAACAGCGAACTCTACATCATGGATGGTAATACGATAAAGTTGACCGCACGCGGAAGACTCCTTTCAAATGTGATTTTTGGCCGATTCGTCTAGGGATATTGTACCGTTTAACTTGGTTATTAAATAACATGTAGCCAGGATGGGGGCGCCTGAACGAAGATTCGACGGCTCTGCGCCGCTCGTAGTGAAGGGGATCCACGTCCTAATGGTTTCTGCAAGTTGCTCACTGAAACCCTAATTAATATTACACCAGTCACAAGTCATTTTATGCGATTACTCGCCGATTGATTGACACCTCCTTTGGGGTCGCATAGAATTTGAGAAACTATCGTGACTAGAAATTTCTAGAACTACTAATTGATGATTGGCGGAAGAGATTTTGTACATGGGAAAGCAAGCGGATAAGATAGTAATCAAAGGTGTCGAAATTCATTTGGTTGACCCACCTGACTTGGATGTCGATTGGATCGGGATGGAGGAACCACTGGTACAGCTTCTGGCCTCCTGGTCTGACGATGGTGATGACCCACCGATGCAGCCTAGAATTTTAGGCAAACCAGGGGTAGGGAAGACATCATTAGCCATTACTGCTGCAAGAAGAATGAAACAGGATTTGTATGTTTATCAATGCACTGTGGATACGAAACCCGAAGATCTAATCATTACCCCGGTTATCGCTGATGAAGGGAAAATAAGATATGTCGCGTCTCCTTTAGTTGCGGCGATGATAAAGGGCGGGGTCTGTCTGCTTGACGAAGGGAATCGGATGAGCGAAAAGAGCTGGGCTTCAATCGCTTCACTTCTGGATATGCGTCGGTCAGTCTATTCGATAATCGCAGGGGTTGAAATAAAAGCGAAACCGGAGTTTCGAATCTGCGTCACCATGAATGAGGACGCTTCCACATTTGAAGTGCCGGAATATATTTATTCACGGTTACAACCCGGAATTCACATGGATTATCCTACGCGAGAAGAGGAATACAAGATAATCAGAGGCAAGTTAGGTGGGCCTAGCAATAGCGTAATAGAACATGTAGTTGATTTGCTCCAGGAATCCCACAAGAAGGATGAAGATCTAAGTGTTAGAGATGGCCTGAACATTTCTCGCTATACATACAGGCTGTTAAAATTTAGGTCTAAGTTATCTGAGGATGGCGCTTTAGACCAGGCCGTATTCCAAATTACAGGGGTTAGGCGTGTCGCTTATGATGGGCCAACGCTGGTCTGACGTTGTAAGGCTTGGATCGATTACGCTTGTAGGTTCCATCGATTATCGTGTCGAATTCGCCTGCCAGGTTTATTCCTTCATTCGCCATGAGAAACCCGGTCTAATATGTGTAGAGGCCCCGATAGCTCTACGTGATCAGATTATTACAGCGGTTAATCGACTTCCATACCATTCTGTAATCATATTCGGGAATGATAGCAATCAGTATACGGGACTAATAATAGAGGGGTCAGACGGAATATTTGAAGCCGTTCGATCCGGTACAGAGTTGGGTATTCCCCTTTGGTTTCTGGATCCCATGGCTCGCAACCGCCGAGGACCTTCAGACAACCTTCCGGAATCCTACACTATAGATCAGATTGGCCAGAAGACTTTCCTGGAAAGCGTATTGGGCCAAACGTTATCCAACAAGCGAGATTCAGACCATCCTACGCGCGAACTCTTTATTGCCGCACGGCTTCAGGAAGCTGCCCGAACTTATGAACGGGTCCTTTTTGTCGGAAGTCTGGAGACAATTAAACCATTGGTCAGTCTCTTAGAAGAGCCTCAGGCAATACCACTGTTGAAACTGGAGAGCGCGAAGGCAGTGGTAGTCGCTCCACTTCATCCAGATACTTTGAAAAAGGGATTTACTGACATCCCGAGAATCACGGAAGCGTACGAGGATTGGCGCCAAGACCAGGAAACCGAATTCCCACCGGATCGACACGAACAAATCATTAGCCTGATGAGAGAGGCCATTCAGTATTATGGTCAGCAAACGCGCCAGGAAATTCCGGAGTATGTTCATCTTACGTGGGCCAAGTTTCTGCGTAAATGGTTGAAGGCTAAGGGTATGATGTTGCCAGACCTTTTTCATTTGGTCGTCTCAGCCAGGGCTGCTATGGACGAAGACCTCGCATATCATGTGCATGAATATCTGTCAGATTATAGTTGGGAAAACGATCCCAATGATCCGGCAGCCGTGCAGTTGGATGAAGATAGCCTCCATTATTATGGACACAAAATAACGTTGCATAAAAGGCTTCGATCGCTATTCATAGGTCCGAACCGACGTTATCGGCTAAAGGCCGTCAATTCAGGAAAATGGAAGGAGCACCTCAAACAGAAATGGGAGACCTCTGATCCTGACCAAATAGATATTTGCTCTTATCCCCCGGAGGACGTTCTAATAGAAAAGTGGGGCGAGTCTCTTGTAAAACACGCCACACACCTCATGCAAACGAGCCAATCAATTTCTGAGCCGTTTGTTTCCGATATAGGTGGAGGTGTCGACATCAGAGAGACTCTTCGTCGATTTTACGAGAATCGGATCTATGTAAAAAGCCGTGAGGAAGGATCGTTAGAATTCGGTTCTGTGGTGATAATATTTGATGAAGATCCTGACCGTGAAAGATTTCTGTTTGAAATGACGTGGTTAGGGGAGCATTCCCAAGAATCCGATATGGCATTCTATTCTACCCCGCCGGGCCAGGATGTAATTGGACCTGGTATAAGCAGGATGGAACACGGCGGGTTCATGCTTTCTTATCCACCGCTCAGAATGTTTGACGTATGGAGAGATCCGACCTTCAATTTTGTGCCGACTCGTCATGAGAGGCTCCTTGTCGCAGGAATAGCATATGCCGAGAAGCCTGGAATAGTCTACGCGGCCCGTAAACCACCCGCCCAACGATGGAAGAAACTGGCCAAGAGTATGGGGCGTCGAATAGTCTACATTCCTCTCGGATCATTGAACCCGATTCACGTGAGCAAGATGCGAACATTTCACATGTTGAAGAATAAGGGCGTTCGAAATTACACGAGCGATTATCTCAAGAGATAATTTCGCTACTTTGGAGGGTAGGGTAGGGCATTCTGCATTGGAGGTGACGCCGACAGTGACGCCAAAACCCGTTGACAGAATGTATCGCGAACGTTAGTATGACTTTTGGTTGCCGAGGTAGCTCAGCCGGTAGAGCAGAGGACTGAAAATCCTTGTGTCGATGGTTCGATTCCGTCCCTCGGCACCACGAATTCCAAAACCATTCCGATATGTTAGCCATTAACGACTCGGAGTGGTTTTTTTCTTAATAAGGTCATTGTCGGACTTTTGTGTGACCCCAACACCTGGGTGTTCCAGGCACATAACGTTTGAATTAAGCGGTGCCGTCAGACGTCCGCTTGAATGAAGGTTAGGTGCATTTGAACCGACCTTATCCCGGTCCGCTGTTCAAGTAGTCTTGCTCGAGTATCAAGAGATCCCGCTTTCGATCCTTCACCTTCTTTGCTGGAATACCGAAGCACACAGACCATTCTTCCGTAGACTTGGTCACCATCGACATTGCACCTACAGAACATCCTTCACCCAGAGCAACTCCTGGAAATATCAACGAATTGGTACCGACTATGCAATGGCGACCAATACGCACAGCCTTTTTCGTTTCGCTCTTATATATCGCGGGGACGGTCGGGTTAGTGAGTGTTTTACCATTGTAGTCGTCACTCTGGGAGAAGACATGACATCCATACGCAAGCCCTGAGAAGTCTTCGAGGGTCACCCCTTCGCTTCCGCCAGCAATATTGCAGAATACCGCGATATGGACGTTTCGGCCAATTGAGACTTTTCCAGAAATGACACAGAAGTCATCTATGCGAGAGTTGTCACCGATTTCGATTTGATCCGTGTTGTAAATCGCTGCTTTGTCACTAATGCGCACGTTTTTTCCTAGTGACTTGAATCCCATTGATGCGAGGTGTTCTTGAGAAAGGAAAGGCATGTTGTTTGGTCCTCTTGGATGTGTCGGGTGTGCTATGTGACACCTAACAATGATTATACAGACCATTAATCGCGGTGATTGCCTGATCTCTGACATAAAATACCTGCACCCCTAGAGGGACAGGATCGCGCTTGCTAAGAGCCTTGACCTGCACCCGATAAACTGAGTAACGTCTCTTTTGTAAGCTATTATGTCAACGCTACGAGCATTTCTGTTGGACTACGTAAAAGTGATAATTGGCTCCGAAAGATCACGGCACAGGAGTCCTGGGATATTATGCGCCAGCCCTCCGATGATGGCCAAGAAACAATTTCGCATTGAGTGAACATAATCAACCAATACTCTGAAAAAGAAGCACGGCTCCACTACAAGAGTTCCAAGTCGGTAAACGGGTCCACGTTAACAATCACGGTGCGGTTAAACATTTCCACGGTTATGGCGAATTGGCCCTTCTTAGATCGTCCTACTACGACGCCTTCAACACCTTGAAGCGGGCCTGACGAGACTATTACCCTTCGTCCCTTAAGTATTCCCGGTTTAACTAAAAGTTCCTTCCCTGTTTCCAGGGCCTTTGATACTGATTGAAGCTCCCTAACGAACTTATCCTGGTCGTTGATCTGAATGATCTTCACAAAGTCATGAGTTTCATACAGGAGACTGTGCTTATCCCTATCCAAAGCAAAGCAGAGATATCCTCTGAAGAGAGGAGCTTGTGTGATTTTTTCTCGTCGAAAGTACCCAACTATTGTTTTACGATCGTATAGCGGGAAATAGTAACTTATCTCGTGATGTAACAGATAGTTGGCAAGCTTCCATTCACGGTTGGGTTTCACGTGGAGGATCCACCACAAACCCAGGTCATCTTCCAATGATCGGTCTTCAGGGAATCGGGATGGAATGTTTTCGTGAGGGGCAATGGGCATTACTTAAACTTCCAAGACCCATGGGGAAGTCATGGGCTTATGAATGTTGTCTCCGAGCGGCAACTCTCTATGAAATTTAGATCAAAATGGCGATTTTGACCGCGAGCGGCAAATACCACCATCTAAAAATCATTTTCCATATTCTCAGCAAAATAGTAAGATCAAAAAAGGTAAGACTTTGCAACCCCCAAAACGGTGTTGCGTGAATTCAAATGAGTTAAACCTAACTAATTTAACACATATAGAGAATTCAAGTTCAGGGGACTGTTTAGATCTCTCACGAACATCGCCTGAGAAATTGTGACAATTTACCTGAGGACTTTGTGAAATTCGCCAGCGAGCGGTTCGTGGAGCTTCATGAGTCATACAAAAACGTGATGGCTTCGCGACGTAGCGCATCCCCGAGGTTAGCAGGAAATCGGTCCAAGGAGCCGTTCTTTTATGGAATATGCCCTTTATGTGACAAAGAGGATTTTGACGGCCACGATGTACCCGGTTGGCGCAACATTGATCTTCCTTATCGCCGGGATAGCACTGCTTCTCAAGGGATGGAAAAAGGTCGGGCTGTTCTTTGTTGCAGTGGCCTGTATCATCTTGTTGGTGTTGTCTCTGGGATGGACGGGGTTGGTATTGTTGAAGCCGTTGGAGGATGAGGCAGGTCCGTATGCTGACCCCGCGAAACTACGAACAGCAGGTGTAAAATACATTGTTGTACTGGGCGGTTCATCGGTGCGAGATCAACTGAGTCCCGCTGACCGATGGGAACGATCTGTACTCAGGCTATTGGAAGGGATCAGGTTGTGGCGCGCAATGCCGGGAACCAAGCTCGTATTATCTGGGGGCGCGCCAAGCTTCGCTGACGCGATGGCTACATTACCGATGCAGCTCGGGGTCCCGAGGGATGCAATGATATTGGAGACAAGGGCGTTAGATACCTCGGATGAGGCTAAGTTGTTCATGCCGATTGTCGGGAATGAGAGGTTTGCGTTGGTGACATCCGCCTGCCATCTTCCGAGGGCGCTCGAACAATTCAGGGCAAAAGGAACCAAACCTATCCCGTGCCCTTGTGACTTTAGGACTAAGCAAACACCACC
>JAPLJJ010000064.1 GCA_026388665.1 Deltaproteobacteria bacterium
GAATCTAGCCCAGGCAGTTGCCGTCATCTGTTATGAAATCTTTGAGATCGCGTGCCAACCTGTGGGATTCCAGGCCCTTTCGTTCCATCCGGCCCCAATTGAGTCTCGTGAGCAAATGTATAATCACATTGAAAAGGTACTCATACGAATTGGTTTCTTGCCTAGAAAAAATCCTTTGAGAATGATGAGAGATGTTCGTCGAATTCTGAATAGCGCTTCGATTGACGAACGAGACGTAAGAATAATCCGCGGCATTTTTCGTAAAGTTGATAACACCTTTCGTTTAGGAGGCCGCACTCAAACAGATGAGACCAAACAACAATGAATTCATCTGAACACTTGTTTTTTGACCCTGTAATCTTAAAGCTCGGACCGCTTGAGTTCCGGTGGTACGGTCTAATGTACCTTGTCGCGTTCGGGGTCGCATATTTGATCATAAAGAAAGAACTTATAAGAAAGAATGGCCCGATACCTGTAGAAGCAGCGGGAGATCTATTATTCTATCTGATTCTCGGCTTACTGCTAGGAGCCAGAATCGGTTATGTTCTTTTCTACAACTTGCCTGTTTACCTTGAACAACCTAAAGAAATTTTTGCAGTTTGGCATGGGGGAATGAGTTTTCACGGTGGGCTTATTGGGATGATCATGTTTGGTCTAATTTTCTCAATCAGATGCAAGGCCCCATTTTGGGAACTCGCCGACATAGGGGCTTTGGCCGCGCCTATGGGGCTCATGTTAGGGCGTATTGGAAACTTTATCAACGGGGAGTTATTCGGCAGGCCCACGAATCTACCATGGGGTATGATTTTCCCTGGCGCAGGAGATGTTCCACGACATCCCTCACAGATCTATGAAGCTATATTGGAGGGTCCGATACTGTTTCTGATACTGTGGATTCTCAGAACTAGGGTGAAGCGGCCAGGGAGCATTCTGGCAATTTTTTTAATGATTTATGGGCTGTTTCGTTTCATTGCCGAATTTTTTAGAGAACCGGATCCTCAGCTTGGATTTATTTTCAGTGGCCTGACCATGGGACAAATTCTTTGCCTTGTAATGATCGGGTCAGGCGTTGCGCTATTTACGCACCTGAATGTAAGGAGCAGGACCAATGCCCCATCGATTTCGACATAAATTGGGGAAATTGAGAGTTGAACCGGTTTTTCTTGCGCGAGTTCCTTCGCTCTCGGACAACAAATATTTGAGAATGGTGGCATTCATGAAAAATAGTATGTGGCTTATCTTCGGGTTATCCATTTCATGCCTATCCATAACACTGGATTTAGAGACTTCGTGTCAGGCCCAAAGTCTTGTTCCGATCAAAGACGTTAGGACTACGAATAGCCCTCTTCCTACGGGACCCAGTCCTGACTCAACGACCGCCGAAGATCTGACCCCACGAATTCCGGAATTTCCTTATGCATGGTCTCTGGTTGCCGAATCGTCGTCTTCCAAGAAAATGACAGAAAACAACAAATCTGAAAAGGTTGAATCAGCTAATTCGAATCAGCAGACCGAAAATGGGACGAATATCGTTTCACCTAGTCCCGAAGCCAATTCATCAGCTAGCGCCTCAAAGACTGAACCCCAATCGCCCGCTTCTGCTTCTAGCGTTTCAGTATCAAATAAGCCTTCGGAAACAGCTCCAAATCCAAAGATTGTCACGGAATCAATATTGAATCTGCTCAAGTCTGCTGAGGAACAGGAGAAAAAAGATGATTGGGAAGCTGCTCTGACCACATACAAGTTGGCTTTGGATCAATCAAGATCGATAGGTGAACGAAAATTTGAAGCTTACGCTTTGAGAGGAGCGTCCAAAGCAGATTTTCGACTCGGACGATTTGAAGAATCCATAGCTTTTGTGGAGAAGGCCATGGAGATTAATAGGGCCATGAAGAACGCCAAGGGGCGAGCCCATGATCTGATCCTCGCGGGACGGATTTCAATGGCTCAGGGAAACTATCCCAATGCCTTGAACATGTTAGAGGAAGCTCAGAGAATTTTGCCTTCTTCAGAATCGGCTGAGGCGCCTGAACTGATGCAAAACCTCGCCGAGATTTATATCAAATTACAACGGCTTCAGGATGCCCTCTCAATCCTGAATCGCTTAGGGGCTTTTTACGCTAAAAACAATGAAGCAGGCAAACTGGCTCGAATTAGGCTCAATGTGAGCGATATCTACCTCTTGAAAGGCGACTATAAAAACGCCGGAGCAGAACTGAGAAAAGCCGAGAAAACTTTCCGAGAAATCGACGATCAAAAGGAAGTGGGACAAGCTCTTTTTCGCCTCGCATATCTAGATCTCATTTCAGGAAATTACCGAGAAGCGCAGAGCAATTTGGATGAGGCCCAAAAACAAACATCCGGACCAAATTTAAAATGGGCTGAGGCCCTCCGATTGACGATCAAGGGAATGAACTCATATCAGCGAGGGAACATTAATCAGGCGTCAACAGAACTGAGGCAGGCCCTTAATCAGCTTGAACAGGGTCAGCATGTTTTGCTTAGGGGTCGAGTCCAACTACTTCTTGCTAAAGTCGATATGGATCTTGCCGAATGGAAATCCGCCATGGACCTGGCTTCGTCAGCCCTCCAGGAATTCAAGAACTCTTCAATTCCTGATGCAGAAGCTGACGCTCATTATACCATGTCCCAAATTTTCTTCCGACAGAGTTCCCTAAGGGAAGCCTTAGACCATTCACAAAAAGCCTTGGAGATCTACAAGAAGGTTAAGAATAGAGATCGAATTGTCGATTGTAGGATTATGCTTGCTGAAATTAGTGAATCTTTGGGCGATCCCGCTGCAACATTGAAACAACTAAGAGATGCGCTGGATGAATCAAAAAAAACAGGGGTCGATCGCAGAACCTCGAATCATCTCCGTCTGGCCGTAGCAAAATTCCGTCTCACTCGTGAGAATACTGATAAAGCCTTGGAGTCAGCATTAGAGGCCAAAAAAGATTTTACCATTATGGATGATCAAAGAGGTATGGCTGAATCCGACTTGGTTGTTGGTTTGGCTTATGAACTGAGCGGCAATACATCGAAAGCCAGGGAACTTCTGGAGCAGGCTTTGAATCTCCACGAACAACTTGGGGATCGTTTTTCACAAGGAAAAGATCTCACGGCTCTTGGGATTATGTACAAAAATGCAGGAGAAATCGACAAGGCTGAAGAATCATTGTCCAAGGCATTAGAGCTGCGAAAATCTATTGGCGATTTGAGAGGTTATGCGGCTAACCTTTTAAACATGGGTAATATTTATAGACGCAAATCTCAAAATACAGAAGCCTCTCAAAATTTACAGAAGGCGTTGGCGATTTATCGTCAGGTCTTGGATAAAAAAGGTGAAGCAGACGCACTGACAAATCTTGGTAATCTTGATGCAATGGAGGGATCATATCCCGCTGCTGTGGAAAAATTTAAACGGGCCCTCGAGTTGCACAGAGAGACCTCGGATGTGCGGGGAGTAGCCACGGACTTGATTAGCATAGCGTCCTTGCACCTGGTCAGAGGTGAGGTCGAAAGTGGGGCAGCAGCTCTTAAGGAAGCTGAAACATATAACAAGAGAATCTATAATCCTGCCGGCAACCTTGCGATACTGTCCGAGATGGCCACAGTGTCAAAAGCTCGGAAGAATTTCCCGGAAGCACTCAGTTATTTGAATAAGGCTATGGAATCTGCCAAAATTTTGAAAGATTCTAAAGCCATTTCCTCAATTAATTTGAGAATTGCCTCTGTATTAGAAGAAACGGGAGATTTTCAGAAGGCTTTGGCCCTCCTGAATCATACTCGTGACAAACTCAGCAAAAGTCAGGATCCGAAAGGTTTGGCCTGGGCCGTCGGGGGAATCGGCATTATTCAGGCCAAAATTGAAGATTATGAGAGCGCTTTGAGAAATCTTAACGAGGCAAATCAGATCCGGAATGAACACAATATTTCGTCTCCACAGTCTCTAGAAGTTGATTTTTATCTTGGTGAAATCTACCAGGGGTTCAAAGATTACGACCGCGCCCTGGACTATTATCACAGGGCGCTATCCGCCTCGCAAACCACCGGCGCAGATCGATTTGTGGGCAATATTTATGATCGAATTGGAACAATTTACTTTGGCATGGAAGAGTATCCTAAAGCTCGTGACTTCCTTGAGGACGCTCTCAGGATAAGTTCCGAAACCGGGGACCTAAAAACTCAAAAGGCCCAGTTGATCCGCTTGGCTGACGTAATGAGCAAGCTTAAAGACCCTGAAAACGGCATAAAGTGTCTTCAGAAGGCCCTGACATTGACTAGAGACACGAAAGACCCAGCGAATGAAGCCAGGGTTTTAACACGAATGGGGACATTGAACCAGGTCCAGGGTCGTCCCAAAACATCACTCGAAAACTACACAGAAGCGATGGATATTAGGACTAAGATTGGGAATAGGCGGGGAATAAATGAAAATCTGCTGCAAATCGCTCTTGTAAACGCGACTCTCGGAGACTTCGATGAATCTGTTATGTATCTCAAACGAGGTTTGGATATAGCTCAGGCGTCGGAAGATCGTGGAATGCTTTGGAAAGCCTACTTCATCATGGGAAGGACCTTGGAGGAAAAGAAAACTTTTGGTGAAGCCCTGGAGGCATATCGGCGGGCATTGAGCATCGTGGACACCATGGATGCCGATTATTCCGAGGAATCAGAGGATGATGATTTTATTTTTGGGGGAACATCGGCCCTGTTTGAGACTAGTTTACGCGTTCTTATGAATCTAGCCAAAAAAGACCCCGATGGAGCTTACGATAATCAGGCGTTGAGGCTGGTAGAAAGACTAAAGGCCGCTTCGTTTGAGAACACGTTGTCTAGAATTAATGTTCCCAGCTTTTCTGATCTCCCGAATGAACTGCTAATAAAGGAAAAAAGCTTGAGATTGAGCATCAACAGGCTTAACGCAAAGTTGATGGAAGAACGTTCGAGAATTCACCCAAACACGGAACTAATGAAAAAGTTACTCGAAGAACGGCGAAAGAAGGAAAAGAACTTTGCCAATTTGCGAGACCAACTTTCCAGAGAATATCCTAGTTACGTTAATTTGACCAAACCTAAACCTATGTCCATCCATCAGGTCCAGAAGAGTCTGGATCCTGACGAAGTTTTACTTGAATATATGGTAACTCGAGGACGAACCTATATTTTCGCAATAGATAAATATCGATTCCACACATTTTCAGTCGATTACCCGTTATCTGAAATTGAACGAGATGTTGAATTGCTCATTCGTCCACTACAAAAGCATGAGACTTTGGCAAGCTGGGATCCTTCCGTGGCTTACAAGATTTATTCGAAAATCGTTAAGCCGGTTGAATATACGATGATAGGAAAAAAAGCCGTTGTGGTCATCCCCCATGGTCCGTTATGTTGGGTTCCTTTCGATATCTTGGTTGATTCAAAATCCCATGAAACCAGAAGATTTTGGTCCGCAAACGATCGACCATCATATTTGTTGGAAAAATATGCATTCTGTTACGCAGAATCGACGTACTCACTTTGTCTATACAGAAACAAAAGACAAGGGAATAGACCCGGGTGGAATCTCGTAGCCTTTGGTGACCCTGTTCTTAGCTCTGCTGATAAGGCTTTGGAACAAAACCCCGGCGCTCAAAGGCTGTTGTCTTCAATCAATCTGCCTCAAAATATCTCTGCTCGAGATCAAGAACTACTCAGACCATTGAACGGAACACGAAAAGAAATTCTGGAAATTACAAAAATAGTCGGCGGTCCCACTCAGACCTATTTGGGGTCTCAAGCAACCGAGACGCTTTTTAAGAAAGCAGATCTGAGCCGTTACATGTATATCCATCTTGCTACTTATGGAGTCCTAACCAATGGGCTAGCAAGATCGCAACAACAGCCTGCGATTGTTTTCTCACTATATGGTGACAATGAAAATGATGGTTTTTTGCAGTTAGGAGAGGTGTTTGGACTTAAACTCAACGCAGACCTTGTAGTCCTGTCATCATGTCTAACTCCTGGGAAGATCGTGTATTCCGGCTCAAACGGACCATTTGATTTAGCCAGGGCCTTTCTTTTTGCCGGAGCAGATTCAGTTGTCATGAGTATGTGGCAAGTAAACGACGACCACGGGGAAAAATTGCTATTCGAAATGTATAAAAACGAAAAAGATGGGTCCAAAACGGAGGCGCTGCGCAAAGCTAAACTCACCATGTTAAGTAGCCAAGGGACTTCGCATCCATATTATTGGGGCTCCTTTATACTAGTTGGCGATTGGAGACCAAGATTCCTTACCGCAAACAACCGTTGGGAACCCGAAAGTGTAGGATTTAAGGGGGTTTCTACCTGGAGAAAACTCTTCAACATGTAATAAGTGCCGGCTTATACCGATTTGCGTGTCAGTAAGTAACTTGCCTTAATATTTTCCGGGCTCTCGAATTCTTGGCTTTCAAACTCTTTAGGGTTTAACCATGAAAATTTTGGTGCTTAACAGTGGAAGTTCATCTCTTAAATTCATTCTCTTCGACATGCACAAAGAGGCGGTTCTTGTATCTGGGATGGTTGATAGAATTGGTATTCCTGAATCTATTTTCAGCATTCAACAGTCTGGAGGAGTATCTGAGGTTATTCAGACCAACATTCCCGATCATGGGGCTGCTTTGGGCAAATTGTTTGAATTCTTGACCATGGGGCCAATTCCCTCGTTGCCCAATATTCCTGCAATAGCCCACAGAGTGGCGCATGGTGGAAAATTTAGGGAATCCGTGGTTATCACACCCGAGGTAATAGACCAAATCACGTCCATGAATCGGTTCTTCCCGCTTCACAACCCTGCAATCATATTGGAAATTGAGGAATGTATGAAAAGGATGCCTCACTCCTTGCATGTAGCAGTTTTCGATAACTCCTTTCATCGAGACATTCCGGATGAGGCCGCCATTTATGGACTCCCCTATCGTTATTTCTCGGAGAAGGGTTACAAGAGAACGGGCTATCATGGGAATTCTCATGCTTTCTCTGCATTCGAATCCTCGAAATTTCTACGACGACCTATTGAAAATTTGAGACTGATCACATGTCATTTGGGCAATGGAGCGAGCACGTGCGCTATTAAACACGGAAAATCCATAGACACGAGTTTGGGAATTACCGCTACAGAAGGCCTCATCATGGGAACTCGGTCGGGAGACATAGATCCTGGGTTGATTCCTATAATTATGGATGAGGAGGGCCTATCTTCAGATGACATTTCGGACATGTTGGTTCACCGCTCGGGTTTATTTGGAATAAGTGGGTTGAGTCGCGATATGCGAGAAATTGAGAACGCAGCCGCTGAGGGACATAAACGAGCCACCTTGGCTTTGAACGCCTTTTGTTACAAGGTAAAGCGCTCAATAGGGTCCATGTTAATGGCGCTTGGGGGTTGTGACGGTCTGGTTTTCACGGGGGGTATCGGTGTAAATAGTTCCATTGTCAGGTTAAAATCTCTTGAAGGTACAGAAAACCTAGGTTTCATGATTGACCCCGTAAGGAATTCTGAATCAACTTTTCTCACTATGGAAAACCCCGTTAAAGAAATCTCGGCCGAAAACTCACCGATCAGTATCCTCGTCATCAGGGCGAACGAAGAGCTTATGATGGCCAGGGAATGTTACAGGATCACTCGACAACTATTGGAAGTCTAGTCGGCTCATTAATTGTCTTCTCCTCTTTTTATTTTACGCAACTGGGGAATGGATTAATCGAAGACATTTTGTTATTATTTGGCACAAATCTGTAAGTGTCTATGCCTTCGTCACGGGTAAGATTTTGTCGTTCCACTTCATTAGCAGTTTCGGCCCTCAAACGTATGGAGACACAATGTCATGTATATCAGCTTTGTAAGATCCTTATTGTTAGTATTGGCGCTAATCGGTCTTTTCGGGTGCGCGGCGGTTGAACCCCAGAGGAAAGAAAATACAGAGTCCTCACCCAGAATAAAAGAAGAGGATATCACGGAAAACAAAGCGAGCGGACAGATCAACCAAGCGCCTCAAGATATAAGTCCTTCCGGCTACCCCAACGCGAGTCAATCAATACCCCCTTTATCACCTCGTCCGCCTGAAGCAGGGGGTAGCAAAACACCTAGGAGATTTATTTGGAAGGACAAGAATTAGTAATGATAGAGCGTTTTGTTAAGTTGCTATTACATAATTGATTAATTATAAACTACTTACGCTTTTCGTTCAGGCCGATTTCGTTATTCGAGTTCGGCCTATTGTTATTTTCGAAAGGAGTTTTCATCACAACCGATTGTAGAGAGACGGCTCTCAAATCGCGGTAATTGTGTCTAACATAGGATGATCGATTTCCTTACCGACAAACGATTTCTTGTACTGGCTGGTTCCAATTTTTTCCTTTTTCTAGTGGTTTCAGCATGGAGTTTCTTGTCAATTTTTGTGTCTGAATTAGGGGCCGATACGGGGGACATCGGTGTTTTTATGGCCTTTGCGGGGATTACTTCTTTAGGATCGCTCCCTTTTATAGCGCCTCTGATTGATCGGTACGGCCGCAAGAAATTCATCGTGTTGGGAATATTTTTCGTAGGGATATCAAATCTGGGGTTTATCCCGTTCAATAATTATTCCGAATGGATGCTTGGTATCAGGTTGCTACAGGGGCTTGCATTTGCCGGATGCTTTAACGCTTGCTCTACTGCGCTAGTTGATCTATTGCCTTTTCAGAAGAGAGTTCAGGGCATTGGTCTCTATGGAATATCTGGCTCACTTGCGGTAGCGATAGGACCTTATCTAGGCGAAACAGTGTTGATCCATTACGGATTTAGCGCATATTTTGTCCTGTTAGCTGTTTTTGGCCTTATTGGAGCTTGCTTGAGCGGAACGTTCAAAGAAGAACGTGTGGCATTTCATTTAAGAGGACCTTCTGTAAAATTCTTCCCGACCGTGTTCCAGGGGAAACATGTCGCCATGATGTTATTGGTTGCCATCTTCGGCTCTGGCTTCGCAGCAATGAACACATTTTTCCCTCTTTTCGCGAAAAGTCTCGGGATGAGAGCCGGTATTTTTTTTACGTCCTATGGGGCCACCTTAATTTTGGTTAGACTAATCCTCGGTTCTGTTGTCGATCGAATTAACCGAGACAGACTTATTTTATGTTGCCTACTAGGATTTGGGTGTCTGTTAATTGCCACTTCTCAGATACAATCGATTGTTCAGACGGTTTTTCTTGGTATTCTATTCGGCGTGACTCAAGGACTTTCTTACCCTGCTATGATGGCACGAATGGTAGACCGATCAAACGACAATAACCGCGCCATAGTCGTATCTCTTTTCACCGGATCCTTTGGTGTCGGAATCAATTTCTCAGTGCTCCTTTGGGGCTTTGTAGGAAATCTTAAAGGTTTATCATTCATGTTTATTTTCGGCGGTTCAGTGATGTTTTTAGCCGCCCTCCTGTGTGTTGTTTTATTCACTCTTCACAGAGATGTTGAAACTCCTAGGAAAGAGGTTGTTTCTTAGAAGAGAATTTGACTTTCCTGAGCCTCGTTCCAGATGAATACGCCTTTTATGCCAAGATAATTTTGAAGCAATATATGGAGGTTCGCGGCCACACCGGGTTTGTGTGCGGCTGCATGAGGCATACCAACTCGCCTTTAAGCGAGTAACTTGCCTAGAGCCCCAGGACGCGGCGGATCCCCTTCACAACAAGAGCGACTCCTCGTTCAGTAGCCCCCGTCCTGGAGCCATTTACTAATCGTTAAGCGTAGCGTTATTAGTGGGTAATTAATGGGGTCTTTGGACTCGATGATTAATTGCGAGGGATCGATAATTGGGGCGGCGAAAATAAAAAAGGCCGGGAAAACCCGGCCTTTTCTTGAGAGATAAACTCTCTTGTTCGATTACCAGCCTCTCGGCGCAGTGTAGATATTAACCGGCGTGCAAGGAACAGCAGCTGTCACATAAGCGGGATCCCCCAACTCGACGGGGCAGCAGCTATCATTAGGTGTAAGTTGACCGGTGAATATAGGTGAAATGACTAGTCCAACAGCCCTAAAAGGAACACTCAACGCTGCATGAAGGATACCCGGAATCAACGGCGGCTCACAAGCGGGAGCGACAGGTCCCCTCAAAGTAACATCTTCAGGAGCCACCAGACAGGAAGATCCTCCACCAAAAGTTGTGTTCGGAATACCTGGCACCGGCCATGAGCTTACGGTGTAACTCCAAGACATCCCCACACCGAGCGTTAGCACAGCCAGGATTCCAAGAGCTACAACGGATTTTCTAACCATACCCTCATCCTCCTTTCATTCAAGACGTTCCAGTTCACAAACCGGACATCAAGATTATATTTCCTTAAATTAAGCGCATATAATTTGCGCTATTTTTACCTTATGTTTAAAGGGTTGTCAAGGTTTTTTTGCTTTCACAAACCAAAACCCGACACACTGCTTGTTCGCATCAGTAGCCTGTGAATCTTATTTAAAGGACCAGACTCAGACAGTCCGGTCCTGAATCATCAAAACACAAGCGTACTATCCCGAATTACCAAAGAGCGCCAAAGATGGTCGAGTC
>JAPLJJ010000181.1 GCA_026388665.1 Deltaproteobacteria bacterium
GTGTGCTCTTCCGATCTTAATGTCTTGACCCTATGAAAGGCAATCTAATGTCTCGATCTTGTCGGGCTCAAGGCAATTCACCATCAAGGTAATATTGGTATTGAGCCGATTGTGGCCGCCCTATTGTGGCCGCCCGATTGTTGACACACAAAATCCGAATTGATAGAATGATAAAGATGCTATCGATTAGTAGTACTGGTCCATACAGGATTGCAGAAGATGATGCGAGTGTTCATAGAGTTTTTAGCTCCTCTAATGAGTTTGTATTTCGATGTCCAAGTCGAGGAGATGGAGACCGTCACACCGCAGATTCTGGACTACGGGTTCAATTTCGATCTCGTTCTGGGATGGAAGCTGATGTCCGTGATAGCAATCCTGTATTCGTCAATTCCTGTATATGATTTAGTCTTTTTATTTGGTCTTTTTTTTGTGCAAACTGGAAAAGAGTTGTTTACAGGTGAAAATATTCTTAACTTGATGGAATGTAAGTTCTTGCCCTGCTACAACCCCTGTGGCTTTAACTGCTTAACGAAAAAGACAATAGCTTTTTCACTCATGCCCCTCGACCTCTCCTTACGGAAGAATTTTTGATTCATCCCTCTTAATTTCACGATCCCCTTATTAAGCGACCTATTTCAAAATCAGAAGATCTATACCAAAAGACAATCCTTCTCCGTCAAGAAAGGAGATCTAATCATGGTTGGTATGCAAGAATTAGTCGTAATTCTGTTGATTGTTGTGCTGGTCTTCGGAGCAAAGAGGATTCCGGAAATCATGAGTGGCCTTGGTAAAGGCATAAAAACCTTCAAACAGGCTGTGGATGGCCAGGATGTTTTGGCGGATAATCACCCCTCGGCTTCTCATGCTCCGGATCATCCAAACGCCCCCAAACCAACGGAACCGGGTGGAACTGTAGGATCGTAAAATAGAATGAAGTGGCTCGTCCTCGTTCTGCGCGAGATTGCTCAGCTCTCCATGAGTCATCCACGCGTAGTGATCGCTGTCAGCGCTGTAATTTCAGCGCTCGGTTTTGCCAGTATGCCCTGGATTGTCACAAGTACGAATCTTCTGGCGGGTGTTGGGAAAAGCAACGAGGTCATAAATCTTACCAAGGAAAACAACCACTTCTTCGGTGAACAGCAGTCTTTGGTTCTTGTCCTGGAATTTCCTGAACCGCCGGGTCCTGCTCGTCTACGATTCCTTCAAAATCTTGGAGAGAGTATCGCGAAATTGCCTGGGGTCGAGCGAATCCGATACAGGCTAATTGATCCTGACAATCGTAAAGACGTGGAGACGCTTTTTAAACATTTCCTATTGGGAATGGATGCCAAGGATCGGGAGGGAATCCAAGCGATACTGAGTTCGCAAGGGGTAAAAGACGCTTTTCGTAGAACACGTAATCATCTAATGCTATTGGAAAACTCTCACCTCGAGGAGCAGTTGCTTAGTGATCCCCTGGAACTCAGCAGCTTTGTGGCCCATTCCATGCAAAAACAAACCGGGCCAATTGGAATCGGCGATCCTTACCTGCTAATCTCCAGCCCTGACGACACATTGTATCTCATACAGATTACCCCTGCGTTCCCCAGTTCGGATATCGTAAAAGCTCGAGAACTCTTAGAGCGCCTCCAGAAATTCGTTCCGGACAAGATCTTTGAATTGAACAAGGGGATCAAAGTCATCAAGGACACGAAAGAGTTAAAATGGGATCTGACAGGCAAGACAGCGTTCCAATACGAATCCGACGTCATTTTTGACGCAGAAACTTCCAGACTGCTTTTCATCTCTTTTGGTTTGGTATTGGTTACATTCCTTGTAATCTATCGGAGTTTGTGGTCCGCCGCTATCTTAATGATTCCTCTAGCGGCAGGGATCGGTCCGAACTACGGATTGCTGTATCTTGCGTATGATGAGGTTAACCCTGTAGTCATGGGAGCAACGGGTGTCCTCCTTGGCCTTGGAGCCGAGTATGGAGTTCACCTGTGGGGGCGTTTCCGGGAAGAGATGGATCGTCATGGTTCACCGGATCAGGCCGTGCTTACGGCGTATGAACGAACAGGGCCGCCGGTAATCCTGGGCGCCTTGACCGGTATTATTGCGTTCCTCTGCTTGTGCCTATCGAACCAACCAGCGTTAGTGCAATTCGGTTTCTTTGGGGCTACAGGCTTGGCTTTGACCATATTGTCAACATTGTTCCTGGTTCCAGCTCTGGTCACATTATTGGCCGATCGGAAGAGGGATTACTTTCCTAGGATGCAGGTCTCCTTCGGATTCCTAGCCGCCATGTACCGTCGCAACCCCGGTGTAATCGTGGCTGTGTCTTGTGTTCTGATTTGTATCGGAGCCTTTTTTGCCACTAAAGTTTCTTACGAAAAAGATCTTTTTCGAGTATTCCTGGCAAGAGACATGCAGTCCATGAATGTTTCCCAAAGGATCTCCCACAAGTTTCATTCTAACTTCGCTCAATCGACTTTGCTTACTTTTGATGTGGCCGATTTTCAAACGGGCCTGATAATCCAACGAGAGCTGGACAGGATTCTTGAGACTGCCATGCGAAAGTCCTCTGAGATAGTTTCTTTTGATTCCATTTCCCGTTTCATGGCTCCAGACACAGTTCGTGAAGCCAATTTAAAACTTGTTTCCAGTATTGTGGTGTCGTGGCCTGGTCTCAGAAAAGTCTTTACCGATGAACTCGACCATTCGGATTTTTCAACCATGGCTGCCAAGAAGCTGCTGGAATCGTTTGATTCCACAGGAAATATGATCGCTGATCTTGTCGAATCGAAACATCAAGACCAGGTGGTGACAGATCCCTCGGAAAAGCCATTGTACGTGGCATATATAAAGGGGAAATACCGATTCCTGACCGATGTCAGATACTCGGATGCGATCACAAATCCGGAAGATTTGAAAAACGTTGACCGCCGGATTATGGCTGCCCTAAACGGTCTTCCTGTTCGGGTCCACATTTCAGGAACCCGTCAAACAATGGAAGCAATTCTCTCAAGCCTTGTAGATGAACTAGTCAGGCTTGGCGCGTACGCATTCGTATCTTTGACGCTGATTTTTCTGGTCATATTCCCTAATCCCCTTGGGGTCGGTCTGTGTCTGATACCAATGATAGGGTCTTTTGCCGTGACGCTCGGCGCCGTGGGGATGATGGGCGCAGGCTTGCCGTTTTCTGTTGTATGTGTTGCTCCCCTGGTATTTGGGTTCAGTATTCACAACGGTATACATGTAGTCATGGGAAGTCTCCACGAAAAGGACAGCGACATTGCCAAGACAATGGTCAGGGTGACTCCTAGAGCTGTTCTAACTTCATTAACAATTATGGCTGGTTTTGTGGCGATGATCACATCGAGACATTATTCGATGGAATTTCTCGGGTGGTCGATGATTGTCGGGATGCTGTCTGCTGTGCCGCTCACTCTAGTGACTCTCCCGGCTCTCTTGCTTCTTGTTCAAAGAAAAAGATTATCAAGAATCGGAGATAAACCCGATTCTCCATCAGATCCTACGAAACCTAGATTGTTGTCCGACCATGCTTCGGATACGGTAGGTGTAGTGGCGCATTAAGATATCGGAGGAATTCATGAACAGAGGTTATTCAGTCTCCCAAGCGCAAGACATTGATTGCTTCGAGGTCTTAAAGGGAAGACCCTTGGATATCGAAAGAGGAGAATCGATAGCAGAGCTGTGCAATGCACGGAAATTACGAGTGGCCCTCTTGATCGGTTCGTTCAAGCAGCCGGTATGGGTCAGTAGGATCATCCAGGAAATCAGCGAGTCATACTTCGCTGAGATTTCCCTGATAGTCAAATATGAATACTCTGAGAATGGTTCAAAGGGCCCCAAACGAGGTCTTCTTGGTTTTGGCAATTCGTTGCTGTGGGATATTTACTCGAAACTGGATAACCGATCCCTATGTCCATACCGTGATCCATTCGAAGAATCTGATGTGAGATCCAATGTCGGTCCGGATTGCGAGCTTTTTCAAATGGCGGCATCTAAAGACAATGGCGAACTAAATTTTAACGATGAAGCTGTTGCAAGAATCAGTTCTCATGACATTGATGTGGTCCTTGATCTTGGCAATATAAGAATCGAGAAATCTTTGCAGGGAGTAGCTCGATACGGGGTCTGGTCCGGTGGAGCTTCTATTGACTCGATGCAGAGTCAAGGCCCTCCGGGGTTTTGGGAGGTTATGCGAAATGAGACGACGACCGAGTTTACCCTGCAAGTGGTAGGTCCTGACAACGGGAACAGGAAGATTCTTTATCGTTCGTGGACTTCAACAGACTTGTTCTCTGTCAAGGGCAACAGAAGCAAGGTTTATTGGAAGTCCGCCAACGCTGTAGTGAGAGCGCTCCGCAATCTCCATGAAAGGGGGCCTAGAGCTTTAGAAGAAAAACCTTCTTGCTCAGACGTCAGTCTTGGCCCGGGCCCTAGGAATATTTCCCCGACCAACGCCCAAATGGTGTCTTTTTTAGCTAGGATGGCTGTTAAGCGATTACGACTAAAATTCAGAGGCTATACCCGCTTGGATCAATGGTTTCTAGCCTATAGTTTAGGAGATGTCCAGATTACCGAACAGAGCTTAGATCAACTCAATTACATGGAACCTCCCAAGGGTAGATTCTGGGCTGATCCTTTTCCGATCGAGAGGGACGGGAAGTACTTCATCTTCTTCGAAGAGTTCTTGTATGAAACCATGAAGGCCCACATATCGGTCATAGAGATGGATTCTGGAGGCAATTGGACTCCGCCGGTAAAAGTGCTCGAAAGGGACTACCATCTTTCCTATCCATTCCTGTTTGAATGGGAAGGGAATTTGTACATGATTCCGGAGACCAAACGTAACAAGACCATCGAGCTTTATCGTTGCGCTGAGTTCCCCCAGAAGTGGGAATTTGACAGAGTTCTTATTGATGACGTACAAGCAGTGGACACTACTCTCTGCGAGAAAGACGGATTATGGTGGCTCTTCTGCAATATTGGCGGCAAAGATTTTGCCTCGAATGACGAATTACGACTTTTCTATAGCGAGACCCCCTTTGGTCCCTGGATTCCGCATAAAAGTAACCCGGTGAAGTCTGATGTGCGATCAGCACGTCCTGCCGGTCGATTATTCTACCAGAACGGCGATCTTTTTAGACCTGCGCAGGACTGTTCGGAAAGAATGGGTGGCGCGATGTGTCTAAATCGCATCATTAGTTTAACCACAGAGGATTTTAAAGAAGAGGTGGTGACTCGGATCGAACCCAAGTGGATGAAAGGATTGCTCGGGGCTCACACTTTTAATACCGCCGGACGATTAACCATGTTGGATTGCTTCAGATATATTCCAAAATCTTGGGGTTGATTCTATTGGATCGTTTTTCCCCTGGACAAAAAAGAATCTCGACGTTCAACTGCTTTTTCAGCATTGGTCCGATTATAGGATTCCATTATGGCCCTCTCATGGGTTATCGCGCCACAAAGCGTTCCTGAACCGAGCAGAGCCGGAACAATGCGCTTCACATGGTGGGATGTCATTGTTCTGGGGGGATTTGCCGTATTTGCTCTTGCGACCTTTCTTGGAAGATGGAAAGGGGTCACTCCATTCGTTTTTCTGAGTAGTGACGCCGGCATTGTCTCAAGTTTTGTAGCAGCGTATGAACATCCGGATCTTTTCCGTGGTGATGTTTTGCTTGGGGACTTTACTAATTTCAGATATTACCTTGCGCTTCATCCGCTCTTGATTTACGTAATAAACAATTTCACAGGGGATTATGGCCTTGCGTTCATCTCCTTATTAATACTGACGGTTTTTTTGCAATCTTTGGGATTTTATCTGCTGGGACTGACTCTTTTTCAAAACAGGTATTGGGCATTTTTGCTTGCCGTCATTAATCTATGCCCCGTTCCTTTACCCGTCAGAGAGTTCTGGGGGACCTATGATGACCCTCTGCCGAGATCAATGTTCCATGCCTGGCTACCATTCGTCCTGACGGCCGCTTTTTACTTTAGATCCAAAGTACGGATATGGCCATGGCTAATGGCGTTTCTGGGGCTAGCCTTTTACGCACACCCGGTAAGCGCTCCACCTTGGGCTTTTGCAATATGGTTGGGGTTTTGGGCTTTCTTGCCAGCGACCTGGACCTGGTTCAAAAAGCTAGCGTACATGGTCATGCTCGGTTTGATCTTCGTTATAACCGTAATGCCTTGGGCATCCAACTTCTTGCTGGTTCATGACCGACCAGCTTCCGAGGTTGTTCAGTACAAAGATGTCGTGGGGATTATTGCCGATCGAGTGGGCAAAGAGCTTCTGGATGTGGGATTGGCGCTTAAATTGTGGTGGCTGGATCTCTCATCCTGGCCGCTATGGTTTTATTCTTTGTGGGCCGTGTCAGGTTCGGCGGCGCTATGGTATCTGAGACGGGATGTGCGCAAAGATATCAAACTTGCTGTGATCTGGTGTGTGGGAATATTATTTGTCGCTGTGGGGCTAACTTTTCTTGAGCAAACCCTTTGCTGGGTTTATGATCTGAAACGATTTCAGATGGATTCGATAAGAGGCATAAAATATCTTGTTCCACTTATGTTATTAATGTGTTTGTGGCCGCTGGCGAAAATCTCGGAGCAATTTGAATCAGGAAGCCTGAAGCGAAAGGTGATTTCACTAATAGGCGCTGTTCTTGTTGCCGTGTGGGTTTATCAGAATCCGCCATCAATGTTCGTTGAATCAGCGAGATCTTGGGCAAAAGGCTCCCTTATACCAGGCTTGTCACAATCAGAACGTGACACGATTGAGGCTGTTAAGGCAATAAACAAATGTACCGAACCAGGGGCAAGGATCCTGCCGTTAGCCCTTCCGCTTGAAATACGATATTCGGCTCTCAGGTCCGCAGTCTATGCTTACAAGGACGGAGGAATTTTTGCTGACACGAATCTGGGTTCACTCCTTGAATGGGACAAAGTGAAGACGGCAATTGACGAAATCAATTCTAGCCACAATCCTGATTCGAGACTCCAACGGTTCCTGAATTTAACCCTGAGATTAGGCGCTGATTATCTACTGACAGACTTTGCAGTGAATCCCAAGTTAGCGTCAACCATGGGAGCGCAGGTGATTTGGTTCAATAATTCGTACACGTTACTGCGGTTTTGTCCGAATACAAAGTGTAAGGACACATGATCTCTTTATGCGACTAAGACTCATCCCGCTGCTTGCTATTGCCCTCATCATTTTCAGCGTAAGCCTTGCCTTATTGATCGGAGAAATCGGTTTTGAAGGAGATGACTGGTGGCAGTTTTCGTGGCCTTATTGGTACCCTTTTCCACAGTCGATCTGGGAATACGCGAAAGAGTCCAGACGGCCGATAGAGGGAATATATACGGTCCTAGCTTTTGAATCATTCGGTCTGAACCGGATCTTTTATACGCTCACGGCGTTGTTGCTGTCTGCCGGTTCCTGTCTGTTACTTGCAAGTTGTTTAAAAAGAGCTTATCCTAAAAGAAGTTCTCTTGCCGTGCTAAGCGCCTTCTTTGCTTTTTTTCTCACCCCGATTTCCAATCTAATATATATGTTCCACACGGACAACTCGCGTCTGTCTATGTTGTTTTTCTGGAGTTCGGTCTTTGCGTTTCAACGTTGGGCTCGATCTTCGTGTTCCTGGCCCGGACTTCTTCCACCGACAATGCTATATCTCTTGGGCGCATTCACGTATGAAAACACGACCTTTCTCATCTTTTGCATCCCCCTCTTAGTGTGGCCTGTCTACGCTCAAGATCGAAAAGCTTTATCGAATAGGGATTTTGTCGTCAGGCTCCTTGGCGGTATTTTCGGGGCATTCACAGTATTCGTGTTAGTTCGCTTCGCAGTTTTTTCGGGAGGGGCAGTAAAGCAAAGTTCCCTAATACCGCCACTGCATTTAACATGGTCATACTTGGCCAATCTGGTATTTTACACTGTATACCCATTATATGATATTCCCTGGGACCTCTGGTCATGGTTATTGGGAGCGCTGGTAGGATTGGTTTTGGCTGCGCTTCTATTCTATTCGTCAAAGAGCGACTCTTTTCCAAATGATCAAAGGGTAGGGTGCTGGGATCAGAGTTCTATATATGTAGCCTCATTAGGGTTATTGTTTCTGATCCTTGGAATGCTTCCATATCTGATGGCGGGCTATAATTCGAGTATTGGTTTTACAAGCCAGAGTCGGGTTTATTCGTCAGGCGCCTTCGGTCTGGCGATCTTTCTTGGGGCTCTTGCGTCCACTCCGAGTAACCGAAAATGCCGATGTATGGTCCAGATTTTCGCCGTTGTCGCGATAAGTCTGATGGCGGTTTTCTTGGCTGATTTACGAAAAGGGTGGCAGGAAGCCGCCACCGACCGAAGCAGGCTTTGCGAAAGCCTCCTAAAGCAGGCGCCTGCTGTAGCTCCACACACTACATTTTTATTCCTTGGTTTGCAGTCATACATTTCTAGCCACGGTGTCGACCGTGCCGTCGTATTTCAAGGGGTTGACGGGCTTGCTGAATGGGTCAGAATGCTTTATCAAAACAAAAAGATATATGCCTACTTTTTATATCCGAATGACAAATTAATCGATGACAAGAAAGGACGGAAAGCGTCTGTGTCGCCTGAAGGTGTTTCCGCCAGAGGAAGTGTCGTAAGGGGGACAATTCCCCTTGATACTATACTGATTATTGAAAGACATGGTGATGAGCTGCATGTTCTGGAGGGATTGTCTCAATCTGACGAGATTGCGGCGATTACTTGGCAGGGGATTTCTCACATAGAATCTAACATGAATCTTATCTTGCCTGTTTCTCAATCAAGAACAGGAGTCAGATCAATCTGCGGTCAACCCCAGAGATGACCTCAACCCTGTATTCCAGGCGTTCCTAGAATCTCTCCTAGGGGTAGTTCTTATATCACGCTGGTAAATTATCCTTGAGGGGTTTGAATCCAGCTCATTGCAGCCTCGCCAGGAAATTCCCGTTTTGATGAAGTCGTCTTTCGACGATAACTTGTTCACCAAAACCAGATTTGTTCCCAGTCTCCGAAAAATGAGGAGACTATCCGGTGGCGCCGGTCGATCCAAGACCATTCCTCTGCTAACAAAGCCAGTGGGGAATATGATGGCCTGCTGTCGACTGATGTTTGGCCATGCAGTCTCGGAGGGATAGACATACCAAGCTCCTAACGAAGGATCATCATAAAGCATTCTTGTCAATTCTCTCAGGCCGGCCCAACCCCGAATTACGGCGGCCCTTTTGTGGTATAGCTCCAGATCGACAAAGACAAAATTCGTTGAGGGTTCGACGTCAGGCGCTTGGCATACCAAGCTTCCTGCTAGTTGATTTCTGATCGCCGAAGCTTCTTTCCAATCGAGGCTAAGCCCGGCATGAAAAGTGGCCATACACCCTATGGCGGTTGTCACCGCGACCAAGGCTATTTTACGGAAATTTGCATTATTGGCTATGGTTGCGAGCGAGGATATTAAAATGGCGACCCCGTAAGACGCTGACGAATAAATTCGACTAGCTTCGTTAAAATTGAACCAGGCAGGATGCTGGTCGCTAATCAGCCCATATTTTGCTAGAACCGTATCTACAATTCTTGGAGGCGCTCCGCCATATCCTGCCATCTGATAAGGAAGCGTCCCTAGAAAAAGTATTCCAAGTCCCAGAACCACCGGACACCATTTTTCATAAAATAAATTGTAACCAGTGTCCTCGTCGACCTCTGTTTTGCAAATTGCTTTCTCGTGTGAGGCGTACATTATCAACATCGTAACAAGTGCAACCATTGTCCCTAAAAAAACTACCCACAACTTTTCTGGGGGAAATGTAAACGGTGCGACCATGTAAAATGGTAACAGAGCAACATAAGACCAAAACAGTTCCAAAGAAGGAATGAGCGCCACGTTTTCGACGACTCCGCCGTTCAAGAATACATATCTTAAAAGGAGCGCCCCTGTGAATCCTGAAAATATCCCAATAGCAAGAATCGTCAGGAATTTGCAATCAGAAACCGTTTGATTACGTTTGTGAATTGGCCAAACAAGTAAGGGCACGACAAAGATCAGAAAACTCGACGCTTCATAGGTAAGAAAGGACAACAGATACAGCCAAACGGCTATAACCAATCGAAACCAAGATGCAGATTTCTCCGCCCACAATTGAAATACTAGGACTGACGTCCAGAACAGAAGGAGGCTTATTCTAGAGTTATCAGTAAAAACGAGATAGGTGAGGCATGCCACCATCGGGAGAAAGAATGCAAAGATAGTTGACAGGGCTGCGAGTGCCGGTCTCTCAGGAAAAGCTTTTGTCAGGCATTTTCCCATGAGAAGGCAGGATGAAGCCAAAAGCGCCAAGGAAGCAAAATGAAAAGCAATTCGGTTAAAGCCAAAAAACTCAAACATGCAAATCCAGTAAATCCCCTCTACTGGTCGTAAAAACTCTCGAGCATATCCAAGCATAGAGCCTGGGAAATCGTGCCAGTATGGCCAGCCAAGGACCCACCAGTCGTCCCCATCAAACCCTATGTCGCCGGTCAAAATGGTCAGGATGATACAATAGCCAACCATCTCTGCAGCGATAAGCCACAGAAGCGAGACATATCTTCCCGAGCGGAGCATCTACCGACTTGCTCCAGATGCTTGCCTAATCCGGCTGACTTTCAATTCATAATGTCCGGCCATATCGGCCAGACCTTCGAATTCCATTAACGGAGCCTCCCCTGGGATAGCGGCAGGTCTGAAAATCAGTCGGTTGTTGCCACGGATAATCATCAGCCGGTCCGAGGCCAGCCCATTTGCGGGTACCACGACGACTTCATCGGCCGGCGCCGGGTTCGCGATCAAGTCTCTTCCATGAGAATTGAGCACGGGTACGCTCGTCCCTCCCAGCGTGTGCAGCAACGTAGGTAAAATATCTGAGTGTACTGTAGCGGTGGTAATCTTACGCGGCTCAACGCCAGGCCCTACCATGAGGAACGGAACTCGCATCTGAATTTCCGACATTCGACTTCCGTGAGTGAACACGCCGTCCTCTCCCATGGATTCCCCATGATCGCCGGTAATCATTATCAGGTTCTTTTTCGGGTCGAGCGAGCGCACCAGCTTCATTACCTCATGCTCCAGAAATAGCACTGCGTTGGCATATCGGTTCAGGTGGTTTTGAATCTGCGATCTCGGGTCTAGAAACTCCCAAATGCTTGAGGCTTCCTTATAAATATCGAATTCTGGTGGGAAAGAGTACCTGTAATGGGAAGAAACGAGATAAAAAAACACAAATTGTGGTCTATCCTGAGAGCTATTGACAATTCTTTGGACGTGGGCCAGCTTCCGGCGATCAGAATCCGGCCAGTCTTTCATGCCCTTGAGGGTGAATTCGCCCTCTGAAATGTAATTATCGCAAGACTTGTCGTTGATAAACCGGTCCAACCGCCGAAACCCCTTAGTCTCTCCGCACGTCAGGAAGGTGATCTGGTAACCGGATCTCCTCAAGGACTCGAGCATCTGCGGCGGGATGTTGCGATCCAAAGTTTTGTGGTATCCGAGCGGAGCCCTACCATAGAGCAGCGAAAAAAGTCCCAGGTGCGAGCAATTGGAACCTGAGTAATGCCGTTGGAGGCGAAGTCCCTGCTCAGACCATGCGTCGAGTTCTTTCATCAATTCCGGACTGACCGCCGAATGACGAAAGCTTTCAAATATGATCAATATCACATTGGGAAGTCCCTGCTTGTTGACGAAAGCGGAGACATCTACAGGTCCGGGATCTGACGCCTGGCGCAGCAGCTTGGTGACGGCCACCTCGTCGGAAACGTTCACCAATAGGCCTTGATCCGGATCGCGGTTTTTCCCCGATTGATCCGATCCAAGTCCGATTTTCTTGGCATCAGCGTTGTGCTCGAAGAGATTGCCAACCTGGTCCATGTTCCGGCTGGTCGGGGAAAAACGGTTCAAGGGCGTTGCCGCTGCATACCCGAGAGGCAGGAAGCTTGCGTTTATTGTTGGGGTATGAGTCAGCCCTAGACGAGCCCCAAAGACCCCGGTAATACTCTCTAAGGATTCCTTCAGAATGGGAGGGAGCGGTAGAGCGGTATAAATCCGGTCCGGGAAACTATCCAAGATGGGGACGCTGCTCAGCACAAAGAAAATAAAAACAGACGTCACCAGGGCTGGCAAGGGTTGTAAGACCAGCCATCTGAACTGGTTAACGAGCCGGATCGTGATCCATTTTGCTGTAAGAAAGCAAGCTGGGCCCAAAATCACGAAGATAGCCAGGAGGAACATCGCTTCCGTGGTCAATCGTTCCCCGGCCCACTGCCAAATCTTCAGATCGGGGTTTTTCAGCATGTCTTGTAGATTGGGCAGGTAGTCCCAAACGTGATAACCCGCAAAGCTCACCGAAACCAGATCGAACGCCATGAAGTAAAACATGACTATCCAGAGTAGATTCAGTGTTACGGCCGTCGTTCGCCACAGTCCTGGTGCAATGAAGATTCCCCAAATGAGTAGAAACGGCAGAAACCACGCGACGGACTTGGCGGTAAGCAGCCAGAACAACAGAACCTTGTCCAACATGGACATGGTCTGGGCCGTCGTGCCGGCGATGACTTGATATCGATCCCACTCAAAAAGGCCTGCAAACAGGATCGAAGATAGAGAAAGAAACAAAAGAATCGACAGCCATTGCACTGCCCGAGCATGTCGTTCCGAGAAACGCTTGTCACCGGGATTGTCCTCGTCTTGGCTGTGATGGCTTTTCTGGAAAAGTTGAATCAAGAGACCTCGACAAATAAACAGCGCTCTATCCTGGAATCACTCAGTATCATTTTTGCCGGTCCACACTTGCCGTGGGATGTTGATTGCCATTCTGACATGCTAGAACGCTAATTGGTCCAATTTCTAATAATTCAGCGGGTAATCTCGAAGATGGTGATCTCCTGTTTCGGGAATCCTCCGATATGAAACAGAGAGAGATGCTCTTTGCAAACGAATCCTCTAGACAAGAGACGCCCTACAAAACGTACTACAACGAGTCTCTTGCGGTCAGCCAGGAGGATGCGCCCGCCAGGCGCCAACGCCTGTTCCATCAACCGAATGAGTGAACCGTGAAAGAAGTAATCATAAACAATTTCAGACCCGATGATCAGGTCGAAAGAGGTGGGCTTAGCAGGGGCTTCCCAATCAAGATTAAGGAAACTCGCCTTGGTAGGATCCAAACCATTGATGTCAACATTATGAGCAGCGCACCCCAATGCGTCCGGCATATAATCACTGAACGTGACTTCAGAGCCTTTAATCATAGCCCCGATCCCGGACAATCCCAATCCGCACCCCAGCTCAAGAGCTGTTTTTCCTGTCAGGTCGTCTCCCTGTAAAATCCAACGAGTCAAATTAATCGAGGCTGTTGTAAGTCCCCACCA
>JAPLJJ010000115.1 GCA_026388665.1 Deltaproteobacteria bacterium
CATACTGGCTCAATCAATTAGACTATAGAAGATTTTTTGTAGGATTACAATCTCTTGAGTCGCTTTTCATAGGTAACCTCGTGTCACATTTGGAATTGCGACATGAGAGAGATTGCATGAATCAGGGATGGTGAAATTATGGCTTCTAAGGAAGTGCTAATAATCGGCGGCGGCATAGCTGGGATGCAGGCCGCTCTTGATCTGGGTGAAATGGGGATTCAAGTCCATCTTGTCGAGAAAAACCCAAGTATTGGTGGGAAGATGGCCCAGTTGGACAAGACCTTCCCAACCAATGACTGCACCATATGAATTCTTTCGCCTAAGTTGCTGGATGTCGGTCGACATCCAAAAGTTAATGTGCTGGCCTACAGTGAAGTCATCGATTTCGGCGGTGGAATAGGGAACTTTAACGTCAAGATTCGAAAGAAGCCCCGTTATATAGACGCGTCCAGATGTACAGCCTGTGGGGCCTGCGCGGAAAAATGCCCGACCAAGGTCCCGAATGAGTTCAATTTTGGGTTTGATGATCGAAAGGCAATCTATAAGGATTATGCACAAGGCATTCCTTCCGTGTACACGATTGACCCGGAACATTGCAAAGTGATCCTTGGCGGGAAGTGCGGCGTTTGCGCGAAAGTCTGTCAGGCCAAAGCGGTAGACTATGAACAGAAAGAGTCCGTGGTTGATCTGAACGTTGCTTCTGTAATTGTTTCGACAGGATATGAACTTTTCGACGCGACTCAGATACCCGAGTATGGATACGGCCGACTTCCCAACGTAATTTCATCTCTGGAAATGGAAAGACTCCTTAGCGCCGGTGGGCCGACCAAAGGTCACCTGACCAGACCGTCCGTTATTCATGGGGAAAAACGCCTTAAGGAATTGCCTAAGCTGATTAAGAGGGCTGAAAAGGACCAGAACGAAGCGGAAAAAACAAAACTTGAGTCCGAAATGAAGTGGATCGAGGAGCAGGCCCATAAGTATCACACAGCGACGAAGCTTGGGTTTATACAGTGTGTAGGTTCACGTGACTTCAGGTTCCACAAATATTGTTCAAACTATTGCTGTATGCATTCGATAAAAGAGGCGATCATAGCTCGAGAGCATGAACGTGAGACCGAGTCGTACATCTTTTATATGGATCTTCGAACAGTCGGCAAGGGATTCGAAGAATATAAGGTTAGAGGCGCAGAAGTCTCCGGTTTAAAATACATCAGGGGTCGAGTGGCGGAAATCAGTCAGGACAACGAGCTTAATCCTGTTGTGTATTATGAGGATACCGAGCAAAGGCGTGTTGTGAGCATGACGCTGGACATGGTTATTTTGGCGAACGCTTGTTCACCATCAAAAGGGATACCAAAGATCGCTCAATTATTGGGCTTGGAACTGGATGAGAACAATTTTGTTAAGACCCATCCAAATAAACCATTAGACACCAATGTCGCCGGAATTTTCACATGCGGCTGCGCTCAGGGGCCACTTGATATCCCTGAGTCGGTAGCCCAGGCGAGTAGCGCTGCGGCAAGATCGGCTGAAGTAGTTATGACCGAAGGGTTGCCCATCGCGGTATAGGGGAGATTGTAGGTTGAAAAACTCAGCGAAAGATAACATC
>JAPLJJ010000227.1 GCA_026388665.1 Deltaproteobacteria bacterium
TCTTGGGAGATTAACCGTAACGTTTTGCAGTGCGGAGTACCGCATCTTCCATGGTTGATTAGCGTCTTCGAGGTCGCTTTTCTCAAGCTTGAACGATAGTCGGCAGCACTCCGATATTTTAGCAGTATCCCCTCGATCGAATACAAAGTACGTATTCCCCTTTTCAGACGCGATGTCACAGATATGGCGCAAAAACGCTTCATGGCCCGGGGTTGAAAAGAATTTCTCGGTTATATGCACTAGAGGTTTTGGGAAAAAGAAGGGCCGGCCAGCTCCATCGCCTTCGCGATATACATCAAAGAGGGTCCAGACAAACTTCTGGGCCTCAGGCAGATAGTCGGCGTAAGTCAGTCCTGTGAATTCACCGCCGGGTCCAATTGCAGGCACGTTTTCAAAATGCTTTGGGATCTCCCAGTAAAGATTGATGTCGGTGAAAATTGCCTGGCCGCCTCGAGCAACCGCCTGTTGAGAAAACTCAAAGATCAACATCTGGGCCAGTTGTCGAACTTCACGGTCGGTAAGTAACTTGACCATGTGAGCAAGCAGGACTTCCGGATGTTTGGCAGGCTTAGCCATAGCCAGGGAATTGGGAAGATTAAGACCGAATTTCTTTATGTATTCAAGTGACTGGCCTGAACAATACGGTCGGTCAATGAAACCAAGATCGTGGAGATGAATATCACCCCGCATGTGGGCGTCGCCAACGTTCTGATCGAACACCGTCAGTAACGCAAATTCCTTCTTTATGTTCTCGGCTAAGGTTAAATTGGTAGCCTCCGGACCGTGCGGCACATTCGCATTTTCTTTGTTTGGGCGGGTAATAAGTTGGTCAACATCGTACAGGGGCGACCCTAAACGTGTATGGAGCCTTCGGGCGGATTCAAGGCCACGCTCCAGAAGTTTCGCGTTAACCATTTCACGAATCAACGGAGCGGTTATAACCTTTATCCCGCTTCGCTTAATATCGTTTTCGACCTCAAGACTAACATCTTCGGCTGTTCCTTCATCAATGAAGGTTTCTCTCAAGAGAGCATCCACGATACGGCTCGGATCCCAGCCGTCCATAGCCTCACTGGAGGTCCGAACAAAAAGGGCCATGTCAGTCGTTTCGTGTTTTCTTTGGGAATCTTTCCTGAATTCATTCAATTCTGCTACGCTAGCCATGCAAGTCCCCTTTCTTGGGATCAATAAACTAACTAAATGTAATACTAATATGTTAACCTGATTGTATTATGTCAAATATCTCGTTTATGACCAGTATACTGAAATACTTCATGTACTTTTCGTGCCTACCTAACCCCATCTTTCCGGTTACAATGGTTTTAAAGATGAGGCTGAGTTGAGATTCTCGCTCGATCGTCCTGAAAGCAGGTCGGTAGCTCTTAGCAAATCCGTCCACAAAACGGATCATTTTGTGGAGCTAACTCTTATTACCACAACATATTGTGTGTCAAGAACAAAATCAGGACCTAGGGGGTATGCATAAGCTAGGTGGGTGAAATTCCAACCGATATTTTTTTTGGTAATTAAGTTAATCTAATACATCTATAGCATTGTTTTTATTACGCTTCATTTTTCATTGATTTCGTAGCACCAAACGATCGCGGCGCGTTTTTCGATTTCTAGACAGGGCATTGCATATCCCGGAAGGATCTGTACGATAACGGAGGCACGTCAATAGATAACGGAGGCACGTCAATAACATACACAATTTATATTAGTTATTATAGTATATTATGTTCTGTTGTTAATTTATAATAAACGAAATCCCCACTCGTATACAGCTTCTGCGTGTTATCCACTCATTGACTAGCGCTGTCGCAACCCAAAACCTGCGTCTTTTTCAGTTGAGACATCCTATATTTAATCTATTACTTTAATAAAAGTATATAACATTCTGTTGACAAACAATATTTTTGGTGTTATGCCGCATTTAACGATCGGGAAGGAGGGAGCATTAAGCCCACCCGTCAAAATCCAATTAATCAATAGATCCTCCCTTGGGGAAGTCTGGCGAAAGGAGACATTCGAATGTTGAGAAAATTGTCATTTACCGCAGCCATCCTGGTATTGACGGCGACGTGGGTTTGCGCCGGGAATCTCGGGGCGCTTGCGGACGCAGCGGCGAGTCAGGCGCCGATCCCCTTGTATGTTAAACCTGGCGCGCTGGTCAAAGCAGAGTACAAATCAGGCATGAAAACTACGGTTGATGAAGATATTTCGTCAGTCAACCTGCGGCCCGAACCGGTGGCCGCAGCGGCGGATCATAGAGTAAGCGCTCGTCCAGCCATAGCGTTTAAGCCAAAACCTAGTGGAGCGATGGCCCCTCCCCCACGCGTCGAACCTGTTGGACAAGGTCGGGCTAGTCTTGTCGCTGAAGCCAGGCAGGATGTTCTTGACCTCGAAGGTGACCTGGAGAAGGACCTCGTCTTGTCACCTCCTCCTCAAAAGACAGAAGACGCGAGGGAAATCGAGGCCAAACCGGTAGCAACGGACGCCAAACCTGGAGTCGAAAAATCCGCAACTACAGCCACGGCCAAGAAGGCCGACAGGAAAAAAGCTGCACCCAACGTCAAGAAAGTTTCTCCAGCACCTCAATACGCTGGATCGCCCAAACCAATTCGTAAGGTGCGCCCCTTGTCCCAGGATCCTTGGAAGTTTCCGGCAGGCTCATACGAAAATCGACCGTTTCCACAGACACCAACGGTCTGCGCGCCTTCAGGTTTTACGGTTCCTACTGTAACTCAACATCGAGGAACCCCTCCAAATTATGTTACATCGGCTCCGCGTCCTGCTATTGGATCACAAAACCTGGGTGATAGAATAGTCAGGGACGGGGTTACGATAAGGTTGGCCCCTGCGAGCGCTCCGGTTACAGCGCCGTCTCCATACTCGTTTGATCAGAGAGATGACTCATCCGGATCCGACCTATTTTCAACCGCAGCCGAAATAATCGGATTGCCGTTCGCATTTATCAGTTCACTGTTCTAAGTTTTTCAACCTACATAATCAAAAAAAAAGGACGTTGGCTCCATGCAGAGTCAACGTCCTTTTTTCGCGTGTTCCTAATACCTACGATCTCGTCACTTGGAAACCCTAACCTCGGATGTAGCTTCCATAGATCTTATCAACATTGCCAGGGTCTCATTTACCGGGGCTTCCAGACCGTGATTTTTAGCTTGTTCGGCTATAGCGCCATTTATGAAATCGATCTCTGTTTTTCTGCCGGCAATAATATCTTGAAACATGGAGTTCAAATTTCCCGCGGTTCCCTTGCAAACTTGGATGACTTGCGCCTCGGGATCATCGAATATTAATTGAATTCCTTTCGCCTCAACAATCATCACACATTCTTTGACTATTTTCTTGATAAGCGCTAGTCCTGACGCTGTGTTGGGTAAATCACCGTTACGAAGTCTGAGTAACGTGGCTGGAGCATTTATGCCCGCGTTAATTATCAACTTTGACCAAACAGAGCCAAAAGCGTTTTCAATTGCGTTAACAGGTCCACCATTCATTGATTTCAATACATCTCTGATTGCAAGGGCTCGATCCGTGATCTCGCCGCTCACCTCACCCAGATGAGTCGGCCCATATCCTGTGTGGCGAACCCTGCCAACCCCTAGTTTCATTGCTCCCATGGTTGTCACGCCCATCAGGACCTTCCCTGGGAATGCAGCGTCTAGGATTTCGAAATTCCCGACCCCGTTTTGCACAGTTATAATAGCCCCGTCATCCGAGAGGATCTTTTCAACAGTGGAGCACGAGCTTTTAGTGTCGTATGATTTTACCAACACAATGACAAGGTCGGCTTTCCCCACGGTGGAAGGATCGTTAGTAATTCTGGGTCTCACATATCTATCCCCAGAGACCCCTTCGATCCAGAGACCATTTTTCCTAATATGGTCGACCTCATCGGAATTACATTCAATCAGAACCGGATCCAGGCCGGCTTCCCAAAGCAGCGCCCCTATTACTGATCCAAGGGCGCCGGCGCCGATTATTGCGATTTTCATAAGGCTTGTCCTATCCTGGGAAGTTTATTTATAGAGTCGGCGCAATTCTTCAGCTACTTCAGGGGGCATCGCATAACAGTGTTCTTTAGCTGGAAATTTGCCTTCCTGAACATCCTGTTTGAACTCTTCAAGAGCCTCGATAATCTGATTGCCGATTTCACGGTATTTCTTAACAAATTTGGGTGTATACTTGTCGAACATTCCTATCATATCGTGAATAACAAGAACTTGCCCGTCACAATGAGGCCCGGCGCCTATCCCGAAGGTCGGAATGGACGACCGTTTAGTAATTATCTCAGCAAGTTCAGCCGGCACCCCCTCCATTAAGAGACTCAAAAGGCCCGCTTCTTCCAAGATCTTGGCGTCCTCTATCAACTTCTGAGCGGTTTTTATGTCGCGACCCTGGGCCTTGAATCCTCCAAGTTGAGCCGCAGCCTGTGGGGTAAGCCCTATGTGCCCCATCACTGGAATTGTAGCATCAGTGAGAGCCTTGACCGTTTCTGCCATTTCTCGCCCACCTTCCAGCTTGACAGCGTCGCATCCCGCCT
This sequence comes from Deltaproteobacteria bacterium, assembly GCA_026388665.1. Classification (GTDB taxonomy): domain Bacteria; phylum Desulfobacterota; class Desulfomonilia; order Desulfomonilales; family Desulfomonilaceae; genus CAJBEZ01. Next base: position 4,565 of record JAPLJJ010000227.1, read on the forward strand.
CGGCCATGAACCTGCCGGCGTTCCTTATAGCCTCTGATTTTGAAATCTGATAGCTCATGTACGGCATGTCCCCTACAAGGTAAACATCCGGGGCCCCCAGACGAACGGCCTTGACATGGGGCATCATTAAATCCATGGTCACGGGAAGCGTGGAGTTATACCCGAGGACAACCATGCCCATGGAATCTCCTACGAGGATCACGTCTATCCCAGCTTTTTGCTCGAATATCGCGAAAGGATAGTCATAAGCTGTGAGGAAGGTAATCTTTTCGCCTTTGGCCCTTTTTTCTCTAAGGGTGTGAATAGTGATTTTCGCCATCTCGACTCCTTTTCCAAACCTTTACGTCTGGTCCGGTATATTTAATATATGGCCGTAACCAAAAATCCGACTCGGATAAAGTTTTTTAGTTCTCAAACTTTTTGGCAAAAACGCATTATTTAGTCAATGGTTGAGTCTATTGTAGTTTTCTAGGGCGGGGCGGAGTTCGTCCGGGAAACGGAAATGAGGAATAATTTATGGGCGGAAATTAATGTCGAACCAAAGACGAGAACCAGGGACTTTTATCAAGGAATTCCCCTGGTTCCCTCCGCATATTGTTCTTTGTCAATTATAAAGTCTTTGCTTGACAATCATCGCGCCAAGCGCAGTGATATTCACCGCAATTCTCTATTTCCTTGAAACACGGGGAATTGCCTTCAGCCTTCTGGATCTCTCTGATCAAACCTTCTTTATTGAATCTCGTGTAATTCTTGACTCCCATGTCTTTGGCTTTTTCTCTGATCTCTCGCACAGTCATTTAATTCTCTCCTAACTACAAGACATTTTCTAGCCCCCTGTTGGACACATTGTGTATTAGTAGGACTAATCGAAAACATCAAGCATTTTATTATAAGCATATTAGGTAATTAAAGCTTAAATTTAATCTCACTTATTTATACTTGCGCTTTTGTGTCAAATATCAATCTACAATAAACGTAATCATCGTGTAATTAGCACAGGAGATCCAGTCCCAAAGTTCCGGCTCTCACGACTCCCATGACAATGGGACCCTGGCGTTATCCTATTTCCTAAGATGCCCCCTGATATAGTTGACTATATCGTCCGTCCTTGTTCCCGGACCAAATATCTCAGCTACCCCGGCTTCTTTTAGACTTGGGATGTCCTCTTCCGGAATAATACCGCCGCCAAGAATTAGAACATCTTCGACATGTTTCTCCTTGAAGAGAGTCGCCACACGCGGGAACAGGTAGTCATGAGCGCCGGATAACGAACTCAAACACAACGCGTCAGCGTCCTCCTGAACGCAGGTCTGGAAAATCGCTTCCGGGGTCTGACGCAAGCCCGTGTAGATAACTTCCATGCCCGCGTCTCTGAGTGCTCTAGCGACAACTTTTGCGCCGCGGTCATGTCCGTCCAGACCGGGTTTGGCTACAACAACTCTGATTTTTCTTTCCATTAAGCCACCTCTAAAATGCTGAAGCCTTTACAACGGGATGTTTCCGTGTTTCCGTTTCGGCTTTTCGTCGACTTTATTTTCTAGTTGGGCAAAGGCTTTTATGAGCGTAGTCCGAGTGTCTCTAGGGAAAATTACTTGATCGACAAAACCCAGTTCTGCCGCTCGGTAGGGACTCGCGAATTTCTCGATGTATTCCTGAATGAGTTCGCTACGCCGCTCTGCCGGATCGGGAGCTTCTTCGATCTCTTTGCGTGAAAGAATTTGAATAGCCCCTTCCGGTCCCATAACAGCGATCTCAGCAGTGGGATAAGCCAGATTAATGTCTGCTCTTAAATGCTTGCTCGACATAACCACATACGCCCCGCCATAAGCTTTGCGTGTAATGAGTGTCACTTTAGGCACGGTCGCCTCAGCGTAAGCGTACAATATCTTGGCGCCGTGTTTGATTATACCGCCATGTTCCTGTTGAGTTCCAGGCAGGTATCCCGGAACATCAAGCAATGTCCATAAAGGAATATTGAAGGAATCACAGAAACGTACAAATCGCGCGCATTTTACAGACGCCTCGGTGTCTAGACATCCCGCCAACCAGTTTGGTTGGTTCGCAACTATACCCACAGTCTTGCCATTGAGCCGACCGAAGCCTGTAATTAGATTGCGAGCGTAGTGAATGTGAGCCTCAAGAAAATGATGATCATCGAGAGTGGGCACGATGATTTTTTTCATATCATAGGGCCGCCTTGAATTTTCCGGAATAACGGAATCAAGCTCCGGTGTCAGACGGTTCGGAGAATCGTCAGATGCAAACGTCGGAGCCTTAACCCTGTTGCTGTCTGGAATGAAGGAGTGGAGTTCCCTTACCTTTGCAAGTGTCTCGGCCTCGGTCGGATAATGAAAGTGGCACACGCCGGAAACCCTGCCATGAACTCTGGCCCCACCAAGACTCTCTGAATCAATTTCTTCACTTGTCACCTGTTTAATGACCTGCGGACCCGTAATAAACATGTAGCTGGTTTTTTCGGTCATAAAAATGAAGTCCGTAACTGCCGGCGAATAAACAGCGCCTCCGGCGCAAGGCCCCATAATTACTGAGATCTGTGGAATAACCCCAGAGGCCCTAACATTCCTGTAGAAAACCTCGCCGTAACCACCAAGGCTTTCCACTCCCTCTTGTATTCTGGCTCCCCCAGAATCACATATTCCTATCAAAGGGTAGCCATTTCTATAAGCTAAGTCCATGACTTTAGTTATTTTCTGAGCGTGGGTATAAGAAAGGCTTCCACCAAAGACTGTGAAATCCTGAGCAAAGATATAAACACCCCTCCCGTTAATTCGACCAAATCCCGTAACTACTCCTTCCCCTGGAATATGTGATTTCTCCATTCCAAAATCGACACAGCGGTGAACGACGAATTTATCGATTTCTTCGAAGGACCCTTCATCAACAAGCTGAAGGACCCTTTCTCGCGCCGTCATCTTTCCAGCTTTGTGATGTTTGGCAATTTTGTCAGGGCCACCTGCCCGGTCAGCTTCATCGAGTCGTTTTTCAAGCTCATGGAATTTTTGATAGATAATTGACATCTACGGCTCCTCTAAAATTGTTAAATATCTTAACTTCAAGAAAGAATTTCTCTGACAACCTGGCCCACCTTGGTGAGGTTTTCCACCACTGTAGCTCCCGCCTCAGTCAGCGCCTTTATTTTGCCCTGCGCTGTTCCTGAGCCACCGGAGATTATCGCTCCCGCGTGCCCCATCCTTTTTCCCGGCGGCGCTAGCCGACCGGCTACGTATGCGATCACGGGCTTGTTAAATTCATTTTTTATGTATTCCGCCGCTTGTTCTTCGGCTGATCCCCCAATTTCCCCTATAAGGACAACCGCTTCGGTTCTTGTATCTTCTTTGAACATCTTGAGGCAATCTACAAAACTCAATCCCACAACAGGGTCTCCTCCGAGACCTAAACATGTGCTCTGTCCCATTCCGGCCTTCGTGAGTTGATCCACCACTTCATAGGTCAGCGTCCCCGAACGTGAAATCACGCCGACAGGCCCAGGCGAGTGAATGTATCCCGGCATTATTCCGACCTTGCATTTTTCTGTTGGGGAGATAACACCCGGAGTATTAGGGCCGATCAACACCCTACCCTTCTGTTTTACGGTATAGAGGGCCGATGCGGTGTCAAGTGGCGGGATACCCTCTGTAATACAGACTATTACCTGTATGCCTGCGTCAACGGCTTCGAGGATCGGGTCTTTCGCATGCGCAGCGGGTATGAAAATCAGAGACACATTTGCGCCTGTTTCACGAACAGCCTCTTCAACTGTGTTGAAAACAGGAATACCATCAACAAATGTTCCTTTTTTACCCGGGGTAACGCCTCC
>JAPLJJ010000065.1 GCA_026388665.1 Deltaproteobacteria bacterium
GCAGTGAAAGGTGAATGGGGTCTCGTTTGTATTGCCTTTAACCTCAAAAGGCTCTACGCCTTGGCCAAATAGGTTGACAAAGAACAAAAACAACCAAAAGAAACAAATATGGACGTTTCGTAAGTTTCTTAAGGTTCGGATTTGGCCCTGTTCAACTTTTAGCTGATACGAACGGGTCCATTACGGCAGTTTTATAAAAAGACCGGTCAGAAATTATGGATGATTTCAATTTCCAGTCCGACGGGCTCCTGGTAACTTATCGAGAGACTCAGAACGAGGAGAGAAATTAAATTGACGGTCTGCCTGATGTTATGGCCTACTGTTACAAGGAGGTTTGACTAATGCCCCATATTATAGTGAAACTCTATCCAGGCAGAACGGAAGAACAGAAAATCAGTCTCGCAGAGGCGATAACCAAAGACGTGGTTGAAATAGCCAAGTGTAAGGAAGAATCCGTAACTGTGGCTATTGAGGAGATCGGCCCCGAACAGTGGGCCGAGAAGGTTTACAAGCCGGATATTTTAAATAACGAGTCATCGCTATATAAAAAGCCAGGCGCCAATCCTTCAAAACAGGATCATTCAATATAGTTTAATCTTGGCGTTTTGGATCGTGATTTATCGTTAACTCCTGATTGTTATCGGCACAATTGAATCGTCCAGGGTCAGGACGTAGATAACCATAGCCGCAACCATCAATCCTACCACCAGCCATACCCGCCAGTCCTTATGCAGTTTCCTGCTGCTGAATTCTAACTTGCCCGATTGTCCCTTCCTTTTCGATTTTGAATGCCTGGAATTGTCCATGGTCATAATTCCTCACTTAAGTTTCTATAGTTTATTGTCCGCTCTGAGACGGGTCATGTTCAGTTACATACCGGCTGCACTGTTCGCGGAATTCGGAGATGACTTCCGGAAGTGGACGACTACTCTGTTTCGATACTTTGCCAAGCATCTCCCAAAATTTGTCGAGCAAGGGATAAACATCCTTGGTGAAAGTTATGGTAAGAGTACTCCCGCAACGACAGTTCCTATACTGCATAGTACGAGGAACATCCAAGACATCCGAGTAGTCTGCAAGGCCGTTGGCTAAAGACTCGGTGCTGTGTATGTACTCTGGGAAGCTCTTATATTCTCGGCCACAGGTACTACATTTTTTGGGAAAGAGTCTTGAATCTGCTCCTATACGGGCAAAAAGCTCAATAAACTCCAAGAATCGGGGATTATAATCAAACTTAGTTTTTCTTGAAGGAGTTTCCACTTGTGAATCCTCTGTTTGTTTCAAGTCTGTGCTGAAAACACTCATTACATTTTTGTAAATATAATGAGAAAATTTGATCATGGGAAGACAAACTCGACCTGCCGGAAAAAATACTCGAGATCAGACAGTCGGTTTTTCATGATCAAACATGTCATCTAGACAGATAAACCAATCCAAACACCTTTTTTGTCAAAAATCGAAAAGTCTCCAAGAATAATTCCGGCAATGATTCGGTAGTTTTCTTGACGGATTGATACTCGTTTAAATACACTCCGTCAATATTTAGAAACAGATTTGAAAAACACGCAAATTTGAAATTATCGGCCGGAACTGGTCGACACCTATAAGAAGGGACTGGGATTGAAACGATTTGTACCCATGTGTTCCATTGGGTCACTATTCCTTAAGCGAAACAGTATGATTAGTATGGCAAGGTTTTCCTTACAGGACAGCAAGTGTAGCGTTCCCTGAGTTGAATGGATATTGTTACCGTCAGTGAATAAAGCGTTTCGGTTCATAATTGTTACAATCAATTTCTGGAACGCCACACTAGAAAACAAAACTGTACATTGGTATTGACCAGTCGGACTACCGGCGGGTATGCTTAGACGAGATCTTGAGACAGGAGTGTTGATAGATGACGCCGAAAAAGCCACAAACTCAAGGCGACAAACTGGATAAGATAATAGCAGAGGCTAGACGCTATCAGGAGAGTCGGGAGATAACCTATCGGGAGCAGGCCCTAAAGATGTTCCCTTGGATTTGTGGACGGTGCGGTCGCGAATTCAGTGGCAAGCGACTTCGTGAACTGACCGTTCATCACAAGGACCACAACCACGAAAACAATCCGCCTGACGGTAGCAATTGGGAGCTGCTGTGTATCTATTGTCACGACATGGAGCATCAGCGGTATCTCGAAGAGGAAGGGTATGACGAGGCAGGGAGAAGTCAAGATGCGGCTTCTTCATATAGGCCGTTCGCTTGTCTCGAAGCCTTACTGAAGGATAAGAAGTAGCTTGACACTTCAAGGGCCGTCTTAACTTTTGTACGGATGTGACACCCTGTTTATTTAGCAGAGGAGTTGGAATGCTTATCGAATCTTACAATCTTCAAGTTGACGTCGCGGACCATAGCACTGAGGAGTTTGAGTATGAAGCGATAGCTCACCTACCGGTGGACATCAGTCATGTCCTGCCTTATCTGAACGCAACGCTCACGAACGGGACTTATTATACGGACGGTCCAGTCTTCTCTTGGCGGCGAGACAACTTCAAAATCGCCTTCTGGCATGATCGAATAGCCGTGGAGCACATTGAGACTCGCGAACAGGCAAGGGACATAATCGACGAACTGGTAAAGCTCGTGAATGAAACGTGGGAGAAGCGAACGGAGATTGAGCCGGACACGAAGACGTACGAGAACCTGCAACCGTTGGAACTCTATCGTCTACTTCCCAAGACCAATTGCAAAGCATGTGGAGAAAGCACCTGTTTCAGTTTTGCCTTGAAATCGGCAGCAGGTCTGGTTGAACTTGGCCAATGTTTGCCCCTTTACGCTGAGGATCAGTACGAAGAACAGAGGACACAGTTGGAATTGCTACTGGTCACGAAGCGGCCACTACTGTAGGAAAAACAGGTTATCAAAGGAGAAAAATAGAGGTTCCCCACAAAACCGCTGAAGTATATTCATGATCCTGATAGACAATCACGATAAGATTACAAAATTCCGGCTGGCCAGGACAGTCTTTGGCCGTGGTCTCTATTTTACTGCGGCATATTTGGTTGATGGGCTGTTGGTCGACAGCGGTTGCGCTCACACAGTTAATGAGTTCATGGTTGCCCTTGAAGGATCGACTATTCGATCCGTGGTGAACACGCACACCCACGAGGATCACATAGCAGGGAACGCCCATTTACAGAAAAAGTACAGTGTTCGCATATATGCTCATAAAGAAGGCCTGCCGGTTCTCGCCAACCCGAGAAGAGTTAACCTAAGTCTCTACCAGCTTGTAATGTGGGGGTATCCCGAGCCATCACACGCCGAACCCATTGGGCGCATCCTTGAAACTGAGCACTATCAATTTCAGATTATTCACACCCCTGGGCACAGCCTGGACCATATTTGCCTATATGTACCTAATGAGGGATGGCTTTTCACTGGGGACGCGTACATCGGTGGTCGAGATCGTTCGTTAAGAGCTGA
>JAPLJJ010000256.1 GCA_026388665.1 Deltaproteobacteria bacterium
GCCTTCGGGTGAGTTACTCCCGAGGATTTGTTAGGGCTGATTCATCTGTCAGTGCCGGTTCTTTTCATTCTATCATGACCAGGGGAAATCAATATGGATGAAGGAGAAATACTGGAAATTTCAGAAAATCCAGGTTCACCGTGTGCGATTCGAAACCCCGCCGGCTTGTCAAAGGGCCGGATTGAAGACAATGCTTACGCTAACGCATTAGCTCAATTTGACAAGGCAGTTTCACATCTGCATCTCAAACATGGAGTTATGGATATGCTCCGCTGTCCGAAGCGAGAACTGTCAGTCAACTTTCCTGTGATGATGGACAGTGGCGATATAAGAATTTTCCGTGGTTACCGAGTGCATCATTCAGTGGTAAAGGGCCCGACCAAAGGAGGGATACGATATTCTCCTAATGTTACGTTGGATGAAGTTCGCGCGTTGGCGATGTGGATGACGTGGAAATGCGCGTTGATGAACTTGCCGTATGGAGGCGCCAAAGGCGGTGTAATTGTAAATCCGAAGGAATTGTCTACCCGTGAGTTAGAAAGGCTTACAAGGCGATATGCCACGGAAATAAGCGTATTAATGGGACCGGAAAGTGATATTCCCGCGCCTGATGTTGGGACTAACCCGCAGGTAATGGCATGGATAATGGACACTTATTCCATGCATCGAGGATTTTCAGTTCCGGCTGTGGTCACCGGCAAACCTGTCGAAATCGGCGGATCTCTCGGCCGAACCGAAGCAACTGGGCGTGGTGTGGGCTTTTGCATACTTGAGGCTTTGAAACTCAGGGGGATAAGTCCCGAAAATGCTACTGTCGCCATTCAAGGATTCGGAAATGTTGGATCAGTAACTGCCCGAATGGCTCATGAATTAGGGATGAAGGTAGTAGCGATTAGTAGTTCGAAAGGCGGGCTTTATAAACCTGATGGTATTGATCCACGGATGGTGACGCGGCATCTTGAACGGGGCGGCTCGGTAACAGACTTTCCCGGACCGGACTCAATCTCAAATGAAGATTTGTTAACATTGGATTGCGATGTGGTGATCGCTGCTGCCATTGAGAACCAAATCACATCACAAAACGCTGATAGAATTAAAGCTCGAATTGTCGCTGAAGGAGCTAACGGCCCGACGACCCCGGAAGCCGATGAAATTCTTGATGAAAAAGGCGCCTTTATAATACCGGACATCCTTTGTAACGCTGGTGGGGTCATAGTGAGCTATCTTGAATGGGTTCAAGACCTTCAATCGTTTTTCTGGCCGGTAGACGAAATTAATCGAAAGCTCCAGTACTTAATGGCCAAAGCCTTTGAAAGTGTGATCGAGGCAACGAAGCAATTCAAAGTTTCTAATCGAGAAGCCGCTCAAATTCTTGCTATTCAGAGAATATCGGACGCGATCCTGATTCGTGGAATTTATCCATAAAATCAATGTGTACGGGATGTTGGAACTTTAGAATGATTCTCGAGGGGTAGTTCTCCAGTTTTCAAGATCATCAATGATACGTTTACCGGTAGCGTACTTGTCGAAGTTATGTGGGATTGCCCGAGAACCGGTTTCCAGAAATTTGACTATCTTTTCCCCGAAGTCCGTCTCCATTACCTCGTCCTCAGTCAACACCATTATGTTGGCCGCTTCAGCGCTCCTTGCACGCTGTTCTTGCTCGCCGGAACCGTGGCTCTCTGGAATCACGACAGCCCTGGCGCCTGTTAATAGGATCTCATTGACAGTGTTGTACCCTGCGCGGGAGATCACTAAATCAGCGTGATTGAAGAGTTCAACCAGATCCAGGGTAAAATCAAGAATACGCACTCCTTGTCCCAGAGGATGTGAGAGTAAAGTTGCGCTCGACTTCGGGTCAAGATATGTGTCCAAGACCATCACAACCTGAAATTTAGATTTCAAGTTAAATCTTTCGATGAAATTCAGGATCCGTAACGATAGGTCTAGCACTCTATAATTGCGGCCAAGAGAAATCACAATCAAAGGTTTATCCGGAAGCCCGAATCTCTCAAGTGTTCGAGACCTGTTGGGCAATTCGTCCAGTGTTTTATTGGTTATTTTTCCGAGGTAATGGATCTTTTTTTCGAGTTCTGGGTCATTACCAAGAAATTCTTTGTTAATATCAATAACTTCTCTATCCTCAAGCACATACATAAAGTCGTATAAAGAACCTATGTTGATCGATTCAGAGCGATGCCTTGGATTCTGATACGGGATCCTCAGTAAAGGGATCCATTTCATAATCCCCCGACAGATGTGGGCTACCGCAAAATCGACAGGGCCGCCTTTTCTCATCCATTTTTTCATGAGCAAGGGTATGAGTTCACTCATCTGGCCGGTCATGTTATGTTCAATGATTAACGCGTCCGGTTGCAAGAAATCGAAACTCGCGAGAATGAGCCGCTGACGAAAATCAAAGATCGTTTCGAGTTTGAATCCTGCAAGGTATCTGGAGCGTAAGGGGTTATCCTTGCGGTCAATATCTAATTTGACCGACGGCAGTTTTATTACCTCAATGCCCTCCCTAAAAAATACTTGCGGCACGGATGTGCCTGATATCACTAGGAAGTCTATGTCAGGTCGCCATTTTTTGATACCCGTTATAACAGCCGAGGTCCTGAACGCGTGACCAACTCCTATTGAATTATGTGTGTAAACGAGAATTCGTTTTATATGATGATTCATTGTTTAACTAAAATCCTGTCTACCTCGAGCGGTAAGGGTCTAACAGTCTTTGTTCGGACGACCATTGGCGGTTGAACTACATTTTGTCTCTTTTGTTATGATTAGATCACACAACCTAAAGCGTCGCAACCCCGTAAATCAAGCGATTCAGCAAAATGACACGCTACAAAATGGCTTGGGTTTATTTCTCGAAGGGCCGGTTTATCCTCGGAACAAATCTTCTGCGAGTACAGACATCGTGGATGAAAGGGGCATCCAGGAGGCGGATTGATTGGATCTGCGGGATCACCTTTGAGTATTATTTTGCGCCCCAACAGTTCAGGACGTGTGCTTGGAACATTTGACATTAACGCCTCAGTGTAAGGATGCCTTGGCCTTCCGAACAGAATGTCGGCAGTAGCGTACTCTACAACACGACCAACGTACATGAGCACTATCTTCTTGCTGAAATGCCTCACCAAACCGAGGTCATGCGAAATGAAAAGATAGGCGATTCCCATCTGTCGCTGGATTTCTAAGGCAAGGTTCACAATCTGGGCCTGAACGGACACATCAAGCGCAGACGTCGGCTCATCCGCAACAAGCAGTCGAGGGTATAAGGCCATGGCCCTGGCAACACTAATCCTCTGCCTTTGGCCCCCTGAAAAAGCGTGGGGATATCTGTTTAGATATTGAACTTTTAACCCCACCATCTCAATCAATTCCCGTACCCTACCTTCGAGTTCTGCTCCCTTCGCCACCTTGTTGACGACCAAGGGCTCCGCAAGAATTTCTCGAACTGTCATCCTTGGATCGAGAGATGCGAATGGGTCCTGAAACACCATCTGAATGTATGGGCGATAAGGTTTCATCTCAGTCGATGTCATAGCAGCCAGATTAACCCTGGGTGACCCATTCGGTGGTTGAAACCAGATCTCGCCTCCAGTCGGATGATAAGCTCCCATGATCATTCTTCCGACTGTTGTCTTCCCACAACCGGACTCCCCGACCAGACCAAGTGTCTCACCGGGATCAATTTTGAAACTTATTCCGTCCACAGCCTTGACGTGTCCCACTACTCTTCGGAACACACCCCTGTGAAGGGGAAAGTGCTTCTTCAGGTCTTTAACTTCCAGCAGAGGTCCTGGTATCGACAAACAAACACCTCACACACTTAAACACAATCGCGGGCAAGCTACGAAATGGTGATCTCCAACCTGAGTCAATTCGTAAGGATTGTCGCGGCATACCGTAGAGCCTCCACATTCCTGGCATCGGCCCCAGAATGGACAACCAACAATACTGGTCAGTGGATCAGGAAGTGTACCTTCAATGGTTGCCAGTTCCGTCCCGACCGGCGTGTCGATTCCTGGAACCGATCTCAGTAGAGCTTTGGTATATGGATGAAAAGGACTCTTAAATATATCGTGAACAGGCGCTTGCTCCATCACCCTACCAAAATACACAACCAGCACATCATCACTTATATCGGAGATGACTCCAAGATTGTGAGAAATAAACAGAATGGCCATGCCGAATTCTTCCTGTAAGTCCTTGAGCAGGGCCAATATTTGAGCCTGGATAGTGACATCCAGAGCAGTAGTCGGTTCGTCGGCTATCAATATTCGAGGATTACAAATTAAGGCCATAGCAATCATGGCTCTCTGACGCATACCACCGGACAATTGATGTGGATATGAATCGATACGCTTCTCCGGTTGGGGGATCCCAACTCTTTTTAACATTTCAACCGCCCTGTTCCGGGCCTCGTTGGTTGAGACATCCGAATGCAGGGTGAGGGCTTCAATGATTTGAGAACCGACGGTATGTACAGGGCTGAATGAATTCATCGGTTCCTGAAAAATCATTGTAATATCTTTTCCCCGAATGCTCCTCGCCTTGGGGCCTTTCGGTTCAATAGTCACCAAATCAAGGCGTTCTCTGCCTCCACTGTCGTCTTCCATGTCGAGCCAGATGTTTCCACCTACTATACGTCCTGGAGAAGGAACAATCCTGAGGATGGACAGCCCGATGACGCTTTTCCCACTGCCGGATTCACCTACTATTCCAAGGGTTTTTCCCGGCTCAACTGAAAAACTGACGTTATCCACTGCTCGAGCCACACCTTCTTCGAGGAAAAAATGAACTTTCAGGTTCTCTACTTCGAGAATAGGCTGCATAAATTATCACCTCGAGTATGGATCAACAGCGTCACGCAGACCATCACCCACGAAATTAAAGGATAATACTATGATTATGACGAAAACGACCGGGATTAACAGCCACGGGTAGAGGGCGACAGTTGTTACGTTCTGGGCTTCTTTGAGAAGCACGCCGAGGCTGGTTATCGGTGGCCGGAGCCCAATTCCGAGAAAAGATAGCGCTGTTTCGGCAAGTATCATTCCAGGTATGGCGAGGGTCACCGAAACGATGATATGACTCGTAAACGATGGCAAGAGATGCTTGAATATTATTCTAGCATCGGAAGCTCCAATGAATTTCGCGGCGAGCACGAACTCTTCTTCTCGTAAAGACATTAACTTGCCACGAACCATGCGAGCCAAATCCGTCCAACCAACAAGCGATAATATAAGAGTAATAGCGAAATACACTTTTAGCGACGGCCAGTGGGGCGGCATAGCCGCTGAAAGCCCCATCCACAGGGGTATGCTCGGGAAACAACGGATTACTTCGATAATCCTCTGAATAATCCCGTCAGGCCATCCGCCAAAATACCCTGAAATTCCGCCGAGCGTGAGCCCCACCACAAGGCTCATAAAAACTCCTATCATACCTATGGATAACGAGATTCTGGTTCCGTAAAGACACCGTGAGAAGACGTCACGGCCCATTCGGTCCGCGCCGAACAAAAACAGGGTCCCGGGTTGCTCAACCCCAAACAAATGTCTGTCCCATTCCCAAACACCCCAGAAAAGGTAGGAATCGCCTTTTACAAATAATTTTATCGGAAAATGTGTTCCTGGTACTTCCTTGACGCTGGCTCTATACTGGGTCATGTCCAGCTCCAGATAGCATTGACGGACAAAAGGCCAACTTAGCTTACCGTTTTCGTCAAACAGATAAATTTTACTTATCGGGGCATAAATTGCCTCCAGGTGTCTTGTATCCTTGCTGTAAGAGGCCAGGAACTCACAGAAAATCGCTGTGAAATACATCCCGAGTATAGACACCAGGCCTATCATGGCAAGGGTATGCTTCTGGTATCTCCACCAGATAAGTTGTCTGGTAGAGGCGTTAAGATATTTCTGCTGTTTTTCGC
>JAPLJJ010000045.1 GCA_026388665.1 Deltaproteobacteria bacterium
AGTCGAGGGGCCACTGGATCATGCATAGCAGCGCAACGGAACCAGACTCTCGCTCTAACCATGATTGCATTCTCTCCTCGGGTTCGACATTCTGTTTTATTCCTCCAAACTTAAGATGAAATCACGATCACTCGGATAACGATCTATTGCGACTGATAATTTTATATACAGTTCAAATTATCGCGCGATATTAAGTAGTCACGGGCAAGGGATAAAGCTTAAAGAGCTTTCAAAAAACAACAAAGTATGCTATATGTTGCCACATTAAGGGATTAGTTTAACAGGGTAAAAATGTCAACTTGCGCAATATTTCAGTCTGCTGGTGTGGGGTGTCATCTTTCTCGTACTAACCCATATCTTGTTGGTTTCATAGTATATTTATCTCTGATGTTTCTTGTGACGTCGGTATCATCTTCGTATGCCACGAGCCCGAGTTCCACCTCTAAAATTTCAGCTACGACTAAAAAACCCCAGAAAAAAATTCATACCAAGATCAAGAAAAAGGCTTCTATAAAACCATCAAGAACCAGGATAATAAGGCCTGTGTCCACAGTTGTTCAGGCAAAGGCTGTCTACTGTGTCAACCTCGCGAACAACGAAACGCTGATCGCCAAAAACCAGGATGAACGTTTACCCATCGCAAGTCTGACAAAGCTAGTTACCGCGCTGGTCACCCTCGATCATATGGCGCTCGACAAGGAGATAGAAATCCCGAGCCACATCAAGACGGTCCCAAAATCGGTCGTGGGTTTGAAACCCGGCGACACTTTGACGGTCGAAGATCTACTACACGGGATGTTGATAAGCTCTGGGAATGATTGCGCTGAGGCTCTAGCCTGTGCCTTCCCGGGTGGTAAAACCAAATTTATTCAAGCGCTCAATAAGAAAGCTGGCAGTCTCGGAGCAAAAAACACTGAGTTTTTTACCCCGAGCGGCCTGGACCGCAAACCGGCAAACGCGTCTGATGATGCGAAGGAATCGGAAGTTCAAGCCAATATGTCAACCGCTCGTGAAGTGGCGGACATTACTAGGATCGCCTTTTCGAATAAGATTATTCGGTCTATTTGCCAGAAAAAATCTCATGTTCTGGTCAGCAAACTTAATTCGAACGGATACCCGATAAGAAACACAAACAAACTGTTACGCGACAATCTGCCGGTAGTAGGTGGCAAGACAGGTTTTACCGTTAGAGCCGGGCATTGTCTCGCATCCGAGTTTTCTCCTGGAAAGGACCTGTTCGTAATAGTAGTTTTGGGAAGCCCGGATCATTTTAGAGATACCCGCCTCCTTTACCTTAAAGCTCTGAAGCATTCAAATGCCCCCCAAAACGTATCAGCCGAAAAACCGGACAGAGTTGCTGCTAAATAATCTCGAAGTAAAGATAAAAAGGGAAAACTTGAAGATGTATTGAGAACTCTTGTAAGCCGAAAATTGATTAATTTTTTGGCAATGTGAAAAGAAAATTCACCCACCGGCCGACTTCTGATTCACACCATATATTTCCACCATGGGCTTCAATGATTCTCTTAATATTATATAGGCCTAAACCTGTGCCTCTTTTAGCGTGAGTCATCTCATTTGGGATCCTGTAAAATTTTTCGAAAATTTTTTCTCTCTCTTCGGGGTCTATCCCCGGCCCCGCGTTCCAGACATTGAACAAGAACTTGTCGCCAAGATCCACTACTCCATAAGCTATTCTTGGCCCCGGAAAGCCATATTTCAGAGCATTTCCAAAGAGGTTCCTGTATACGATTTCGAGAAATCTAGGATCCCCATAAACAGGAATTGATCCTACACCTCCCATGCTCTCGTCATAACTATCGAAAGAATTTGGATATCGTTCTTTTAACCCGACCATGGCCGGAAAAATTATCTGTTCCGAGAAATTACCTATTTCCTCCTTGCGTATTTGAAATTCCCCCTGTTCAAGATCAGCCATTGTCAGGAAATCTCGGCTCATGGCTTCCAGGAATGTAGAATGGTGATACACTATCTCTAGTTGTTCTCTTCGCTTTGGATCTGTTTCAGAATCAAGCAGCCTCCTGACGAATCCGCCGATCACCAATAGGGAATTCTTGTTTTCGTGATTTATGAAATGAATGGCTTCTCGATAGTTCTTGTTGAGTCTCTCCAGTTCTCTCCTGATCGCGTTATCTTGCGCTATGTCCCGGCTTATTCCTACAGTCCCTAGAATCCTGCCTTCATTGTCTTTCAGCAGAGAAAGGGTAAGCGCTATTTCGATAATATCGCCATCCTTGGTTCTGAGTTTGGTCTTATGATTTTTTATCCCGCCTGAATTCTTGACTTCCTCTAAAATCTCATCACGCTCCGAAGCGTTCAACCAAACTTCATTGATGTTGTGACCTTGAATTTCTTCAGCCGTGTACCCCAATAATTTCTCAGCCGCTGGATTGAATTCAACGATTTTAGAGTCAAGGTCCGTGGTCATAATCATGTCCGCGGAGGATCTCAATATCCCCTCAAGGTATCCACTCTGACTAGCTAATGCCTCGGTGCGTCTCCACATTTCCTGAGACAGATTCGCTGCTAATTTCCGGTACCGCTCCTCAGAGCGCCTCAACATCAGATCAAGTTCGTGAACTTCAATCTTTCTGCCGATTAATTCAGCGACTTCCTGTAAAAAGTATTCGTCCTCAGGGAAGATTTTTTCATCATCGCCATATTTTGCGCAAACTCGACCACGGGTCAGGTTTTCAACACTAATGTCTTTTACTGTTAGATTACCGTAGATACTTTCAGGAATTTCCCCGAACACTTTTCCGTCAATTTCAACCCATGTTGTAATACCGGGGCGATTTCCCAACAAACGCGAGAGATTTGAAATTAAAGACTGGATCTTCTGATCAAAAGGGTCTTTTCCAAGGAGGTTTCGACCTATGGCGAGCAATATTCTGAATTTCGTTAACAATTGAGATGTTGTTAACTCTGAGGTTTCTTCGACGCCCTTCTTGGCAATACTATCAGGCACTTTCATCTTGAATCCCAATTATCGTAGTTTCAGGATTTAGTCAATGAATGAGCCGCTTAACGGCATTGAAAATAGCGTCCTTAAACTTGTTAGGCTCTATGAGGATTTCGAAACTTGATTAGAGAAGGACAAAGATAGTAATATTCAAAGATATTTGTAAACGTATCTAGCTAAACATAGTCTTGTGAGCCATCGGAAGGGGAATTCAAATGAAGGGTGTTATTCTCGCGGGCGGACTAGGCACTCGTTTATACCCACTCACAAAAATTACCAACAAACATCTCCTGCCAATCTACAACAAGCCAATGATAAGCTATCCAGTAGAATGCCTTGTGAGGGCAGGAATTGAGGACATCCTCATAGTTACGGGAGGCAACCATCCGGGCGACTTCTTGAGACTGCTTGGTAACGGAAAAGAATACGGGGTTAAGAATATCAGCTACGCGTACCAGGAAGGCGAAGGCGGAATAGCGGACGCTCTTGCGCTTGCGGAAAATCACGCGGCGTGCGGACCCGTGTGCGTAGTACTCGGGGATAACCTCTTGGAAAAAACCATCCGATCAGCCGTTGACGAATACCGCAAGCAGGGAAATGGGGCTCGAATATTGCTCAAAGAAGTTGAGGATCCGAAAAGGTTTGGAGTGCCTGTGCTGGATGGAGACAAGGTTGTAAAAATAATTGAAAAGCCCGCGGATCCGCCTTCTTCTTTCGCAGTAACGGGAATTTACATGTACGACACACAAGTGTTTGATTTTATAAAGACTCTTAACCCGTCTCAGCGCGGTGAACTTGAAATCACGGATGTCAACAACCTTTACATTGATCAAGGAACCATGACATGGTCTCTTATTGACGGATGGTGGACCGATGCCGGCACATTTGATTCTTTATTAAAAGCGTCTAATTTAGTTGCTCACGGAGGAGCTAACAATATTTAAAAATGGCTGTGAAAAACACAAAATTCAAGCAACCTCCTTCTACACCTATTGATGGAGTGGTAATTCAACCGTTGCGAGTCGTTCCGGATGAACGTGGTAGGCTAATGGAGATTATGAGAAGGGACGACCCTTTTTTTACCGGTTTTGGCCAAGTCTATCTATCCACAGTGTACCCTGGAGTAGTAAAGGCATGGCATTATCACAGAATTCAGGACGACAGATTTACTTGTGTTAGGGGCATGGTAAAGGCGGTCCTTTATGATGATCGCGAGGGGTCCGGGACGCGTGGCGCTCTGAATGTAGTATATGTTGGAGAATACAATCCAGCGCTGATTGTTATTCCTGCCGGTGTCTATCACGGTTGGAAGTGTGTGAGTGATTACGAGGCGTACGTAATAAATGTGCCGTCAGAGCCCTACAACAGGACTGATCCGGATGAGTTCAGGGTAGATCCGCACGAAGGTGGAATACCTTACGATTGGGCTAGACAAGACGGTTAGAAAACATTGTTGGATTTTATTTTCTCGAGATTGACTATCTTCACCTGAACTGATCCAAAAAGCTCCTATAAACAAGAATCATTGTTTTGGGTTAGAGGTATAATTCTTATGCGACTGCTGGTAACCGGTGGACTGGGTTTTATTGGCTCGAACTTCATTTTGCACACGCTCAACACTTATGAAGACTTAAGTATAGTAAATCTTGATCTTATTACATACGCCGGTAATTTTGAGAATCTCAAAGAGGCTGAGGCTTTTGGCTCTAGATACAAATTTATCCGGGGTGACATTGCCGACAGAAAACTGGTTTCAGAAATAGTTTCCACAATACCTGATGCGGTGGTCAACTTCGCTGCTGAGTCTCACGTTGATCGATCAATATTGGACGCGTCCGCATTTTTAAAAACAAACATAATTGGTACTCAAGTGTTGATGGATTGTTGCCGTGATCGAAAGATCAGTCGATTCGTTCAGATATCGACTGATGAGGTTTATGGATCGCTTGGTCCGTCGGATCCACCGTTCACTGAAGCTAACGATCTAAAACCCAATAGCCCGTATTCCGCTTCAAAAGCTTCAGCCGATTTGTTGGCGCGAGCATATTTCAAGACGTTCGGAATGGATGTCGTTATTACACGGTGCTCCAATAATTATGGCCCTTTGCAGTTCCCGGAAAAACTCATTCCTCTGATGATTACGAATGCGATTCAAGATAAGGAGCTTCCCTTATACGGAGATGGGATGAATGTTCGTGATTGGATTCACGTTTTGGATCATTGTAGAGCTATCGATATGGTCTTAAGAAAAGGAAAGTCCGGCGAGATCTACAACATAGGGGGATCTTGTGAATATCCCAATATTGACATAGTTAGACTGATTTTGAGCAAGCTCCAAAAGCCGTTCTCATTAATTAATTATGTCCAGGACAGGCCCGGGCACGACCGACGATACGCTATCAACGCAAACAAATTAACGGACGAACTAGGCTGGACCCCTTCAATAAATTTTGAAGACGGAATAGATCAGACCATCAAATGGTACATTGAGAATGAACCCTGGTGGAGAAGAATAAAGACCGGAGAATACCTCACCTACTACGAAAAATGGTATGGTGGCCTTCGAACATAACCCTGCGCGCCTATGAATATTTTAAGACGTAAGACAAGATCAATTCAGTTGGGACACGTGACGGTGGGGGGTGATGCGCCTATCACTGTTCAGTCGATGGCCAATACCGACACGCGTGATATAAACCGCACTCTTCGTCAAATCAGGAGGCTTGAACGTGCCGGTTGCGAAATAGTCAGAGTCGGGGTGCCTGATATGGACGCGGCGCGTGCGCTAGGCAAAATTAAATCAGGCATGAACGTGCCATTGGTTGCCGATATTCATTTCGACCATAAATTGGCACTGGAAGCTCTGAAACAGGGCGTAGACGGATTACGTCTAAACCCGGGGAATATCGGAGCCGCTTCCAAGGTTCGTGAAGTCACCAGAGTTGCGCTCGAAAGAAATGTTCCAATCCGTATTGGCGTGAATTCAGGGTCAGTAGAGAAGAAGCTTCTTGAGAAATACGGTGGAACTACCCCAGAGGCGATGGCAGAAAGTGCTCTGACCCATATCGCAATCCTTGAAAAGGAAAAATTTGAACTCATAAAAATTTCATTAAAAGCTTCGGATGTTAGAAGGACAATCGACGCGTATCGCCTACTTTCCAACAAAGTAAACTACCCGTTACACTTGGGAGTGACTGAAGCAGGCACGCTTATCCATGGTTGTGTAAAATCTGCTATCGGGATTGGCGTTTTGCTTGCAGATGGAATTGGGGACACAATTCGGGTGTCCTTGACTGCGCCTCCTGAAAGAGAAGTCGAAGCCGGTTTTGCGATTCTGAGAAGCTTAGGATTGAGACGCCACGGTGTTGATCTTATTTCTTGCCCAACATGTTCCCGTACCGAGATAGATCTTCTGGAACTAGCCACTAAAGTAGAAAAAGCTGTGTCCGGTATAAAAACTCCATTAAAGGTGGCTGTAATGGGGTGTGTGGTAAACGGCCCCGGAGAGGCCAAAGAAGCTGATGTGGGTATTGCTGGCGGAAAAGGTAGAGGGATTCTGTTTAGAAAGGGAAAAATCGTTGGGACCTATGGGGAAGAGGACCTCTTGAAAGCGCTGTTAAGCGAAATACATAACATGGTTTGAAGTTAAGGGCGCCAGACATGCCCGAGACACAGCATAGATCGTCAACGTTATTGTTCTATTACTATTTCATCACCTGGATCAAGCCCAGACAGGATCTCAATTTTTCCATCCTCTAGTATTCGCCCGATCTTAACATGTCTCGTTTTAACGGCGCCGTTGTCGAGGACACGCACGGTTTCCAGTTGACCCACAGTTTTGACTGCACTCACAGGCGCTACTATGACAGGCGCGGATATGGTCTTGAAAGTCAGCGTCCCGTACAAACCCGGCATTAGAACCTTCGACTCATGCAATGGCGCTTTTACTGTGATAGTTCGTGTTTTTTCATCACGTTGGGGGACAATGTCCCTAATGGAGGTGCTTTCTTTGGTATTCAAAGAAGGGACGGCAACTAAAACAGGGGTTCCGATCGCGAGGAACGGAGCATATTG
Source organism: Deltaproteobacteria bacterium (assembly GCA_026388665.1). GTDB lineage: Bacteria > Desulfobacterota > Desulfomonilia > Desulfomonilales > Desulfomonilaceae > CAJBEZ01. The sequence goes on from JAPLJJ010000045.1 coordinate 7,058, forward strand.
TTCGCCCGCGGCAGCGACCATTTCAAGACTATTAGGGTCATAAACTGCCAAAAGCTGACGACCGACAGCGGCCAAGTCGCCTTGATTAACATCCTTTTCAGAAACGACACCATCGAATGGCGCAGTGACAAGCCCATATGACAGGAAGGTTTTTGCTTCATCGAGCGCGGATCTTGCCTTATTTTCAGTTGCCTGGGCCATTTCATAACGAGCAGAAACGTCGTCAAACTGTTTCTTGGCTATTGCCTGTTCATCAAACAACACTTTATAACGTTCGAAATCCCGCTTGGATGTTTCAAGATCCACTTTGGCGCTCTCAAGGGCTGCCTTGGCTTGCGCTTCTCGTTCATCCAATTCTCGCGCCTCGATTTTCAGAAGAAGATCGCCCTTCTTAACAACACTGCCCGCGTCGATCTTTAATTCCACAACGTACCCGCCTACTCGCGCTGCGACTCGAGCTGTATCCCGAGCGAGGATCGTTCCAGATACAGTGACATCACCGGCTGTCTCTAGCAATTCAGCCTTGACGGTCTTCAGCTTTGCATTTTTTTCTAGGGCAAGTTTTGTTTCCCCTCCAGGAACTTTGTAGTGGAAACCGCCTTGAACCCACACGAGAATTATAATCAACGCAATCGCAGAAATGGCTGCGGTAAGCAACTTAAACTTGGTCATCGAACCTCCGTCCGAATCCATTGCAAATCAATGATCGTCATTTCTCATGTTTCTATTAATTTTCTGTCATGATAAAATCGTCGTATTCAATCTCAAATCTCAGCTTGTGTTTTGCCTCTTCTTGGGCCAGAGCAAGAAAAATTTGTTCAAGGTTGTCATCCCCGCATGTGGCGGCAAGATTCGTGTACAATTTAAAAGCGTTCTTTTCTTTTTTCATAGCCAGGATGAGAGCGCCTTGGTAATCCATCTGGGGACCGGGCTCAGGGGCTACAAGATAATCCCCAATCTTGAGGTCAATAGCTTTGCTCTGTGACGCACCCCACTTTTTGCCCCCCTTGATATCCTGGAGTTTCTTTTTGTGACCCAATTCTTCTTTAGCAAAATTCTTGAAAATTTCACGCATCCAAGGTCTCTCAACTCGAGAAGCCAAATCCATGTAAAAATCATTGGCTTCTTGTTCATTACCAATAGCGAAGTCTAAAATTTCGTCAACTGAAGTCCACTGTTTCATAACATCGCCTCCCTAAAATATTTTTGGGTACCTGATCTTAAATTCTTATCTCAGCATTTTTACAGCTTCCAGAGCCGCATCGTAATTAGTCTATTGAGCTACTTCGGGCACAAGTTCAAGATATTGGATTTTCCCGTTCTTATCAATTACAAACTATTTGTCTTAGGAAAATCTCGTTTCTGCCTCGAGACTAATACGATTCTCTCGAAGCCAGCATGGCCTCATCGACTTTACCCCGAAACAGAAAATAGGCCCAAGTTTGGTAAGCAATCACGATTGGAACCATTATGAGGGCCACTCCAAGCATGATTTTTAATGTCAATGAACTGGAAGATGAATTGAACGCAGTTAAGCTCAGACTCGGATCCAGGCTGGACGGATACATATTTGGGAAAAGCCCCACGATGCCGAAAAGGACTGCGGTTACAATAGTAACGCTCGAAGCGAACCATGCTCTCCAAAAAGAATCCTTGAATACAAACAAGCGTGTTAGGATCAACGCGACCACGGTAACTAACGGTAGAGCAAACAATACCGGGTTATTTATGTAGTTCTTGTACAATGGAGTCGCAAACCATGTACAGACAAGAAAAACCACTGCAACAACCAGAAGAAAGATCCAGAGAGACGACGCTGCGGCCTTAGCTCTGTTATGCAGATTTCCGTCCGACTTGATTGCCAACCAGATTGCCCCGTGAACTAGAAACAACCCGACAAAAAGCAATCCTCCCAAAAGCCCATAAGGGTTCAAGAGCGTAAGAAGGTTACCCTGGAAGGCATAATTCCGGTCAAACGGAATACCCTGAAAGATGTTGGCGAACGCTACCCCAAACAGCAGGGCGGGAGCAAAGCTACCTATGAAAAGGCACGCGTCCCAAAATGATTTCCAAGACTGGCTTGCTATTTTGTTTCTGAACTCAAAAGACACGGCACGAATTATCAACACAAACAATATGAGCAATAAAGGGGTGTACAATGTGCTGAACATTACCGCATAAGTAGTTGGAAAAGCTGCAAACGTCACTCCGCCGGCAGTTATCAGCCACACTTCGTTACCATCCCAAAAAGGCCCCATTGCGTTATAAATAATTCTTTTTTCTTTGTCACTCCTGGCAATAAAGGGGAGCAGCGTCCCCAGACCAAAGTCAAAACCGTCGAGCATGAAATAAATTGCCCAGATCAATCCCCATAACAAAAACCAGATGGTTTCAAGCATGTTGAGCCTACCTTTCTAGGTAATTCGAGTAGATAAAACTTTTCAAAAAATCGGCGCTCGAATCACTGCTCAAAAAGTTGATTAGACCTTTTCCGGGCCATGTTTCGCGTGGCGAATCAT
>JAPLJJ010000109.1 GCA_026388665.1 Deltaproteobacteria bacterium
GTTTTAGTTCGTCAAAAATACGTTCAGGCTCCAAATGAGATGAATTGCTGGTCAGTATCGCGTCAGGCGAAACCAGTTCCTCAATCTGTCTGAAAATTCGTTTCTTGAGAGGTAGATCTTCCGTAGCGGCTTCTACTACTAGATCAGCTCCTTTGAGTTCGTTATAATCAGAGGTGAATACCACGTGGCCTTTCATTCCCTCGACTTCGTCAGGCTTGAAAGCGCCGGTTTGTCCACCTTTGTCCACCTTTTTGAACAATTTGGATTTGCCTTTTTCCAAAGCGTCTTTGGCGACATCAATCACAACCACCTTTGTATCGTAACTGTGCAAAACCTTAACAAAATGCAAAGCGATATCCGGGCCTATTTGACCCGATCCAATAACACCAACTTTGCTTATTGAACGTCCGCGGAACGAAAAGGCCATCTCAGGTCCTCCTTCAACGAATTAGAGTTAGACTCAATATGTCAAATATAACCTCTAAATTAGCACTAATCGCACGATCTTGTAAATGAGTCGAGAAGCAGATTACTGGAAAGGCCGGAAATGAATAAGAATCCCAATTGTCGACGAGAGTAACGCGAAAGTATTATACCCCAAAGTCCGTCAAGTCCTTTTTTTGAGTATTGGCTTGGACCGAACCAATACAGGTGAGGTCAATTCAATAGGAAGTAATAGCTGACGCATGATGGGATTATTCGCACTCTGTATTTGTCTTCCTTGATCTCCTTGGGGATTCCTATGATCATTTTCGATATCCACCGTAACACCAAGGGTCTCACCTTGTTGAATGTGGAGCGCCTACTGCCTAACAACAATCTCGGGGACTATGATACTTGTTTGGTCGATATGAGATTCTGTCTCAGAAAAACTTTCTTGATTACTGTCTTTAGTGCAAAAATCACCACAAACAGCGCCAACTGGTTCCATGTCTGCAGTTCGATCGTTTTTAGAAGGGCCCCCACGAGTTTTAAATTCATGCCGAGAAGAGTGCCGTTGGCTACAAGTATTTGAGTCCTGAGCCTGTCGCGCCCCTGTAAGAAAACGGCAAATCCAGCTACGCAGTAACCAAAAATTACCGCCGAACTCAATATTTCGATCGACAATATTGCGCTACTTAAAATGGACATGCTAGTCAGCCCTGGATTTTGCCCTTTCCTCAGCCTTGTCGATCTCTTTCTGCAGAAAAAAGTTCAAGGCTGTCCTGATTATTATTATTGCTGCAAGCTGACCAATGTCATTCCACGAAGGCGCTACGGCTGTCCGCAAAATGTCCGCCGCAAGTTCGAATTCCAATGCTACGGTTAGCCATTGCCCGAGATTTAACCTGATGTACTCCTTGTTTACCCGCATGTCTTTTCGTCGAACGACGAGCCCTAAAACCTCGATGGTCGCCTCAATTGCTCCATAAGCTATTATGATCGCAGCAGAGGCTTCAACAAACGCCGCCAGATAAATGGTACACTGTCTGAATATTTCCAGCATCTAACAACTCATGAGCTTTGATCAACCTGGTCACTAGCGGATCTTATCCGGATTGATACCGATTCGCGTTTAAACATGTGACTTTCTGATAGCGTTCCACAAAATCATCTTCCTAATATAACGTCTCGGGAGACAAGCTCACAAATTATTTTTTCGTTTCTTGGTGTTTGGCAACCCTAAAGTTTCTCTGTCTGATAAATTACCTTCTCATAATTTCACTCGTAGCCAACTCTAATCGATGAGATTCAAAGACTGGGAAAATATGAGCTCGATAGAAAGTAGGCTCTCCCAACAGTCAATTGCATAAGTCTCATCTGATTCAAGATGGTCTTGAAGCGTCAATGAGGACAACTCTTACGGAAGCTCAACCTCACGCGTCCGGATTGGGGATGACGACAAAACCTGACCCATCGATCGAAATGATTCGACGGATAGAGCCGCTTGTGTCACTAACGCTTTATTTGTGTTCTATAGGCGCCAACACTTGGCGATCTGACGGTGGCAGTGACCTTCGGCGAGACCTCAGCCCAAGACGACCAAAAAAAATAAAACCCTAACCGCTTGAACGACCAGGGCTTAGTGAGTAACCTCTCCCAGATGGTTACCCATAACACAAACGAACGGACATTTGTCCTTTGCTCCACCTAACAACTTCGCTATGGAAATGCAAGATAATTCGGAGCTGTCTCGTCATGCCGCCTAATCAGGTAAACGCCCTACTGGAACATCCCGTGAAGCGGGTTGACTGTAATTATCCCATATTATTAAATCGAAGAATATGCTTTTTACTCCTATCACAACTTTGTTGAAGACTTAAATGTCCGAGAATTATAAAAAGACTGTAATAAAATCAATCAAACATATTAATGGTCAAATTTACCTGAAAGTTTTCTTGAATACGGGGATACATATTTTATTGGAAGGCTTAAATATGTATTCAGTAAACTTCAGAACAAAATGTGGGTTAATGCCGGAAATTTTTAAAATAAAGTATCTTTCTTTACAGTGGACGTACTTTGCCTAGCGCTAACAACATTTTTCTAAGACCTACGGTCTACTACAACCTGTAATAGCTTCTATTGGATAAATAGGAGGTTTCAATGTCAGCCAATATTCCTTGGACACACATTTCATTTAATTGTCTGACAGGTTGTACCAAATATTCCGATGGATGTATTAATTGTTACGCTATGCCGATGGCTATTAGGATGGCATCCAATCCTAATCCCAAAATTTCATATAAATATAGAAATGGTTTTAAACTTACAGAACATCCGAAAGAATTAGAGAAGAATATTGGAGGAAAAAATAAGATTATATTCATGAATTCCATGTCCGATACATTTCATCAAAATGTTTCCGAGTCATTTCTTTACGAGATTGTTGATTTTATACGGAGACATCCCCAACACATTTTTCAGGTTTTAACGAAACGGGCCAATAGGTTATCAATTATAAAAAATTATCCATCAAATGTCTGGTTGGGTGTGACCGTTGAGAAATCTGATTATCTGGAGAGAATAGAATATCTGATGAGTACCAATGCCAAAGTAAAATGGATTAGCTGTGAACCGTTATTAGGACCTATTGAATCAGATAAAATTAAATGTTTAGACTGGGTAGTAGTTGGTGGAGAATCCGGACCAAACTGTCGTCCGATGAATTTGGAATGGGCAAGGAAGATACGGGATATTTGTGAAGAACAGGATACACCCTTTTATTTTAAACAAGCAGGTGGAGCCGGTAGAGATAAAGGTGGGAAAATATTAGATGGAAAAATCTATAAACAATGGCCCAAATCACTTGCCTTGAATATGCGGAGTGAAGTCCAAGCTTCCCTTTTTAATGTTGATGCGGTTTTATTGCAAAAGAAAAAGAAAAAGATACGCCGGAGAGGAAATCCGCAATTGATAGAATGATAAATGACCCTTCCAGTATGTCGGAAGAACGGCGGAAATATTTTATAAAAATGTTTGGTTAGTAAAAAACCAATACTGCCAAACAAGAGGTATATGGCATGAGAACTTTATCCAAGAAAGAAATCAATCAGATTCTGACTAAGGGGAGAAGGCTGTCATCACTACAAATAACAGACATTTTGGACGACTTTCAGGAAGACCAACCGGAAGTATACCAAACCATCTATGGAGAACCATCTGATGCTATTGCCGAAAAAAACCCTGACATGGCGAGTATGTTCCTTGAACTGTGTTTCGACGTCATCTGGATTTACCGCAATGCCTTTGGTAAACTGCCTACAGTACCTGTTAGGGAAGAATTGGTCCTGAATTCTCTTTCACTCCTTGATTTGGAACTGAAATCTTTTTCTGACGACATAACGATGGATGAGGCTTTTAGGTCAAGTCTTCAGGAGCGATTTATCAACCGCATAGTAGCTGCTGGGATTCAGATTGAACTACTGCAACATCTTGATAGTGAAGTTAGAACGTATGCTTCTTTTAAGCAAGAACGCAGTTGCGCAATTAACATGACCTACGGTCTTCTTTTTGTTGTGGTACGTCTGATGGACGACCTTTATGACAAGAAGAAGTGATACCCGCAAGAATCATGTTATATCAAGCTGTAGTTCTCTCTCTTAGTTTGCTGGGGTTACAATGATAAAGAAGAAAAAGAAAAGGCATTCTGTCAGGGAAACAGAAAAATTCAAGGAATTAGCGCAAGAACTGAGAAAACAAGTCCCAGACAAACAAAAACACTTACAAGAAATGCTTGATGAAATAATTGATGATAAAACTGACAAAATTAAAGAGTGACCATATATATTTATGAGTGGAGGAAAAATAAATGCCAAAGAAACCGAAAAACGATTCAGTTACTCCGGCAGGACCAAGTACTCTCGTTTATCAGATGAAGGTCACACTCAAAGTGGTTAAACCACCAATATGGAGAAGACTTCAGGTCAAAAGTGACATCACTCTCAAGGTTTTTCACAAGACAATACAAATAGCTATGGGTTGGAGCGATGCGCATCTTCACGAATTCAACATCCATGGAGTGTCATACGGTAACCCTGAAGACGGAGTTGGGTCGGATGAAAAGAAAGTCCGTTTGAATAGGTTAAACTTAGAGGAGAAGGACAAGTTCAGCTATGTGTATGACTTCGGGGACACATGGGAACACGCGATTCTGGTAGAAAAGATTCTGCCTGTAGATGAAAAGACTCAATATCCGATTTGTCTCAAAGGTAAACACTCCTGTCCACCTGAGGATTGTGGGGGGCCATGGGGTTATTCGGAACTCCTAGACGCTCTTAGTGACCCATATCACCCTGACTACGAGGAAAGTATGGAATGGGTAGGAGGGGATTTTGACTATGAGAGGTTTGATATTGAGAAAATAAACTGGAGACTAAGAGCTATCCGAAAGTAATTATAATGTTGTGTAGTTCAAGATACACCCTGTATTGAAAATATCGAAATGTAACAATGAGTATTCGGTATAAAATATGGTGATATGGATGTCTACAATAACTTCAAATATATTCTCAGAAATTACTCCGTTAATATGGTGACTGACTCGTCTATTTTATCGGAAAACCGTAGAACCTGAAAAACTGATAAAAAACTTCATCCAAGTCCATCGGATAATTAATCATCAACATGCGCAAATGTAATTGACACCGGACACCTATGTGCCTAACAATATATTGATCTAAAATAGCCTGTTATATTAAATAAATAATATCAGTATATGCATGATAATCTCAAAATACTTTAAACTAATTATTTAAAAGCTTGACAACATATTAATAAAATGATTGTTTCCTGTCCAGCGACAAACCAAACCTAATCCTTCCTTTGGCCCGTTTACCCAACGGGTCAAACTTTTTATGGGGTATGGTAATTAAGGGAACCTCTATTAATCACCCCGGCAACCCGGGATTTTCCAAAATTCTTCGTTTCGGCATAATTTGAACCGAATTTTGAGCAAGATGCAGGTAGACCCCCTGCTTTTTCGGGGTATTCCCCGCTTTTTACGCTACTGCGGACACACCTCTCCTGATGTAGCCGCATCGCAGGTTTGCAGCCAGCGCATCACGCCTGATCAATTGGACCAGACGTTTCATGTTGTAGACTAGGTTTATCATGCCAATCTTGGCCTTCGCACGAGCCAAACCGATGGTGCGCACAATATGGCCGCCCATTGCGTGCTGTGCGCCAAATACGTGTTCCACCCGCGCCCGAGTCTTCGACTTGATCCTATTTGACGCCTTTTGTTCGTCGGTGAGCGGATGGCGGCGCGAACCTTTTTCATGGATCTGACTTTCAAACACCTGGCTGTCATGTACCGCCGCATCGCTCACAGCGTAATTCTGTACCAGCTTGTTGGCTTCATCGACATTTACATGGTTTTTGTAGCCGTAATGCTTCTCTTGATTCTTCTTCGCCCAACGAGCGTCAACA
>JAPLJJ010000197.1 GCA_026388665.1 Deltaproteobacteria bacterium
AATAGAGAACAATATCATTCCAGCTTTGGTCATAGCGATGCCTGTCGGTTTTGTTCATGTGGTTGAAAGCAAATTGGAGTTGATGTCTCTAGACGTGCCATTTATCGCCATCGAAGGAAGACGGGGCGGCAGTCCTTTAGCTGTCAGCACGATTCACGCTCTTTGCGAATTAGCTTCGCCCGCTGTTGAATCAGCCTGATTTTTAGTTGCCGTGATTAGACCAATCTCCCCCGAATACGGTATTTTAGAAGCTGGATAACAGTGATGCGAAACGGATTTACTACCGGAACATGTGCGGCCGCAGCGGCCAAAGCAGCCACTTACGGGCTTGTACACCAGCAGAAACTCGAAGAAGTAGCTATTACTCTTCCAGGTGGAGATCGGGTTAACCTCCCTCTGACCGACGTTACGATAAACCCGGAATTGGCCGGGGCCAGTGTCCGTAAAGACGCCGGTGATGACCCGGATATTACTGATAAAGCCTTGATCAAAGTTTCAGTTTCATTCACCCCCGGTTCGGAAGTAATCGTAAAAGGCGGCGCCGGGGTAGGTGTTGTGACTAAACCCGGTTTGTCGGTCCCCGTCGGCAAGCACGCGATAAATCCGGTCCCGATGCAAATGATTAAGACGGCTATTCGAGAAGTCACTGATCGCGGAATACAGGCGGTAGTAGAGATACCGGATGGAGAGAAGCTCGCTGAAAAAACATTCAATCCGAGACTTGGGGTAGTAGGCGGTCTTTCAATCCTGGGCACTTCAGGAATCGTTAAACCGTTTAGCTCGGATGCGATACGGGAAACCTTGAGGCTATCATTGGAGGTCGCCGAAGCTTCAGGGGTTAAGCGCCCGATATTGACCCCAGGGAGAATAGGACATCGAGCGATCCGGAAAGTTTTCCGCATCACCCCGGAGCAGGTAATTGAAGTTGGAAACGAATGGGGCTTCATTCTTGACCATTTACCGGAGCATACATTTGAGGAAGTCCTCATCGTGGGGCATCCGGGCAAGTTGGCCAAGCTGATCATGGGTCACTGGGACACACACTCGAAGCGATCCCCAAACGCTGCGCCATTTGTTTCGGAACTAGCTCGGTCGATGTTTGGCGAGTCTGCCAAATTAGCGGAAACAGTCGAGGGTGTGATAGAATCACTGGAGCCCCAACAAAGAGAGAACTTGGCTCAAAGCCTAGCTTCGAAAATAAATCAAGCGGTGAGTTCCAGGTTGAAAACAAGGGTTCCCGTATCCACTGTGTTGATCAATTTGAAATCCGAAATGATCGGGCACTATGGAGACTTGCGACCGTGGGCTCTGTGATCAATATAGTCGGATGTGGCCCGGGATCGTCTGATTGCATGACTCGGGAAGCGGTATCCGCTGTAAAATCGTCTTCAGTTGTCGTCGGTTCTGAAAGGCTACTCGCGCTTTTCCCGGGGTTTGACGGAGAGAGGGTTCCTATTGGTTCCGACATGAGTGCAGCTCTTGATAGAATTGAATCCTTATGCGCGAAAGGGCCGGTAGCTATTCTCGTAAGCGGAGACCCCGGGCTTTTTAGTCTTTCAAAATTGGTCATCAAAAGATTTGGCCGCGACCTTTGCAGGGTCATACCAGGGATAAGCTCAATTCAAGCGGCGTTCGCAAGGCTCGCTCTTGATTGGACCGACGCTAGAATCATAAGCGCTCATGTCTCAGACCCGGATGAATCGTTGATGTCATCGCTGGCGGGAGAACCAAAAATAGCGGTCCTGTTGGGACGCTCGGATTCTACTAAATGGGTGATCACGTTCTTGAAAAAATATCCACGTGACAGACAAATTTTCGTTTGCGAAAACCTTACACTAGGAGATGAAAGGATACGAGAGATTCAAGCCGCCGAGTTACTGACGCTTGCTGTGAGTCCTAACAGCCTCGTTCTGCTGATTGACCGGGGGTTGCTCGAATGAGCCCGGGAACCTTTTACGGTGTGGGAGTGGGCCCTGGCGATCCTGAGCTTCTTACCCTGAAGGCTGTGGAAATAATCTCCCGGAGCAAATTCATTTTTGTCCCCAAAGCCCGCGGAGCGACTGAGAGCCTTGTCCTGAGAATTGTGGAGTCCTGTCTGCCTCCAGGCGCGAAAATAGAGTTGCTGGAATTCCCTGTGGTCCGTGACAGGCAGAATGTTCAGTCGAGGTGGAATGATTCCTTTATCCCTGTTGTGAATGTGTTGAGAAGCGGAAATGACGCGTGCTACCTGACCCTTGGGGACCCGTACATTTACTCGACTTATATATATCTTGTTCGAGCCATCCAGCGGTGTGTTGAGGAAATAAACATTGTGACGATACCGGGGATTACCGCATTCAATGCTGCTGCGGCTCTTACCGAATTCTCTCTTGCCGAGGCTGATGAATCGATTACCCTGGTTCCGGGATCAATTCCGGCCGAAACCGCTAACGAATTCAGTTCTCTACCAGGAACAATGATTGTGATGAAAATTGGCGATAAAATGGCCAGAGTCAATAACGATATATTGATAAGAGAAAACATTGATCGGGTAGCATTCGTTAGTCGCGCCGGTTTATCGGGGCAGGAAATCCGTCTGGGATCCGGTGAGACGCTTGACGATAGACCCCAGGCAAATATGACAGTAATACTGACACGTTTCAAACCGAGGGGACCTGAATGAAATTCTTTTTTGTAGGCGCAGGCCCTGGGAGCAGGGACCTGTTGACTGTTAGAGGCGAGCGACTCCTGCGTTCGTGCCGCATTTGCATTTACGCAGGGTCTCTGGTGAGTCCGGAGATACTTGGGTTAATACCGGACACCACGGAAAAACATGATTCAGCGAAACTGAATCTCGATGAAATGACCGAGTTGTTTGAAAACGCGAAAAAACGCAATCTCGACATAGTTCGATTACATTCCGGTGACCCCTCAATATATGGGGCGATTCGGGAACAAATGGATCGCCTCGACCTACTTGGTATTGAATACGAAGTGGTTCCGGGGGTCAGTTCGTTCCAGGCAGCGGCCGCCGCTCTGAAAACCGAATTGACCGTGCCTGAGATATCACAGACCATCATACTTACTAGAACCGCCGGAAGGACACCGATGCCGTCCGGTCAGGAGTTGGAACGCCTGGCAGAGACCAAATCCACTCTTTGCGTTTTCCTCTCTGTTGACAAGATTGAGGATATCACCGGCCGCCTTATGACATATTATGGTCCGGACTGTCCGGTTGCCGTAGTCTGGCGTGTTACTTGGCCGGAGGAACTAATTATCAGCGGCACCCTAGCCACTATTGCGGAAAAGACAAAGGCGGCAAAAATAAAAAAGACCGCCATGATTATTGTCGGACCTGCACTGGGCAAGAATTTACCGGCATCAAAATTGTATGACTCCAAGTTTAGCCATGAATTCAGAAAAAGCGCCGGTTGATACAGTTAAGACGGCTGTTATTACGTTGTCTAATGAAGGAGCAGTTCTGGGTGTCAAGCTTTCTTCGATTCTAAACAACCCCTCTGTTTTCTTACATGCTTCAGTTCAACAGCGATTCTCAGGGATAAGATTTGATCGGTTGTTGGATATTGCGTCAAATATATTCGGCGGCTTTAGGAGAATTGTATTTATCGGTCCGACAGGTGTGGCCGTGAGGGCGTTTGGGCCCCACGCGGGCCACAAGACCACTGACCCGGCAGTTGTTGTGGTTGACGTTTGCGGTAGATACGCGATCAGCCTGTTATCCGGCCACGAAGGTGGGGCAAACGAGCTTGCCGTCCTCGTGGCGAATTGTTTGGGAGCTGAGCCCATCATCACTACGACTACTGAAGCCCGCAGGAATCTGATTGTGGGAGTCGGTTGCAGAAGAGATACACACTCTTCCAGTATATTGGACGCTATAACTTCAACACTATCTGAGGCGGGGCTGGAAGTCTCAAATGTTCGGTTGATTGCTTCGGCTGATATCAAGAGCAACGAATCAGGATTAATCGAAGCTTCCAGGATTCTCGGTATTCCGCTCCGATTTATTCAGTCTGAAGAAATAAGAAAAGATCATTATGCTTTTGAACGGTCAGAACTTGTCAACTCGCGGGTTGGCCTCCCTGCCGTTGCGGAACCGAGCGCGATACTCGCGGGAAGGAGGACTGAATTAATCATAAAGAAAAAGAAATTGGGCGGTGTGACAATAGCTGTGGCAAGGGAAAACTGTACGTCGTCGGAATAGGCCCCGGCTCTGTGGATGATCGTACTAGACGAGCTGAAGCCGCGATCGAAAAAAGTGACATCGTAGTGGGGTATTCCCGCTACCTGCACCTGATCAGAGACCTCACTCAAGGTAAGAGGCTTGTGTCATCAGGAATGACCCGCGAGGTGGATCGCTGCCGGGAGGCTATTCGTTTGGCACGCGAGGGCTCGACGGTGTCTCTGGTTTCTTCAGGGGATGCCGGTGTTTACGGTATGGCCGGCCTCGCTCTTGAAATAGTGGCCCAGGATGGCCTCGAACTTGACGTGGAAATCGTTCCGGGCGTTACTGCCGCTCTAGCCGCAGCCGCAAAGCTTGGCGCTCCTTTGATGTTGGATTTCTGCGTCATAAGTTTGAGCGATCTCCTTGCCCCCTGGTCCGTTATCCGTGAAAGATTAATGGCTGTGGCGCAAGCGGATTTTGTAACAGCTCTTTATAATCCTCGTAGCGTCAGAAGAATCAAGCAGTTGGATGAGGCGGCGAATATTTTTCTCAAGTTTAGGAAAGGCAATACGACCGTCGGAATAGTCACGTCCACCGGGACTGAAAAAGAGACGGTCGTGATTTCGGATTTGGATCATTTCTTGGAACACGACATAAACATGTTGAGCGTCGTCATAATTGGGTCCTCGTCGTCGAGAGTAATGAATGGCCGTTTTGTTACTCCTCGTGGATACAAGATATGATTCTGCTTCTGGGAGGGACATCCGAATCTATCGAGATCGCTAGGCTACTTGTCGATGCGGGCTTTTCAACATTATTGTCTATGGCTACCGATATGAGTATGAATCTCCCCGAATCCCCCTTGTTGACTGTCAGGCGGGGACCTCTCGATCAGCGCGGCATGGAAGAGGTTTGCTTGAATAACGGAATAAAAATGTTGGTCGACGCCACGCACCCTTACGCCGGGGATGTGACCGGCAACGCCATACTCGTCTGCAGGAAGCTTCATATCGAATATCTCAGGTTATCGAGAAAACCCGTAGTTCAAGAAGGCAGAAACATAATATTTGTTAAGGATCATGCAGTAGCGGCTCTAAAAGCTGTGTCCTTGGGAGGAACAATCCTGGCCACTATCGGCATTAGGCGCCTCGGTGTCTATGTCTCCATGTGCTCGAAATACAATGTGAAACTAATAGTCAGAGCACTCCCGAGTGAGGATTCAAGGAAAATGCTCTGCAATCTCGGAGTGCCTCCTGAAGACACTATAATAGGGCGAGGCCCGTTTTCATTTGAAGACAATCTGTTAGCGATAAGACGATTTGGTGTAAAGACTTTGGTAACCAAAGACAGCGGAATACGAGGTGGGACAGAGCAGAAGGTTCGCGCTGCAGAGCAGGAGGGATGCAGTATAATAGTTGTTCAAAGACCTCATGCGGAAGTTTCTGAGGCCTTTTCCGAACCGCTGGATTTGTTCAATGCGGTGAAAGATTACTTTACGACGATGTCCTCAAACAAAGAAGGAGTCACCTCCATGACTATGTTGTAGAGCATGGCGGCGATTCTCCGAATTTCCCATTCAGCGTCACGCGGTAACCTCAAATGCAAGAAATCTCGAAGCGCCCTGGCATTGATCCACCATATTCGTTCCTGAGATGATGCGACGGGTATTGCCCGCCTAGCGTCTTCCTTGTGCAATTTATTTGAATTACGCAGATCTTCATATATCTCATAAGCCTTTTTGTTGGCTTCGCTTAATTTGTTAAGGGCGTCTCTCGCAAGTTGCTCTTCCTTTATATAACTAAGGAGCGGGTAAACAAAAGCCGCTCCCTGTGCCTGGAACCGTCTGCTGGAACTGACATGCCCCTGGCCGATTCTGTGGCGCGACATCTGAGCCCCACACGCCTTGGAAATTCCTGAAACACGAAAATTGAACTGAAGCGATTCAAGTGGGGTCATGTGACCAAGGTCTATCAGCTTTTTGTTAAGGGATTTTTTGCGATCCATGTCGTCCGCCATCTTTTCTCGGCTTCCATAGCTGATCGCGGCAGACCACGCGGGCAAGGTTTCTATCGTGTTCCAGAAGTCTCGAGTCTGAGCAGGCTTGGTCAAGTTATCCAAGGGGACCGTGACTGCCTCAAGAGCAATTTCTGGTTCGACATTCCCAAAACATTCACTACGTAATTCTTTCCAGGGATCATCGATTGTAATGGTCATTAAATCAGTCTTTCTTTAGTCACTTTTTGGTTTTGATGGTGAAAATAAGGACATAAAGGACTACCGCCCGTCCCGACAATACAAACCGTAATAACCCACCGAGGCAATTAAAGACCCGGCTATAACTTGGCCCATCCGTAAGCGGTCTTTCCGGTAGGCCTGTTTTTCGACAACCTCGCGAGTGATTGCCTCCACAGTTCTTCAAAAGCTGAACATTCCGTCGGGTAGTGACACCATCCGATTCTGACCGTATGGAATATCTCAACCCCATCCACATGAGTGCTATCGGCATGAAATAAACCGAGCAATTTGTGAATTATGTGAGTCGCCTCCTCTAGCGGGACATTTTCTATAAAGGTACCAAACCCCCCTGTTCGGAACTTGCCCACAAGAGATTTGCGTTTATCCAAATTGAGGAGCTTTTCTGTAAAAACGGTCAGGAATCTCTTTATCCTGATAGTGTCATGCTCAAGGTACAGAGAGTCGATATTCTCGATTTGCACCAGCAATAAGAGAGAAGGACATCGTTCCGCCGCCAATTGAAAAAACTTCATCCCCATCTGTGACCTGAAAGAGCTTTCGTTCATCAGACCTGACTCACCATCGTAGAGTCGCACGGCTTTAAGTAATTTTTCATTCACAATGTTGCTGCGAACGATAGCGAGGATTGCGCCTAAGAACTCCCATGTTTGCCGGTCCCTATCAAGAGTGGAGTCTTCGTTGCGGGAGGCCAACACAATGAATCCATCGACTTCCTGGTTTCTGGTCCACGGAATAACAACTGCGCTTTTGATAGGAAAGCCCAGCGCCTCACCGACATGAAAAATAGGAATGGAGCCTTCGCCAGGTTTCGGGGCAGCCATAATGACGGTCTGTAATTGCTCCACCGCCCATTTTGCCCATCCTGGACGAAGTTTAACGATGCGCCCTTTATTCAATGAACTGGAGAAACCAGCAACCGACCTTAAGCGACATGCCATTTTTGGAACGGAGACCGTGGCTATCAAAGCTCCATCAAAACGGCCTTTGTTAACCATAGCGGCAACTATCCCATCCAGAAAAGTGTCTGAAATATTTGACGCCGTACGGTAGTCGTTGAGCAACTCGGCTATTGACGAAAATTCCGATTTCGAGGCTTCTATCCCGTTGGCTGAACTTACTAAACTGAGGACGCCCTCAATAGTGCGAGCGATCCCCTGGACGAACCTAATATGTCCGGGTTGAAATGCCTGCAATTCCGCTGTATCAACCACCAGGAATGCGTTATCCGCAATCGGCGCTACAATCATTGCCATCACGGGTTCCGGCTTGGAGTACAGTTCCTGAGCCAACGGGGGGACGCTTGCATGAGTCTCGTGACTTGTGGAGCCTTTGTTGAACAACCCCACTATCCGACTCTTTTCCGGAAATAATGGCGATTCCGAGCTGAAATGCTTGCTCAAGGTCCGGTGTGAAATTACACGATAGGATCTGTCCGAGGCAGACTTAACATAGATCGCTACGGTAAAGGCTTCAAGTGATTCAGCGGCTGCCGTAACCAGGGCATTTAGAGGGTGAACCAGATCTGCTCTAAAATTTACCGGGGTTGACATGTCGTTTCTCAAGGTTTCTCCGCCTCGAAGATCACTGTAACCTGAATTGGTTCAATTGAATCAATTCTTAGACCTTCCGGTTTTACTACCACCGGTATCTTAATATGCTGTTTGAGAGCCAGTTCCGAGATATTAACAGGGTCCGTAGTTACTGAGGTAAGCTTCTTAAGGTCTCCCTGCGAGGCTCGGATCCTGACTTCCGCCGGAGACACGAGAATCTTGGTTTTATCCGGTAACGCCCCAACTATTGTGGGAACAACCTTGAAGGCCTTTACAGAGGCTGCTTCTATGTTGAGTTGAAGATCAGAAGGTCTGATCTGGGAAATCGTTATACCCGGAGGTACCTGGAGGTTGTTGGAGGTCATTCTGAAGAAGTTGGATCCAGGAACAACCTTACTCAGATCCACGAGCGCCCTGACGGCGCCGGGATGCAGGCTCTCCAAGCCGGCGGCGGACCCCCTGACTCGGACATCTATCCTGTCCATCCATGGCCCCACTATCTCCATCGAAGAAGGAAGGTTAGTGTATTGAATCGGAACGGAAATACCAATTTCTGAGCGCTGTGGACCGACGATCAGGAACCATAGAAATATGGAAGTGGCCAGGGATAGAAGTTTCAGTCGCCAGTTAGAACTAATAGTAGATCTCCAGCTCGGGGAGACTTCTTGACCATCCAAGTTTCCATGATTGGACAGA
Source organism: Deltaproteobacteria bacterium (assembly GCA_026388665.1). Taxonomy (GTDB): domain Bacteria; phylum Desulfobacterota; class Desulfomonilia; order Desulfomonilales; family Desulfomonilaceae; genus CAJBEZ01. Next base: position 8,665 of record JAPLJJ010000197.1, read on the forward strand.
CTTTTCTGAATCGCCAAACGAAACTCGCTACGCCGCTTAAAGTGAGTAATTTCCACACCATCTACAAGAGAAACCTCTCCTCGTTCCTCGGATACAACAACGCAAGCAGCGTCGGATCTTTCGCAAATTCCGATCGCTGCCCGGTGTCTTGTTCCGTATTTTCCGCCGAGATCCTCGTCTCGAGATAACGGCAGAATACAGCCTGCCGCTTTGATCCGGTCTTGATATACAAGAGCCGCTCCATCATGGAGCGGAGAATTTTTCTGAAAAATTGCCTGGAGTAACTCAGCAGATAAAGAACTGTCCAGCTCTTTGCCCTTTACTATTAAATTGTCAAGTGAGTCAGAACGCTGAAAAACAATCAGCGCCCCAGTCTTCTGACGAGCCAGTTCCGTGACCGCATTGACCATTTCCTCAACAATCCTGGAATCAGCATTTTGATATTGACGATTTTTCCAGTGCCGTATGGGAGAGGCTCGATCCAACATTTGCCGGATTTCCGGCTGGAACACGATTACAAGAACAATAATGATTGCAGCCCAAATGTACTGAAAAAGCACTGACGTGAGAATCAAACCGAGCTTGGTAGCTACAAAGTAGAATATTCCTGTTCCTATTAATGTAACCAGTATCTGGAACGATCTGGTGCCCCTGAACCAGAAGGCTACAAAATAAATAAGAAACGCCATCAAACCAATATCTATAAGGTTTATGACGCTTATCGACAGGATCCATTCCTTGATAAGTGGCATCTATCTCCCGGGAAAATCAAGTAAAAAATCACATACAGGGTCAAACTTCGCGAATTCGATGGCTGTTATCAAGACCACATTTCGGAGAGTTTTGCAAGTAATACCATTGACCTGTCGTTGAATGTCCACAGACCCTGTGGATAACTCGTGTGTAAGCCTGTTGATAACTTTGGTAACCCCCCAGTTTTTCAGAGAGCGATGCAGTCCGCGTCACTTTAGGGCGCCTAAAAACCTCAACAATATCAATAAAGAGCATAACCTGCTGTAATCTAAGGGATAGCGCAAATGCTCTTTATTGTAGGATGCATAGTTATAAACATCTGTTGATAAATGTGTTTTTACGGGGGCGAGAACCCCGTGAATTATCCGTGGGTTGCGGCTATATCCCTGAGGCCCTGACATGGCAGGCCGCGCTGTGTCCATTTCCCATATTCTTAAGTTCGGGCGTCTGTTCTGAACAAGCTTTGATTCGAAGCCAACATCGGGGATGAAAACTGCAACCACTCGGTGGATTAATCGGGCTTGGGGCGTCACCTTCCAGGATCATCCTGTGACGTTCAATCTCGGGATCCGGGATGGGAACAGCGCTGAGTAGGGCTTCGGTGTAAGGATGTAACGGATTATCGTAAATTTCCCTCTTTGGGCCGATTTCTACTATCTTTCCGAGGTACATTACCGCCACACGATCAGAAATGTGTTCAACTACCGACAGATCGTGCGAAACAAACAGATAGGTCAGATTGTATTTTTCCTGTAAATCCTCCATCAGGTTCAGAACTTGGGAACGAATCGAGACATCGAGCGCAGAAACCGGCTCATCTGCAATGATCAGACTTGGATTAAGAGCCAGCGCCCTTGCGATGCCTATTCTCTGACGCTGTCCCCCGGAAAACTCATGTGGGTACCGTGCTGAAAATTCCGGTCTTAAGCCGACCTCTTCCATGAGTTCCTTTACTCGATTGATCCTTTCAGTCCGAGAGCCTACATGATGGATTGTTAACGATTCCATGATGGCGCTTCTGACTGTCCGACGAGGATTTAGAGAGGAATAAGGGTCCTGAAATATGATCTGCATTTTTCGCCGCAAGCGTTTCATGTCCCCAGAACCGATTTTGGAGATATCCTGCCCCTCAAACCAGATGCTTCCTGAATCGACTTCTTCAAGTCTCAAGATAAGCCTTCCCAGCGTAGACTTACCGCATCCGGATTCGCCTACCAGCCCCAGGGTCTCCCCCCGATAAATCACCAGGTCAACGCCATCAACAGCTCTTACTGTGAGCGTCTTGCGTCGAAAGAGTGTCTGCCCCACTTGGAAGCGCTTGAAAACGTTTTCGACACGAACGAGTTCAGAGCTGTCAATGAATGTATGCGCAAGTTGTTCGGAGTGAGAAACCAACTTCGATCTCCGTGTGAGTCGTCTAGCTTGGCGACATGCCAAATCCGTGATATACGGTCGCGAAAAGAAAGTCAAACGAGCGTCGTGGTTATTGAAATTTCATATGTTCTATTAGGCGTAGCGCCGGGAATCCTCTGGCTGTTGTATTTCTTCATAGCTAACCGCAATGAAGAAGAATCGTTTGCCAGTGTATTTCGTGTTTTTTGTTGGGCAGCGACCTTCACCATACCTACCGCGATTGCAGAACGAATACTGAACGCGACTATTCAGAAAGAATCTATTCAAGATTCGTTAATTACCAGTTTCCTGTTGATTGCCCCAATAGAAGAATTTTTCAAGTTGCTGGCCGTTTGGATAGGGGCTTACAGAAGGTCGGATTTCCGCGCTCCGATAGATGGCATTACCTATGCGATCACGGCTGCGCTCGGTTTTGTGGTAGTTGAAAACGCATTGTACATATTGCGTCTTGGACCGTCCATTGTCTGGTCCCGCTTGCTTTACGCAACCCCCGGGCATCTGCTTTTCTCTGCGCTCTGGGGATATTCAATGGGCATGGCTCGCTTTGTAAGGGTTGGCGAGATATCGGTAGTCATCAAGGGTTTTCTGTGTTCTGTCGGGTTTCATGGCCTCTATAATTTGTTGGTTGCCGTATCCCCCGGAAAAGCGAAAATTACTCTCACTCCGTTGCTCTTGGTCTTGTTCGTTATTGTGATTTTTCTTGTCAAGAAATTAAGGAGTGTTTCCCCTTACCCGTTCTTGGGAGACGCGTTATTGATAATATGCCCTGAATGTGAGGCTTACGCTCCGGAAGCGTCCGGGACGTGCCCGCGATGCGGATTTGCTCTATCTAAACCGGATCCGGACACTGCGAGATTTTGCTGGAAGTGTCGCCATAAGGTGTCTCCTGATGCTATGAGATGTCCAAGGTGCTACGTGAGCCTCAAGAAAAGCTCACTGGCGCAAGATGAAGCTACAGCCCTTGCCGGCCTGCATGTAAAGGCTTAACTCCAAACAAGTTCTATTGACTAAGCTTTTTCAATGAATAAATTATCAACAGATTTGGCGAAACCCCGGATCTTTTTTTCTTGACAAGTGACAACAAAAACCGGCATTAACATTAGGTTAAGATTTGATCATGTGTCACCGTGACAGGATGGGCAAATGGACTGGACTATTCCTACAAAGAATGAATATCTTCCAATAGTTGCAAGACAACCCCACCTCTCCAGGTTTGCCCGTCGCGGTTCTCTTTTTCCCATTCAAGAAAATTCGTTTAATGGAGGAATTCGCCTGAGTGAGGAGATCTTAGATCGCCTCCTCGTAAGGTTGAGTTCCTAGATTGACTGGGTTGGAGGAACCCTGTTCCTCTTAATCGGCTTTCGATTGGCTGTGCTATTTTGTCGGGCAATCAAAGGCTGAAAACTCAGGTACAACGCGCCTACTCACTCATCCTTTTTTGATTGTAGTGGGGCTTTATAATTGTAACCGTGCAATATTTTCGAGAGGCGATTAGGTCCACTCGGTACGGGGGATGACTATGAAAGCTTTAGGGATTCATCTCTTGATCGAGCTTTGCTCTTGTGATCGGCAGAAGTTAGACGACATGGACTACCTGGAGAGGATTATGGCGCAGGCGGCCGAAGTTGCCGGCGCGACTGTTCTGAAAACGGCTTTTCAGAACTTTAATCCTCAGGGAGTTTCCGGTGTCGTCGTTATAGCGGAATCTCATTTAACAATTCATTCATGGCCGGAGTATGGTTATGCGGCTGTCGATATCTTTACCTGCGGATCTCGCGTAGATCCCTGGAAGGCCGCTGTCTTTCTGAGACAGGAACTTGAAGCGGTTGATATGCAGGTCAGAGACTTTCAGAGGGGTATCCCCTGGGAAATGACGGATGTTGTAACTAGTCATGGAGCCATAGCGCATGCTTCGTGCGGCGGTGTTAACTGTTAGTGACCGGTCGTCGGAAGGGATAAGGCCTGACGCGTCCGGTCCGGCTCTCATTCAAATGGCTCGCTCTCTTGCGTGGCAAGTCGTCGCGACTGCTGTTTGTCCGGATGATGAAGTCCGTATCAGGGAACAACTGGTTGAGTGGGCTGATAACGACATTGCTGATGTCATTCTTACAACCGGCGGGACCGGTTTAGCCCCTAGAGACGTTACCCCTGAAGCTACACAGTCAGTGATAACTCGCCCCATACCCGGAATTCCGGAAGCCATGAGAGCAGCGAGCCTTAAGAAAACCCCCAACGCGATGCTATCACGTGGTATCGCCGGGGTAAGGGCTCGGGCTCTCATAATCAATCTCCCAGGCAGCCCCAGAGCGGCCGTTGAAAACCTCGAAGCCGTGGCCGCGGCCCTTGAGCACGCGGTTTCTAAAATTCAGGGTGATCTATCGGACTGTGCTTAGGCGTGAAAATATATCCGTGTTCATGTCTGAAACCATTAATTGCGTAACCTCCCGAGCGACACATGAAGCGTAAGAACGTTACCTGGCCTAAAGCCGCAGGCTCCATCCTGTTTGAAACACTGCGCCAAATGGGCTTGGGTTCTTCACTCGCGCGGCAGTCGATCGTGACTCGCTGGCCCAAAATAGTCGATTCCGTTATCGCTAAAAGAGCAAGAGCGGAAAGGCTCATGGGCGACACGCTATATGTTGTTGTGGATTCGTCAGTGTGGATGAATGAACTCGCTGCAATGAAGTCTGTGCTGCTCGACAAATTGAATTCAAGTCTCGAACCGGGTGTTCCGAGGATCAGGGATATAAAATTTACTCAACTCTCATGGAATCGCGAGAGCCACGATGAACATCAATCTTCGCCCACGCGACGCAAGGCTCTGCCCCCGGATAAAAAGGCCCTAGAGATTTCGACCCAGAGCATCGACGCCATAAAGGACCCTGATATACGTCGTGTCATTGAGCGTCTCATCGAGAAAGACGCATGCTTTAAGGCGAATCATAATAACCCGGTCTAATACGATGTCACAATTATTCGGAACCGGTCCCGGTCTTTTGGGGCGGGTTGTCACGAACCATTCCAATACCAATAGATCCACCGGAAAACGGGAGCAATAGCCAGATCTTGTTTGTGTCTCTTTTTCGAATTGGTATCAGTTGAGTCCCTCGGTCGGGGGCAGCGGGATCATAGATGAGCAGACCCTTGGCAGTCAGTTCCCAACGGCCCTGAGCCGGTCGAAACAAATGGCTCATGCTAAATGTCCCGTCACTGTTGATTTCGAGTACAGCCTGACTGCGGTCGGTGGGGATTACACGCGATTTTTCTTTGTCAGTAACGCCCCACCTGGAGAAATGATCCAACCATTTCCAGCGTCCCACAACAAAATCAGCGTTCACCTGTTGAGAAACTCCTACCAGGTTTACGGTAGGGTTGACGCCAGGCGATTCCTGGGGCGTTACGCCGGAAAAAAGAGGCATGAGAGTAAGAACAAGCACCTGTATATCCAGCAAGAACATGGCTCCGCATGAGAAATATATTGAGAGATTTTAATCGCAAGGCGATGAAAAACAAAGTCGAGTCAACTTATACTAGATACGATCACTCCAATTATAAAGAGCCTCAATCAGGAATGAGCTTCTAAATTAGAGGGATGCAATTGCTTCAACATAAATTGACACAAATGTATCAGATTCTCTTTGAACACTTCGGGCACAGGCGATGGTGGCCCGGAAATTCACCTCTTGAGGTTTGCGTGGGCGCAATTCTAACCCAAAACACCTCTTGGAAAAACGTGGAGAAGGCCATAACCAATCTTAAGAACGCCGGGAACCTGAAAGTTTCCCTGTTGCATAAAATATCCACGGATGAGTTGGCCACTCTCATAAAGCCTGCCGGTTACTATAACATCAAAGCGAAACGTCTAAAGAATTTTATCACTCATCTGGTTAAGCGCCATCAAGGCTCACTGGATAGCATGTTTCAGGCTGACGTGGATGAGCTTAGAACCGAATTATTATCAATCAATGGAGTGGGTAAGGAGACAGCGGATTGCATCATTCTTTATGCGGCCAATAAACCTATCTTTGTTATAGACGCATACACCAAGAGGGTATTGGAACGACATGGAATTGTGGGCCAGGACGCTGATTACGATTCCATGCAGATGATCTTTCACCGGAACTTGAAAGAGGATGTAGCTTTATTCAATGATTTTCACGCGCAATTCGTAGCTGTTGGATCAAGACACTGTCGGAGGAACCCCAAGTGCGCGGGTTGTCCTTTAGAGAGGTTAGGGGGGAGGGGATCAGTAATATAGTCCGACCTGAAAGAACGGACCTTGCCACTGAGCGTGTATGCTTGTTGAGTTCGTGAAGTCTGCGTCGAGTGTTACCGACCGAAAACCGGCTTCTACGCCGAGGGAAAATGTGGAAAGCCCGAGCACGCTCGCGTCCCAAACCGCTGGCCTGGCCCCTGCCATAACCTCCCAGTCTAGCATCTTAGCCTCGTACTGAATGCCGGTAATCTGTTTCCAGTATGGGAAGGGGAAATTAATTTTGGCTTGGGCTATTATTGGTACTTCTCTGACGCGAGCCGGTATTGCGAATATGTGAAGGCCAATGGTGGCTGGGCCGGTGCTACTCTGATGAAACCGCCCCGGATCATTGACGTCATCAAGCTTTTTTGTGTCCAAGAAAGTAACTGAGTTGACATTCAAGTCAAAGTCGATGCCACCCCGTAGAAAGGGGTAACGTATTAGGTCCAGACAAATTCCGACGCGGGTAGAACTTAGGTCGAGTTCAGACACCCTAAATTGGTCAAGGGTATTTGAATTTGTCAATCCCAAC
>JAPLJJ010000280.1 GCA_026388665.1 Deltaproteobacteria bacterium
AAACGATCCTCATGGTCGATCTGTTCAGCTTGGGGAACCACCTCTTTGTGCACAAATCTTCTCAAAGTATCCTGTAGTAATTTCAGTTCTTCGCTCAGTTCAACTGACGCCTCTGTCGTCATTTCATACATATTCTAGGCCCCTTTGAATGATTTCATCGGCGATAACCAGTCGACGAATCTCAGATGTTCCAGCTCCAATTTCATACAACTTGGCGTCCCTGTAGAATCGATTGATAGGGAATTCGAGCATGTAACCATACCCGCCATGAATTTGGAGCGCTTGGTTTACCACGCGAGTTGCTGTCTCCGCCGCAAACAACATAGCCGAAGCGGCAATCTTGTGTACTTCTGTTCCCTTTCCTCCGCGTTCGATCTTGTCGGCCAAGGTGGCTGCACGGTAAACAAGTCCCCTAGCGGCCTCGATTTCTGTGTACATATCCGCCAGCTTCGCCTTTATCAACTGAAAGTTGCAGATGGGTTTTCCGAACTGTTCCCTCTCCATGGAATATTTTCGGGCCAGTTCCAATGCTCCTTCAGCCAGACCGAGGGGTTCCCCGGAAAAAAAAGCCCGCTCAACGTCCAATCCACCCATCATCACGCGGATGCCGGCGCCAATAACCCCGATCACATTCTCACGGGGAACTCGACAATCTTCAAACACAATTTCTCCTGTGGGTGATCCCCGATTTCCCATTTTTTCTAGCGCCCGAGAAACCTGAAATCCAGGAAAGTCTTTCTCCACGATAAATGTTGTAATACCAGATTTTGCCGGTGAGTCTCTATCAGTCTTCGCATAAGTGAGAAAGACATCTCCGACAGGAGCATTGGTGATAAACATTTTGGTTCCATTGAGGATGAAATCATCACCGTCCCGTATCGCTGTCGTGCGAATGCTGATCGCGTCCGAACCCGAGTTGGGTTCGGTCAAAGCAAGACAGCCCACCAGGTCTCCGGAACACAAACCGGGAAGGTATTTCCTTTTTTGCTCTTCAGTCCCGTTTCTGGAAAGATTGTCTGCACAAAGATTGGCGTGAGCCCCGTATGAGACCGCCAGCGCAGGGCAGGTCCTTGCGATTTGCTCTATCACCAGAACGGCCGTCAAGAGGTCGAAACCAGATCCGCCATATTCTTCAGGGATTGTGACCCCAAGGACGCCCAGTTCACCCATTTTCTTCCAAATGTCAACAGGGAATCGGTCCTCTCGGTCAATCTGCTCGGCTATTGGCTCGATTTCCTTTCGCATGAACTGGTGAACATTTTTTTGCACCAGCCTCTGTTCATCGGTTAAATCAAAATCCATTTTGTGTCATCCATCCCCTTGCATGATTGATCTGAACTGGTCCAACGGTTTCAGGCACAAGTCGTTAAAAGAGGAAAGAGTCGACCGCTGTGATCTGACTCATTATCCTCAGGAGTTGAATCATCTACGACAACCACCGTTTTCGTCTCTTGTAGTGCTTAACCTCTTTGTAGCTCTTCCGACTACCCACGGAGCTCAAGCCCAGATAAAATTCTTTGATATCTTCGTTTTCTTGAAGTTTTTCAGCGGGCCCATCCATAACGATCCGCCCATTTTCCATCACGTAAGCATAGTCCGCAATCTCTAAAGCGGCCAATGCATTTTGTTCTACCAGCAGGATAGAAGTCTTTTGTTCATCATTGATTCGCTTAATAATCTCAAAAATTTTAGCAATGAGAATCGGTGCCAAGCCCAACGATGGTTCGTCTAAAAGCATGACCTTGGGATTGGATATAAGTGCTCTACCGATAACCATCATCTGTTGCTCTCCGCCTGACAAGAATCCGCAAACCCGATGTTTCAATTCGGGTAGTCGAGGGAAAATGCTGTATACCGTTTCCAACTTCTCGCGGATATCACTCTCGCCGCTGGACCCCAAATATCCAGCTCGCAAATTCTCCTCCACCGTGAAATGTGGAAAAACTCTTCTGCCCTCAAGAACCTGAATAATTCCTGTCTTGGCAATATAGTGTGGCATCGATCGGTCAATACGTTTCCCCATGAACGTAATATCTCCACCCGTGATATCCCCCGCTTCAGCCCTGAGCAGACAGGATATGGCTTTCAGTGTGGTAGTTTTCCCTGCGCCGTTGGCGCCCAGCAAAGCCACAATCTGACCTTCCCTGACTTCAATGGAAACACCTTTGAGAACCTGTATAACCTTGTGATAGGAAACTTCGATCTGGTTAACTGATAAAATACTAATCACCTCCTTTAACAGAAGCGCCTGATGGTGAAATTTATCAGGCGCCTCTAATCGCTGATCGAGTGTGATTAACGAAATTGCTTCGGAGTCATGTCAGGAGCGCTAACAAAATTGCCGTCGCCGCCTTTGCCTCCCGCAGGCACCAGCTTTCCCCCTTCGACCTTGTAAATCACGAGCCATGGTGTAGATCGAATCTTCTCAGTGTATGTGATCTTGACGACTCCATCTAGAGGTTGCCAATCCGTGAAGTGGTTCAATTCGTTCATGATGGACTGCACTGTCGTCTTATCCCATCCCACTTTGGCCACAGCATCCGACATCGCCTTGTGAATCATAAGAATGTATTGCCATCCAAGAATATAGAAGTTCGTTTGTTCCTTGATGCTTCGATTGTTGTCTTTGAGATACTGCTTTACGAGCTTGACGCCGGGGTGATCATCACTATCGTAGGAAATGTTGTGAAGCACAGATATGCAACCCTCGAAGAGCGACGGGTCAAGCCGAATGGTACCCCAATCTCCCCCAACCATGTTGAGCAGTTTTACATCCATGCCCAATTCCTTGACCGCCCTCATGATGCCCACTGGTCCAGATCCCGTGCAGTTGGTCAGAAGCCAATCGGGTTTTTGGGCCCTGATGCGGACCAGGTTGGTAGTCAGGTCTACGTCTCTCACTCCGAAGAGGTCCTGTGCCACGATGTCAACCCCAATTTCTTTGCAATAAGCAAAGAATTCTGGCGTAAGAATCGCCTTTCCATAAGCCTGATCCCATGTAATGATAGCGATTCTAGGGTTACGGTCCTCCTTCCAGTTGTCTTTGACCCATTTCACCGCAGTGGCTGCCATTCCGGCGTAGAGTTCATAGAACCCATAGGTGTTCCCCTGCGGATATAGATCAGCAATACTGCTTGGGAAAAAGCCTATTGCGCCATCTTGCCTAACTTTGTCTCGAAGAGCCTCGGCGGTGGGAGTGTGAGGTACACCGAAGAAAAGGGGCTTCGGTTTCGTCGCAATCAGTTCCGCATATTGTTGGAGACCAAGAGCAGCCTGTCCGGTGTTATCCTTAACTGTAAGTTTAAGTTTAACTCCGTCAATTCCGCCAAGTTTCTCATTGACATACTTGACTGCGTCCTCCGCTCCGGGCGCCATCGGTCCAACCACCGAGGCATAAGGACCTGTAAGGTCCCCTAATAAAGCAACAGGAATAAGTTCTGGTTTCTGGGCAAAACTTTGAGCAGGTCCGAGCATAACCAGCATGAGAATGATCGCAAGCATCGATCCAAGTCTACCCGAAATGCCTTTGACAATCCGCTTCATGTTCGTCTCCTTTGATTCTTGTTTAAAGGTTTACGTTTAGGTTTGTTGATCTTAGCCTTAGTAGGAAAACGGCCATCGGCGATAAAAGTGTTTAAAGATTTCCCAACGATGCCCTAGACCTCTCGGCTCATAGATCAAGAAGACCAGGATGACCAGCCCGAACACAAATGGACTGATGCCACTCTTTATTGCTGCTCCTATGGCATCGGGAAAGTACGATGCTATTGGGGGGCCAATGTAGTGGGAAAACGGCTCAAGCGCCCGAATGAAGATCACCCCAAATACGGCGCCCGGAACTGAGCCAAGCCCTCCGACGATAATCATGCCAAGGTACCAGATAGACTCATGGAGGGTAAACGAGTCCACGTTTATTGCGCCCATCCAGACAGCCCACAGTGCCCCGGCAAGTCCTGCGTAAAGCGAACAGATGAAGAACGACAACAGTTTGTACCTGAAGATCTCCACACCCATAATTTCGGCTGCCAGGTCGTTGTCTCGGATGGCCACGAAAGCCCGGCCGATTTTAGACCGCTGCAAATTGCGAGTTAGGACAATGGATGCTACAGCAAAAAACGTCACAAGATAGTAAATCCTGACTTGAGAGTCAAAAGTGAAGCCGAGAATGCTGGGGGCCGCTATGTTCAGGGTCGAGGTGCCACCGGTCAGATCAGGCCTCACATGGACAATGATCCACGGGATTAGAAACTGAGCAGCCAACGTGGCCATGGCAAGATAAAATCCTTTGATACGTAGCGAGGGCAGGCCGAATAGCAGCCCGATAAGGCCAGCAGACAGTACAGAAAATGGAAGAGCTAACCAGAAGGAGAACCCCAAGTGGTTCATCAGCATCACAAGTGTGTAGGCCCCGACGCCCATAAATGCGCTGTGTCCGAGGGATATTTGGCCAGTCAGTCCGATCAGGATATTCAGCCCCATAATACTGACCACTGATATGCCGATCAAGTTGACAGTGGTTATGCGGCCCGCTCCGAGTAGCTGCGGTAAAAAGAGTAGAGCAATTAAGCCGGTGATTGTGAGGACCTGCTGGGGCAAAGTTCTGACGATTGAAATGTCTTTTTCGTAAGTATCGTCAAATATTCCACATGGGCGCCACATATCAGACCCTTTCTATTCGCTTGAGACCCATTAGACCTTCAGGTCTAATGAGGAGCACGGCCAGCAGTAGGATATAGGCTGATATTTCCCCCATAGTTGGGTCTATCAATCCGCCGACCATTGATTCGATGATTCCGACAATGAGGCCCCCCAAAAGCGCTCCCGTCACTGAGTCCAGGCCCCCGAAAATGACTGCGGGGAATGCCTTGAGCGCCAGCAACGGGGTATAGGATGGCGCAAGGGCCAGCCTATACCCCATGAGAGAGCCGGCCAGTGTTCCCAGAATGACGGCCAAGACCCAGGTCAATGCAAAGACTACGGTTATATTTATCCCGCAGGACATAGCCAGTTCGTGATCCTGGGAAACCGCTCTCATTCTCAGTCCGGTTTGGGTTTTTACAAAGAAATAGGCCAGAGTGGCAAAAGCCACCACTGCAATGCCAAAGGCCCACAGGAGCTCCGCAGACATGGCAACCGAACCTACTACAACAGTCTTTCCGGGGAGGAGGTTTTTGGGGAAGGCCACGTCGTAGCCCGTCCATATCATGAGCATAATGCCTCTAAGGAGAACAGATAACGCGAGCGTAGCCATTATGATGGTCAGCAGAGGTTGACCTAGAAGGGGCCTTAGAACTAGACGCTCTACTAACAATCCGGTGACCACTGCCATCAACAGAGCGCCCACTAGCGCCAACCACAAAGGAAAATGAAACCAGACAACGAACGAATAACAAAAATATCCACCCAGTGCGAGCAGCTCTCCTACGGCAAAGTTAAATATTCTAGTCGATTTGTAGACAAGGACTATGCTGACCGCTATCAGAGCGTACACACTCCCTGTCAGTAATCCTGATACAAAAAATTGTGGAACCAGAGATAGCAAACTGGGCCTCCTCTAGACGGAAACAACCATTATTTCGTTTTTCATCAGACCGGTTCTCCCGTCACGATAGGTGATCTCTGATGTGACCTCGACTTTTTCAGCATCACCAAATATAGCGTCGATCATTGGCTTGAAGCGTGATTCCACAAAAGTTCGCCGAAGTTTCCGAGTCCGTGTCATCTCCGCTTCGTCAGGATCAAATTCCTTGTGGAGATTGATAAACTTTCCGATTTGAGAGTAATCGGGTAGAATCTGATTGACCTTTGCCACTTCCTTTCGAACAAGTTCTATGACATCAGGCTTTTGAGACAGGTCAACGAACGTGGTGTAAGCGATATGGTTTGATTCGGCCCACTGCCCAACATTGTTCAGATCGATGTTGATAAGCGCCCCGACAATGACTTCGCCTTTTCTAGCCACGACCAAAACATCCTTTATGTACGGGGAGAATCTTAGTCTTACCTCGCAAAACTGGGGAGAGAATTTCTTTCCATCCGCCATTTCCAGGAGATCTTCCATTCTATCCATCACGATGAGATGAGCATCGTTATCGAGGTGGCCAAAATCTTCGGATCTGTACCACCCGTCAACTAACTTTTTATTAGTTTTTTCCTCCTCGCCGTAGTAACCGGAGAACATGTTGGGCGTGCGGACCAATATCTCACCTTCCTCAGAAATTTGGATATCTACTCCTGGCAACGGTGGTCCACAGCTTTCCGGTTTGATGTCGTAATCCTTGTGGAGGGTCACCACTCCCACTTCGGAGCCCCCGTAGAGCTGCTTGATATTTACTCCGATAGCGTGAAAATAACTGATCACGTCGGGGCTTATCGCCGCGCCAGCCGAGTAGCCCACTCGAGTTTTGAGCAAGCCGATATTGTCTCGCAACGATCTGAAAACGAGTCTTTCGGCAACAAATGACCAGAAGGCCAACCAGATTCCAAGGCACCCTCCCCGCATAGTGATTGCAGCTCTGCGTCTACCAATTGTTAGCGCTGCATTGTAACAAACACGATTGAAAAAACCGGAGTCCTGTATCTTCAACTGAATCGTGCGAATCAAGTTTTCCCACAACCTGGGACCAAAGAAAACAACCTGTGGTCCGACCTCGCGAATGTTTGCCTGTACGGTTTCAGGTTCTTCGGGAAAGTTGGTTCGTAAGCAGTAATAGAGCGAACACGCCACACCAAACAGTTGTTCGGCAATCCAGGCAATTGGCAGGAAAGATAGGTACTCCTCATTTTCCTGATAGCGATCCACCTCGTTGACAGCCGCTGCCATGCCTATTAACGCTTTATGTGTGACCATCGCCGCTTTAGGCTTACCCGTAGTCCCGGAACTGTACAAAAACACTGCAAGGTCGTTGCCTTCGGTTGAGACCACCATCTCCTCAAATCGATCTGGGAGTTCTTTCGCATAAGCCTTGCCGGTCTCAATCATCTCCTCCATGCTGATAAGCAGTGGGTCTGTGTAGCTCCAAAGACCTTTGGGGTCCCAATAGATGATTTTTTCGAGTTGCGGTATTTTCTCGATTATCTCCAATACCTTGTCGACTTGTTCTTGGTCCTGACAAACTACAAAACGCGAGCCAGAATGTGATAAGTAGTATTCCACTTCTGGGGGTGTACAATCAGCGAAGACTCCTACTACCACGGCTCTGGCCGATTGGGCGGCGAGTTCAAACCAATATACGTGTGGCTTGTTCTCCCCCAAAATGGATACGCGATCACCCTTTTCCAAACCCATGGAGACGAAAGCAAGACATAAATGCTTCACAATGCTGTAATAGTCTTCCCATGAATAGCTTTGCCAGATGCCCATTGTCTTTTCTCGGGCCGCTGCCTGGCTAGAACCGAATTTCGATCGGTTTCTCAACAGAAGCTTTGGTAGGGTATCTGCATGTACCAGCCTTGATAAATTCACTTTGCACGCTCTCCTGACTGGTTTGCTTTACCGAGGTATGCACTAATCACTTTTTCGTTCCGTTTTATTTCCTGGGGAGACCCCTCGGCAATTTTGGTACCGAAATCTAGAACGACTACACGATGTGAGATATCCATGACCACTCCCATATCGTGTTCAACGATTATGATCGGGATGTGTTTGAGTTCTTGAATGTCCAGAATGAATCTTGCCATATCCTCTTTCTCTTCGACATTCATCCCGGCCATTGGCTCATCCAGAAGTAGCAGCTTGGGTTCAAGGGCCAGAGCCCTACCAAGATCAACCCTTTTCCTTAGCCCGTATGCAAGACTTTCGACTACCCTGTGCCGAGCCTCCGCCAGTTCTAATAGATCGATAATCTCCTCTACGATGCTGCGGTTTTCTATTTCTTCTTTGCGAGCTTTGCCAAAAAAGATTGATCCCGCGACGGGTCCGTACTTGATGAAGACATGTCTGGCGGCCATTAGATTGTCCAAGGCCGTCAGCCCCTTGTATAGCTCAATATTCTGAAAAGTCCTGGAAATTCCAAGCTTAGCCCGGCGACTTGGCGAAACCCTATTGATCTCCAGACCATTAAACCTGACTTGTCCATGTCTAGGATGATAGAACCCGCTGATACAGTTCAACAAAGATGTTTTCCCTGCGCCGTTTGGGCCTATTAGGGCTAATATCTCGCCTTCTCTGGCACGGAAGGAAACATCAATCAGGGCCATTACTGAGCCAAAACTGAGTGACAGTCCTTCAACTTCTAGCTTTATATTCCCGTCGGCTACCATAGAAAGAGCCCTTCGACGTCTATTCTTTAACTGGTCGGAAATAGAGAATGTCTAGGATGTTCCCTTCTCTTTGCTCTTTGAACACAATCTCCATAGGCATGCCTATCTTCAGTTCTTCCGCCGTTGCCTCACCGATGTAATGTATTAGGCCGCCGTTGCTACCGTTGAGTCTAACGATGCCAAGAATCCACGGCTTCTCAAGTCGTTTTCCATCTGTAGAAAAATAGCAATCGCCAAAGGTAGCGAGAGTCCCTTTGGGTTCGACTTCGACCCATTCCATGTCATCGGTAAAACACTCCTCGCAAAAGATTCTTGGCGGTACAAGAACTCGACTACATTTCCTACACCTCGTTCCCATAATTTTCATATGGTCCCTAAGGTCTCGGAAGAATCGTTCTCCGGCCTTTCCGGGGGACCAATTGTAACTAATTTGTATTTCACCGTTAATCGTCATCTCTGGCTTCTTTAACTTCATAGTTCTCTCCTAAACGGATGGAATACGGCTTGATCAAGCTCTATTCAGGCCATCAGTCACGACCGACGACCATGACAGCGTTGTATTGATACATGCCGCCCCACGCATTGCAAACAGCGGTATTCACGTCTTTTGGAACCTGGCAATCTCCAGCCTGCCCCTTAATCTGAAGGTAGCACCAACAGAGCCTGGACATCCCGGCGCCTATAGGATTACCTTCTCCCTGAAGACCTCCCGATGCATTCACGGGTAACGTCCCCTCCTTAAGCGAAATCCCATCGTCTATCATCTTTCCAGCTCCCCCCTCTGGACACAAACCCAATGCCTCGCAATGCTGCATCTCCTTGTAGGTGAAGGGGTCGTAGACTTCGGCGTAATCTATCTCCGCCGCCGGATTCTTGATCCCCGCCATGTCATAGGCCTGTTTAGCAGCTAGATATGCATAGTCAAGGCGTCCGAGATCATTGTTTTTTCTGCCCATGAACCAGACGGAGTCAGCTCCTCGGCCTACTCCTCTGATCCAAACCGGATTGTCTGTTAATTCCCTAGCGACATGTTCGGAGGCAAGAATGACCGCTCTGGCACCGTCAGTCACAGGAGACGTGTCCAGGAGCTTGACCGGCCAAGACAGGTAAGGTGACTCCAACACTTTGTCAACGGTTAACTTCATCGGCAACTGAGCGTACGGATTGGAGAGCGCATTGCCACGGTTCTTGACCGATACCTTAGCCATTTGCCGCTCTGTTAAGCCATAGCGGTGGAGGTAGGCTCTGGCTTCCAAGCCACATTGAATGGGAACGTTTAAACCAATCGGCCTGACAAAGGCCTCGTCATAGACCGTGCTAAAGACAGCTTGTGCGGAAGCGTTCTCACTCATTTTCTCGAAGCAGATCACCATAACGAGGTCATGCAGACCACACGCTACATGGTTATATCCCAGTATCGGTGTGGAAACCGCTGTTGAACCGCTGGTGCTGTTCCGCATTGTGGGCTTCCACAGGCCCGTCGAAGCATCGATCGCAGTCTTGTCCGAATTGTTAATACCGCAGAATGCGTCCACGGCTGATCCGAAAACTACCGAGTCGATGTTCTCCTTTTGCAGGTGAGCATCCTCCAAGGCATTCCTGGCAACATCAAAAACCATTTCTTCAACTGTTTCCGTCTTCCGAAAATCGAATTTCTGCATACCTACGCCGACAAGTGCCACTCTTCTGGCCATGTTCCTCTCCCTTTTCAAGAAGCAGTGCGACTCATACCATCTTCCCCACGCTCTCGTGTCCTACCATTTGCCCAGGATAGCTACACCTGCAGTGGCGGTGGGAATGCCGCCCCAGCTATGAGCGAGGCCTATCTCCGCTCTTGGGTTTTTAAATCCATTATTATGGGAGCGAATTCGACGGGCGACTTGGGCGACTCGAATCAATCCCGATGTTCCAACGGCGTTACCACGGCCCAAAAGACCTCCCGAAGCATTTACCGGCAATGCTCCAGTCCTGTCGAAGAGACCTTCGTCCAAACATGAGCCTACGCTATTCGCCCCGCAGAATCCGAGGGCCTCACAGTGCATCAATTCCCTGTGTGCGTACCAATCGCTCACTTCGGCGAAATCGATTTCTCGCTCGGGGCACCGGATTCCCGCCATGTGATAGGCTTGAGAGGCTGCCCACTTGGTCTCTTTAGCCGTACCCTGTTCACGTGACGCAAGGAAGGATTTACCTGAACACCATCCGATGCCGCGTATGAAGACAGGGTCTTGGTTCAGGGTCCGAGCCTTCTTTTCTGAGACAAGTATAAGAGTGCATGCGGCATCGGACTCTTTCGCTGAAGTGAGCCTACGAATCGGCCAGGAGAGCAGATCAGATTTCAGGATATCTTCGGGACCTGGTACCGATACATTTGCGTGCTGGATAACGTTACCAATGTTCTTAGCTGCGACCTTCGCCAATTGTTGCTCGGTCAAACCGGATCTGTTCAAGTATGCTCTGGCATCCATTGCAGCCAAGACGCTCTCTAGACTTCCTGGATTTGGAACCGAGCTGCAGACCGGTCGAGAGAAAATCGGCTCCAAAGTGGCAGCTATGAGTTTTTGATAACCAACCCCATTGGGATCGCGTTCAGATGCTTTCTGAACTGAGGCGACGACTGTAACTTGTCCAGGGTCTACCATGACTTCCATATATCCAGCAAAAAGGCTGTATATACCGTCCTCTCCCAGACGTAGGTCACAGGGTTTCATCACCCCTCCTATGGAATCTAGGGTATACTGGTTAGACAGACTTCTACCCTCAAGAAAATCAAAGGTGGCCGTTATTGCGCCTCCGATATCTTTTCTTTCAAGCCCAGCATCATCGAGGGCCCTTCGGGTAGCGTAGAACAGGAGATCTTTGTGGCTCATTTCGGCAGTGTTTTCAGTCGATTCCACCACTCCGATTCCCACGATACAAACTCTATTAGTCATTTGGTCTCCCGAATCACGGCCTATGCTTGATTTCCAACAGCTAACGGTTTTCTGGCCATCAAGAGGTCCCACTGCCCTTCCATAACCACCTCACCGCGGTGATTGATTACTTTCAGCCAAAAGGAAACCAAACCTCGGTCGGTTTTTTGAGTCTCCTTTTTTTCTTTTACGGACAACTCGACATGTACCGTGTCGTTTATGAAAATAGGTTTCTTGAAACTCCAGTCTTGAATACCCTTGAAAGCCACAGTGGTACCCTCTATCAAGCCAGATCGATTAACGCATCCGGACGCGATGGCCATTCCGCACATTCCGTGCGCAACTCGCTGACCAAAAGGCGTTCGAGATGCAAATTCAATGTCCGTATGAAGCTGGTTGAAGTCGCCTGAAACCCCACAAAAATTTACGATATCCGCCTCTGTGACTGTTCGGCTCACGGTCGAGAATACTTCTCCGATTTCTAGTTGATCGAAGAATTTTCCTGGAATCCACGCTTTCATGATTTCATCGCATCCTTGCTTGGCGTGAGGATCCATCGAACTGCGGGAAAACAACACAATTTACGTTGACCGACCGTCCGACAACCCTCAGCTTTTATTTGAGACGTTAAGTTCTAGTATATAGTTGGCAGTAGCCTGTAGGTCCGACACCGGTAACGAGCCGGGCGCTAATTAATTGGTTTGAAGTAGTCTATATCGAGAATGTGTCCCTCCCGATTCTCTTTCCACACAGCTTTGACTCTGCCCCCAATTCGGACCTTTTTGGCCACTGTTTCCAAGTCATCCAGTTCCACGCCACCCACGAAGTGCGGAAGTCCCACATCAGCTCCGTCAAGATCGATGATGCCCGTTATGTAAGGAGGCGCCATGGGCTGCCCTTCATAGGAGAAGTTGATGAGCACCCAGGTTCTAATAGTGCCTTCATCGGATACCTGGACCCAGTTCGTCGTCTCTACAAAACATCCCGAACAGAAACTGCGTGCCGGAATCAGGACCCTATTGCACTTTTCACATCGAGTTCCCATAATCCGCTTGTTCTTGAATTCCTCATAGAAACGAGTGGTGGTTGGTCCCATGGACCAGTTGTACGGAAGTGAAATAAAGCCTTTCACTATTCTCGATTTTACCGCCATTGATCTCCCCTTTAGCCTAGAGTACACTAGATATGATCATTATGCCGTTGAACTGGTCCAGGCCTCCCATGGCATGTGCGAGTCCCGTCTTGGCCCCTGGAATTTGCCGATCTCCGGCTTTTTCCGTTACATGAAGCACGACCTCTGATACCCGCTGCAGGCCAGTGGCTCCGATTGGGTTTGTGCACAAGGTACCACCAGAAGGATCGCACGGGAGGTCACCTCCCCTCATTACCACTCCTTGTTCGACTAGATCACATCCGTGACCAAAATCGCAGAACCCGAAACACTCGTAAAAGAGCATTTCCTGAAAGGTAAAAGGGTTATAGACCTCAGCCAAATCCAGATCCTTCCTGGGATTAGTAATTCCCGCCTGGCTATAGGCTGACTTGGCTGCATTGATGGCTGATTGCCACACCACTTTGTCGCCTTCACTGAAGAACGCCTGCTCACCGCAATATCCGACCCCCTTGATCCAGGCCGTAGGACGTCCCAGTTTCTTTGCCATCCGCTCGGAGGCCATGATAACTGCACATGCTCCATCAGAAGCTGGACACACATCAAGTAGCCTGACCGGATAGGCTATTATCCTTGAGTTGAGAACATCGTCCACAGTGATCTTGATCCTGATATGCGCATAAGGATTTAGCAGAGCGTCATCGTGATTGCGCACGGACAATTGGGCGGCCGCCATTCTCACCCTTTTTTCTTCTATGCCGTATCTGTGAGCCCACTCATTACTTTGAAGCGAGAAAATGCCGGGCGCGCCTGCAAGAAAGGGCCTTTGAAAGAAAGGGTCGGCAACTGTGGCCATTGTACCCTGGGGGTCTCCTTCGTACATCTTCTCGGCGCCTACCACAAGAACAAGATCAAACATCCCGGACGCAACGTGGTAGAAACCGGTATGTGCCAAGGAAATCCCAGTCGATCCGCAGGTCGCGGTCCTTATTAGGGGCTTACCTCCAGCTCCCATGGCATCCGCCCAGTAAAGGTGAGGGTTGTTCACCCCCTCCATAGCTGGAGGCATGGATCCCGCAACCACCGCCTCAATGTCGTCCGGAACTAAACCAGCGTCATCGAACGCTCTGCTAACGGCCTCATAAACAAGTTCAGGATACGATACATCCGTTCTCCTCCCGCATTCTGTTTGACCAGTCCCAACAATAGCCACCGCTTGAGCCATGGAGTTGTCTCCTTAATTTCCAAGAATTACGACTGAATGTGATTGCCCCCCGAGACCATGCACGCTGTGCGCAAGCGCCTTGTTGACTCTCGGCACCTGATGATCACCCGCTTCACCCCGGAGTTGAAGACATGCTTCACCCACACGGATTAGACCACGAGCAACAAAAGGATTTGCTCCGAATAGCCCCCCAGAGGGATTAACTGGAAGGCGACCATCTAAGGCTGTAACTCCTTGCTCAACTAGCCGAAAGCCGTTACCTGCATCACACAATCCCAACTGCTCCATCCACATTATCTCGTGAAAAGACGTAACATCCGAGAGTTCTACGACATCTATTTCCTTGGATGGATTTTTTACACCGGCTCTGCTATATGCCATTTCTGCGGCCTTTGGTAGAGCCCCGTTTAAGAGATCCCGATCACCGATGTAGGTGTGATCCACACTCCACCCTATGCCATGAATAAAAACAGGCTTATCTGTTAATTGCCTTGCGGTATGCTCATCCGCCAGCAGCAAAGCACAGGCCCCGTCACTGGTGCTAGGCACATCCATGCAGCGAAGCGGAGCAGCCATCATCGATGAAGAGAGTATCTCCCCGATCGAGAACTTACCGCCGCGGTGGGAATACGGATTCCTCTCTGCGTTAGACATGTTCTTGACGACAACGCGGGCTATCTGCTCCTCACTTGGACCATACTGATCCAAGTACATTCTGGCCTGGAGGGCCTCCGCCACAACTGTGTTTAGACCGACCGGCCTATGAAAAAAGGGGTCCGCTGCAAGATTGGTCAGGGTGTTTTCGGACGGACATTCTGAACACTTAGTCACTCCTACCACTAGAGCCGTTCTGTGATGACCGGAAAGAATCCTCATCATTCCATAAATTAGGGCAAATACTGAGTCCTCAGTCACCTTGGAACCACTCTTGAGATTGCCCCCGGCGGCGTCATAGTAATAGCTGTTCGAGCAACTAGTTCCTTGCCAATAGTCTGCAGAAGAAGAGATCATTGTTCCGATTTCGGATCGGTCCATGTCTACTCGGTCAAGTAGTTTTCTGACCACACCGAAGGTCAGCTCCCGAACATTCTCTTCAAGTGCCTCACCGTGCTTCGTCTGGACAAAATCGACAATTGCCACTCGTTGTGTCATCTACTCTCTCACTTTGATAGATGGGAACCGAATTGTAGCGTGCTCCCGCGATTGATAGGATCATTGGAAGCAAATGTCGTGCCGATTAGTTTTGAAATAGAAAATTTTATTGATGTGATTTGACATAAGTGTTGCTCGAGGAGCCAACCGCCTAATATCAAAAAGTTTTAGGATGAGGTTTCGATCCGGTTCCCATTAGGTCGAAAGAAATGGAAACTGAAAAAATTGTGTGGTCTCGATGGGCTCTGCTCCATTTAGACATGTTAAAAAGTGGACATGTATAATTATTAGACATGAATTGGACAAAGGATGGCTAGACTTCAACGAATAAACAATAATTTTTTCGAGTCTTGATTGTCCAAAGACAGGTCTTTGATTCCTATGATTTGCGATCAGCTTAATGTTTAATACGGTTTCGTCTTCTAACAAGGAATTCTCAGATTCTTGGAATTGTGCCGGCCTGCTTGATCCACCTGCATGATCACAAAAAACTCGCTGAAATCTCTGGATACTTCCTCAAGGAAGATATTCATCATCTCAGTGTTGGCCCAGGGGAGTAGCAGAGCGGTCATTTTCCCCAGAGCAGGACACGCGGCGGCGTAAACAGAGAGAATTTTTATTACGTGAATTTTGAGAAAAAGGATCGTTGCCTGAGGTACTAAGGGTTCGTGTCAATACCGTATTTCTTTAGTTTGTTGTAAAGGGTGGCGCGACTCATTTTTAGCATTATGGCCGCTTGACGCTTATTGGAATTAGACGCTTTGATTGCGTGCTGGATCAAGGCTTTTTCATTTGATGCTCTATCTTCAAACTCAAACACAGGTAGGTTTGAGACAATCGATTTCTCCTGGCGAGCCATCATAATCTTTTCCCTGACTCTAGGAGGCAGCGATGCTTCGTCGATTAGTTCGCCTGTGTTGAGGTTCATTGCTCCTTCTATAACGTTTCTCAATTCTCTGACATTCCCCGGCCATGCGTAACTCATAAAAAGATCTAGAACTTGTTCAGTGACACCTGTCACTTTGCTGTTGATGCGTTCCCTGATATGCGAAATAAAAAATTCTGTCAAAAGATGGATGTCTTCTCTTCGATCTCGTAAGGATGGGGTTTGTATATTCACAACATCTAAACGATAGTACAAATCCTCCCTGAACTGTCCGCGCTGGACCATTTCCCATAAATCCCGGTTACTAGCAGAGATGATCCTAACGTCCACTTCGTATGTCTGGGTTCCTCCGACTCTCACAAACTCTCTCTCCTGGATGACTCTAAGAAGCTTTGCCTGCATGCCCATTGACATATCCGCCGCCTCATCCAGAAAAATGGTTCCGTTTTGACTTAACTCGAATTTTCCCAGCTTACCTCCCTTTCTAGCTCCCGTAAAGGAACCGAACTCATAGCCAAAGAGTTCCGATTCAAGCAAGTTCTCTGGTATTCCGGCGCAGTTTATAGCTACAAAGGGGCCATGTCTTCGTAGGCCTGCCATGTGAATGCCTTGAGCGAAAAGCTCCTTGCCGGTTCCCGATTCCCCTGTGATTAGGACATTCGAATCTCCCTTGGCCGCCTGAAGCGCTCTTTTTTTTGCGAGCAATATAGCTTTTGATGTTCCGACAATGTCTTCGAACGTGAATCTACACTCTCGAACTTTCTTAGGAGAGTTATGTGGTCCATTTCTACTCTCAAGTTTTGCGATCCTAGAAACAAAACTCATCGCTTCTTGGACATCGGTGAATATGCTCTTGCATACAGCGCCTTTCAACACTTCGTCCTTTATCAGAGGTGTCACAATTACTGGCACTGATTTTTTATTGCGCCTGGATATCTCGGCAAGTTCCATAATACCGGTACGGGCAACCTTTTTCAGAAGGCATTTTGGATTGAGTGTGGTGATGTCCCTTCCAATAGCTTCCTCTCGATCAACCCCTAGGTTAAGCGCTGATTTTCTGGTCAAATAAAAAAGCCGTCCCTTATCGTCCACAGCCCCCAATTCCTCAAAGGATTGATCCAACATGATGTCCAACATCTCATATTTCTCTCTAATCTTCGACAATTCGGTTTCCAAAGCAATCTTCTCGGTAATATCCTGCATGACTTTGACACCAAACATTATTTCCCCACAGACTTGAATGGGAAATAAACTGCATTTCAGCAGACGGCCATTCCTGAATTCTTGTCGATCATGAACTGTTAATCCTGTGGCCAGGATATCTGAAATGTCAGAATTTGGCATTATTGAGTCAATCGGTTTGTGCAGGGCGAGAGAAGTTGGGATTCCAAGGAAATACCCCGCCATGGCGTTAAAGAAGCTCACATGTCCAATCTTGTTAACCGCAACGACAGCGATTGGCAAGTCTGCCAGAGGCTCGAAGAATGACTTCACTACCAGCTCTTCATTTAAAATGGGTTCATTCTTCAAGGCTGCGACCGAAGGTGTTTCAGTGGACATTCTCTGGTTACCTTACGCTCTCAGTTGACACTCCCCAGTGGGCCTGCGGAGAAGCTGAAATCATAAAATAGAGACCATACGCCAGCATCTCTTGCGTTTGCCGGCAAATTGTTCCGGCCTCCCTGGTTTGCAGAACCTGCCGTAAAAGCAATGAAGCAAAAAAGCCGGGCTCGTAATGGGGTTGCCCCAAATACTCCATCTTTAGATGGCTTTGCTTGTATCAGGTATTGACTTCTAAGCTGTCAAATCAACCCATTCTTTCTGATTCGACCGGCCAAAGAACTTAGCTATGAACCTTGGAGCCATGTGCGTCGATTTCGATTTACTTTAAAGATATCCAGTTTCCAACAAATATATAGAATTGTCGTCAATTTCTTACGGTTCTTTAGAAATTATTTCAGCCTTTTATAATCCGCAAGACCATTAAGCCTATTTACGATGGCAGTCGCGTTCTAACCAGCACGCGAATGACTGAAATTAGCTTCGGGCTAACGTCTTATAGAAGAACTAAGCCAAGCCCCTTGTCGATTCTCTTGCTGTTACGATGGATCCTCCTATCAGCAAGTTGGTTCTCGCCGCTGAGAAAGACAGCTAACATACTAAATCGTATGTGTTTTCAATTAATTATAATCACAGACAAACACACACTGTTTTCCCACTACTGTGAAATCCATTTTCAGGACTGCAAAGGCGTTTATGGTGAAGATTTGGGTGATCATACGGTAGATTGAGTAACTATGTTTCTGTTTTTCGAACATATGTCGAAACATCGCAGACTTAGTCAGGCCATACATTTGGCTATGTCATCCAACGTAACTGAGCAATAGCTTTTATCCTGAAGGACATGAACGGCTGTGTCGATATCCTGCTTCCTCAGCCTTGTATCGAAACCTCTGAAGATCGTCCGCCGCCCTATTTACAGCTCCAACCTCCGACGCGTCGGTGTCCGTCCTACATATTTACCAATTTGACAGAATCCAAGGCTGAGGAGTTTATTCAGAGCCTGAATCTAGCCACTCATAATGGACTCAATACCAATCCATGCGGATGAAATAGAAAACCTCGACTATCCCCGCTACCTTGATGTTGGGTAGCTCAATATTCTCGAACTGTAGCACCTTCTAATATACGGGTACGTGCTGGAAAGTAAAGAAAAAACCCAAAATCCACCTCGGGATTTTCGCGTGGGGTGTTTCTCGGTTTTTTCACGACCGTTGGAGTGGATAGCCTTGGTTTTTTGTTGGGTCGATAGACCCAAAACTAAAAGTCAGTGACGAGTTGGTTACCTAAAATGTCATGCTTCCATCAAGCCACACAAGCTTTGCAGGTTGACATCCTTGATCCCAACGACTCCTTCGTAGGTTAAGATGCCTCAACAACTGGGGTCAATTCTCCTCTATGATGTAGGTTCCGGATATTATGACGGTCTTGTGGCCAGTGATGAATCGAGCGGCGCCACCATCCAACTCCACCTGTACTCGACCTTTCCACGACTTAATGGGCTTCCCGTCGTTGGTGTACAAAGTTATGGTACGATCGAGACCAATACCTCGGACTTTGCGTGGCTGATTCTTTGCTGCACCGATGGGAGGTTGAAATAGACATACAGGCCCAGGAGAAAAATCGCCACAATCATGATACCTACAATGGCCATCTTAGTTTTCGCAGTCATTGAAGTTCTCCTCCGCAAAATGAATTTTCAGATTGCTCATCTGATGCATTTTTGAACGAATGATGTTCTACTATAGTGTTACTTTCTGAGCATTTAGAAAAATCCCGCTCTATTTGGATGGAATTCGATTACAGGACGACTCTATGAGATTGGTGGTATATAAATGCCATGGTGTCCCCTGAGCCATACCCGTAGTGTGTTAACCTACGATTTAATTGAAGACCTTTTCAAGACAAAATGATTATCGATCTCCATTGTCACAGCCGTTATTCGCACGATAACTACGTAGAACCTGAAGAG
>JAPLJJ010000266.1 GCA_026388665.1 Deltaproteobacteria bacterium
GCGGCCCCGTTCCCTCGAAACTATAAAAACTGTAGCCGGTTTCCCCGCCTACTACCACCTCCTTGCCAGCCTTGCCTATCATCACCTCGCGTATCTTACCCGAATACTTCACTTTCGGCAGTTCAGCCATCTGACACCTTCCTTAAAAAAATAAAGTAAAGAACGAGCGATCCTCCTACGATAAACGGATCGGCCGCGATTCACATATTACTGAGCGGTATGAATGGTTTGATTCACCGATTACAATAACGCCCCACATCTCTTTTTCGCAAGTACTTTCCAGGAGGAAAATTTTTCTTGTATTCGCGACTACATTTATCAAAAAGGCTTGCGTCTGCAAACTTAACAGTTGGAGCCTATTTGTTGACAAAAAAAAATTCGATGAGTATACGAATCAGGGTATGTCAATAACACTCCATTTGAAGGTTTAGTTATGGAAAGAAGAGACCAGGAACTAATAAATATCTGGAAAGAGAAAGACGCTGAACTGTCAAAGCTATGGCAGGATCATCTCGAATATGAAGAGCAGCTTGAAGTCTTCAATAAAAGGCTCTACCTTTCACATTCCGAAGAATTGGAACGGAAGACATTACAGAAAAAGAAACTTCGTGGCAGAGATCAAATCGAGAAAATACTGAGTAAGTACAGATAACCTCAAGCCCTCACTAAACCTAAGGATCTCTTGGCTTGATCTCACGGAACTAAATTGAAAATTAGTGGAGCACAAATACTATTACGTTCTCTGAAGGCGGAGAACGTTGACACAATTTTTGGTTATCCCGGTGGCGCGGTCATTGATATTTTTGACACGCTTTTCCGAGAATTTTCTCAAGATTTCAGGTTCATCCTTGTTCGACATGAACAAGCTGCGGTTCACGCTGCTGATGGCTACGCGCGCGCAACTGGTCGACCTGGAATTTGCCTTGTGACTTCAGGGCCTGGCGGCACGAATACGGTTACCGGTTTAGCCACAGCATACATGGATTCAATACCGGTAATTGTTTTTACTGGCCAAGTGCCCACCCCTTTGATTGGAAACGACGCGTTTCAAGAAGCTGACATTGTCGGAATAACCAGACCATGCACAAAACATAATTATCTAGTCGCGAGAACGGAGGACCTGGCTTCAACAATCAAGGAAGCATTCTTTATCTCTACCACGGGCCGACCTGGACCAATCCTAATTGATTTACCCAAGGACGTGGTCCAGAAAAAGGCTAAATTCGAATATCCCGACAAAATTGAGATTCCTACCTACAAACCTAACGTGAAAGCCCATATTCCTTCCGTAAAAAGGGCTGCGGAACTTATTCGCCAAGCTGAACGACCTGTAATTTACGCAGGTGGTGGTGTCATAACATCGGGAGCGCATGAAGAACTCTATAAGCTAGCCTCAATGTTGAATTTTCCTGTAACCATGACATTGATGGGGCTGGGCTGTTTCCCCGCCATACATCCGCTCTTTCTAGGTATGCTCGGGATGCATGGAACATATAGAGCAAATATGGCAATCGACAACACGGATTTGCTGCTAGCGGTGGGAGCTCGTTTTGATGACAGGGTTACAGGGCGAGTCGAAGAATTCGCCAGACACGCTAAAATTATTCATATAGATATAGATCCAACCTCAATCCAAAAAAATATTCTCGTTGAAGTTCCGATAGTGTGCGATGCGCGTGATGGATTATCAAGACTGATAGAAGAACTTAAAACCAAAAGGCGATCCGCCAAGGCTGATGAAAAGCTCAAGGACTGGCATTCACAATTAACGGCATGGAGAAATGAGCAAAGACTACGTTTTGACCGAACCAGCGAGGTCATCAAACCACAATTTGTGATCGAAAAACTTTATGAACTCACTGCAGGAAAAGCGATTGTCGCCACTGAAGTCGGCCAGAATCAGATGTGGGCCGCGCAGTATTATCTTTTTGACAATCCTAGAACGTTTTTGAGTTCCGGTGGCTTAGGAACTATGGGGTACGGATTTCCTGCGGCCATTGGCGCGCAAGTCGCCTATCCCGATAAAGTGGTAATTGATGTGGCAGGTGATGGCTCGATCCAAATGAACATTCAAGAGCTTGCAACGGTGGTTCAATATAAACTACCGGTCAAAATAGCAATATTAAACAATGGCTATCTAGGTATGGTGCGGCAGTGGCAGGAGCACTTTTACGATCAGGTCTACGCCTACACCGATATCACTGTAGCTCCGGACTTTGTGAAGCTTGCTGAAGCCTATGGCGCTGTGGGGTTACGGGCCACCAAATCCTCGGAAGTTGAAAATGTCATCAAGAAAAGCCTCCAAATAAAGGGCCCGGTTGTAATCGATTTTGTAGTAGACAGAGAAGAAGGGGTTTATCCAATGGTTCCTGCAGGGGCCCCGATCAAAGAAATGATTTTAGTTTAGATGGAAAATCGAAAAGTAATTTCAGCGTTAGTTGAAAATAAACCCGGAGTTCTGGCGAGAGTATCCGGCATGTTCTCAGGGAGAGGGTTTAACATCGATTCACTAAGCGTCGCGCCTACAATGGATCCGGAGTTCTCCCGGATGACAATTATCTCTCACGGGAATGAAGCGATCTTTGAACAGATACTAAAACAATTAAGAAAGCTAATAAATGTCTCCAAGGTTCAGGACCTGACTCGAGGAGACTATGTAGACCGAGAACTAGTCTTGGTGCGGGTCAAAGCTGCCTCGGCCAAAAGAGCGGAGGCTCTGCGCATCGTGGAGATATTCCGGGCGAGAATTGTGGATGTGGCTCAGGACAACCTCACCATAGAAGTTACCGGATCGCAGGGTAAAATAGAGGCTATATTAGAGCTTCTATCCTCCCTCAGCATTCTTGAAGTCATAAGAACAGGCACAGTTGCAATTCCAAGAGGAAGAAAGGGCTCCAAGTCTGGAGATAGTGGAGATTGAATTCATCAACAGGCCATTATGAACCAATAGTTCGTGAGGGATTGAGTTTCGTATTCTTATTCGCTTCTCTATCTTTCTTGGCTTGGTGGTTCGAACATACATGGTTATCTCTTTTTTTGTTGCTTCTGACACTGGCAATGGCCTCGTTTTTTCGTAATCCGGAAAGAAAACCTGCGAATGACGAAGCAACGGTTGTTTCGGCCGCGGACGGTGTTATAACGGAAATTGCGAACAATGTAAGAGGACCTGTTCTCAATGAATCAAGTTTAACCAAAGTAAGTGTATTTATGTCTATTTTTAGTGTCCACGTAAACAGATGGCCCTTTCCCGGCGTGGTCGAAAAAATCTCGCATAGACCGGGAAAATTCCTGGACGCGCGGGATCCTTCGTCGTCAATTCTTAACGAAAGCAGCTCTATTCTCATTAGAACTGATTTCGGCGCCGTGGAGATTGTGC
Source organism: Deltaproteobacteria bacterium (assembly GCA_026388665.1). GTDB lineage: Bacteria > Desulfobacterota > Desulfomonilia > Desulfomonilales > Desulfomonilaceae > CAJBEZ01. Next base: position 3,377 of record JAPLJJ010000266.1, read on the forward strand.
AGATAGCCGGGAAAATCGCTCGGCGAATCGTCTGCTGGGTTCGAGAAGGTGACCTTATCACGAAAGGAGATCGGTTCGGACTCATAAAGTTTGGATCTCGGGTAGATATTTATCTCCCAAAAAATTTCACGGTATGTGCTTCAGTTGGTTCCAAAGTGAAAGCAGGTGTCACCGTGATAGCCAGGTTGTCCCCTCCGGTCGTTCAATAAATACGAAATTCTGCCCCGATATAATTTGTCTAATTATTCAATAAATTATAAAATAACAACAGTTTCATAGACACATGAGTCTCAGGAAACTTCTTAATAGGAAGAAAAGAGATGATAGCCCCTGAAGTTCGAAAAAAAAGATCTTTGCTTAGGTCGAAAAGACCTTATGAAAATCCGGAAGACGCTTTAAGCGCGTGGCAGAGAAAAAATAATAGAATCAATAAAATGAAAAAAGGGATATTCATTCTTCCCTCTCTCCTAACGTTAACGAGCATTTTTTTCAGCTTTTATGGTCTAATTCTGGCAATCAAGGGACAATTTTTATGGGCAGGTGTGTTAATCTTGGTAGCGGGCTTTTTTGACGGCATTGACGGAAAGGTTGCCAGATTAACTAAGACTACCTCAAAATTTGGCGTAGAACTAGATTCTCTCGCTGATGTGATTTCATTCGGAGTTGCGCCTGCGATTCTTTTCTACACGTGGGCGCTTGAACCATATGGCCGACTTGGTTGGGTAGTCGCGTTCGTATATGTCTCGTGCGGCGCTCTGAGGCTCGCCAGATTCAATGTTCAAACATTAGTAATTGATCCTAAACGTTTCAATGGGCTCCCCATACCTGCAGCCGCCGGAATGCTGGCTACCGCCGTGATTTTCTTTGAGCATCTGGACATCAAACCTGCTGATTATTCAATTTTCCTTTTAATCCTCACCACAGTATTGTCCTTTCTGATGGTCAGTTCCGTAAAATTCCACGCTTTCAAAGATCTGACACTTGTAAAGGAAAAACCTTTTAGCTCGACCGTAGGGTTCGTGCTACTCATGTCGCTCATTGCAGTAGCACCTTTTGTGGTACCGTTTTTCCTTTGCACCGCTTATGTAATTTCCGGTCCTATTATGACGACAATCTTTTACATCAGGGGTCGCAAGATAGGGCGTACCACATTCAGTAGCGGATCAGTGACTACTCTATCCACAAACGCCGTGGATGCTGAACCAAAGCCTTAGGCTCTTTCAATCTCAATGAAACAGTAGACGATTCAAAATTAAGAAGATCACAACTTTTTTAGGAAAGGCCCTAATCCCATATTTCTCTTGACCCATAGTAGATTAATCTAGTAAGAAAATCAGAATATTAACCTGGTAGGCTCCAATGTTTTGGATTAAAAGGGAATCCTGTGAAATTCAGGAACGGGCCCACCGCTGTAACCGGGTACGAAAGCCGCAATGAAGTCACTGGGACAGTATAAATTCCCGGGAAGGCGCGGTTGTTAGGAAGATCCGGAAGCCAGAAGACCTGCCTAACCAGCAAGCTCGACAGTGATCACTGTGGAAAGTGACGCTAGAATTCACCGAGGCAAAACAGGGAACCTCGGACGACACACCGTCCGGGGTTTTTGTCTTGTTAGCCCTTCACCGGACGCATCTTCACTTTCTAGAAAGGACCAGAAATGAGGAAGATTGTAAAATCTATGTTGTTGGTGTGTCTTGGGATGCTGTTTTGTAGTTCGGTTGTTGCGTATCAACATCGAGAAACGGTGGAAAAGAAAACCGGCATCATGTTGGTCGCATTTGGGACCACAATACCTGAAGCGAACAAGGCATTTGTGGACTTAGAAAACGAGGTTAAGAAAACCTTTCCGGACATAGAAATTAAGTGGGCTTTTACCTCAAAAATCGTGCAGAGAAAGCTCCAAAAAGCAGGCAAACAAGTGGACTCTCCTCTTGTTGCCCTCTCCAAGATGATTGATGATGGCTATACTGATATATTGATTGCTTCTTTTCACACAATGCCTGGTGAAGAATTCCACAAGCTCTGTCGAGACGTTCAAGCACTTTCACAAGCTTCTGAATCTGAAGGTCGCAGGTTTGAAGTTTCAAAACCCCTGTTTTCTTCAACCGAAGAGATGGACAAGATAGGCAACGCTGTGCTTGACCGTTTCAAAGGGATAAAAAATCATGAGGATGCGGTCATACTCATGGGGCATGGGAATAAAAAGCATGTTGGTGACTCAGTGTATCCCGCATTTGCATATTTTATTCAGAAAATAGATTCTAACTTCTTTGTTGCGACAGTAGACGGACGCCCCTCAATTGAAGAGATAATTCCGATTTTGAGCGAGAAGAAAATAAAGAAAGTTTGGCTGGCGCCTTTAATGGCCGTCGCAGGTGACCATGCTAGGAACAATATGTGTGGAAACACCCCTGACAGTTGGAAATCAATGTTGACCAAAGATGGCTTTCAAGTGGAATGCATTATGGAAGGGACTTCGGAGAATCCAAAAATTCGGGAAATATGGATTGATCACTTGAAGGTGGCCTTTGATCGTCTAAAGTTATGAGCAAACTACGTAAGCCTTAGAACAGAGAATGCCGGATGAATTCAATAGAGAATAATTCAGACCACTCTATTGAGCGAGAACACCTCGCTCAACAGTTCCGTTTCATGTCTGCGTTGGTCATTCTACTGGTGGTGGCTTTTTTGTCGGTTGTCGTAGCCTGTTCCATAGGTCGAATCGAGATTCCGTTTTGGATAACATTGAAATCCGTTGCCTCGGGAATTGGTCTGATGGATGGTAGCAATTTGAACGCCACTCACACGGCCATAATATTCGATATACGGCTAAGTCGAGTATGTCTGTCGGCAATGGTCGGATTAGCTCTTTCTGTTTCCGGAGCTGCTTTTCAGGGGATTCTCCGAAATCCTTTAGCAGATCCCTTCACCATAGGCGTTTCCGCTGGAGGGGCTTTCGGAGCTGCGCTGGTCATATTTCTGGGTTTTGGTTCTAACAGCACCATGGGATTGGGAATGGTTCCTCTGGCAGCTCTTATCGGAGCATTGTCAGCTCTTGCGGCTGTTGTCTCGTTGGCTCGCGTTGATGGTATGCTGCGACGAGATACGATGGTGCTAGCAGGTATAGTAGTGGCCACCTTTCTTGGCGCATTGGTGTCATTACTCAAATCTCTCGATGAAGAATCGGTAGCAAGCATTGTGTTCTGGGTAATGGGTAGTTTTCAAGGACGTGGTTGGTATCATGCCCTTTTCGCGTTTCCATACCTCGTGGTTGGTTTAATTTTGGTGGTTGTTCACAGCAGGGAAATAGATGTCATGTCTTTGGGTGATGTTCCAGCCAGGCAGCTTGGGGTAGACGTAAACAAAGCTCGGTTACGAGTGTTGATAGGAGCTAGTTTGCTGACGGCGGCTGCGGTTTCGGTCTCCGGAGTCATCGGTTTTGTCGGTTTGGTGGCCCCCCACCTCGTGAGAATGACTTTAGGGCCGAATCATACAAGACTTTTCGTGTTGGCTGGTTTACTGGGAATGATAGCGATGATCTGGTCTGATGTAGCAGCCAGAACAATTCTTCCAGATGGAGAAGAATTGCCGGTAGGGGTTATTACTGCCCTAATCGGTGGCCCCTTCTTTTGCGCGTTGCTGAAAAGTACGAAAACAGGAACAGGGTTTGATTGAAGTTCGCAACATTTTTGCAGGGTATCATGGAAACGATGTTCTCAAAGGGGTGTCTTTTTGCGTAACCCCAGAGGAAATGCTTGGAATTCTTGGTCCTAACGGAAGCGGAAAAACTACCCTGATAATGGCGCTAACAGGAGTCATGCCATTGCGGTCCGGTGAAATACTCCTAGATGGAAAGACACTGAACACATACTCAAATCGGCAAATAGCCAAGAGATTGTCCTGTGTGCCTCAAAAATCAGAGATTTCTTTCCATTTTACTAACATGTCAGTAGTTCTTATGGGTCGCTATCCCTATTTAGACCCTTGGCTAGGTTATTCCAAGCAGGACCGAGATGCGGCCACTCATGCCATGAGGCAAACTAATGTGCTTCAACTAGCCAATAGATCGATCAAGGAAGTGTCAGGAGGCGAGGCGCAGCTTGTAACCATAGCTCGCGCTTTAGCGCAGCAAACGGAAATCCTCACACTGGACGAGGCTACATCTAATCTTGACGCTGCAAGGAAAATTCAGGTTTTTGATTTACTGGCAAAAAAAAATAAGGAAGGCTCCACTGTAATATGTGTGTTGCATGATCTCAATCTTGCGGCTTTATACTGCAAGCGATTGATATTTCTGAAAGATGGGAAGATCATTTTAGATGGCCCTACTGAAGACGTTTTCAAGGACAAGTTTCTTAGCGATATTTATGAAACCGATATACGAGTATCTCAACATCCTGTCACCGGAGCGCCTCAGGCTCACTTTGTTCCTTTTCTCAATAGCTGCGCTGATGCTGTTGATTGAAGCGAAGATAGCAATAGCCGACACAATTAGCGTCACCGATGATCTGGGCCGAAAAATAACACTGGAAAAGCCCGCTCAGAGGCTAATAGCTCTGTATGGAGCTTACAATGAGATCCTGTCGGAGATGGGTCTGGGAAACAGGCTGATAGCCAGGACCAAAGCGGATTCTTATCCTGAACAAATGGCGTCAAAGCCTAGTATAGGGACACACATGAGGCCGAATATCGAACTAATATTAGGCCTTAAACCTGACTTGATCATTCAAAACGCCGGCAGGAAAGAGGCCATGGTTCCCGTGAGGCAACTCATTGTTCAAGGCCTGAACGTAGCGGTTTTCAACCCGGACAGTTTCTCAGGTCTGTTCTCAGTAATAAATCGTTTAGGAACGCTGACCGGAGAGAATGAGGCTGGAGACCGATTAATTGGTCAGTTGAAGCAAAGACTGGAAGCCGTTGCTAATTGTATAGCCCAGACGGAAAAAAGGCCCTCGGTTTTGTTCGAAGTCCGGTACCCGGATTTATTGGCCGCCGGGTCGGATTCGATAGTCAACGAAGTTATCAGACTGGCTGGAGGACGTAACATCTTCAAGCAGAAAAAAAAGTTTGTTCGATTGAATATAGAAGAGATTCTTCGATTGAATCCGGATTTTTACGTAATTCAAAAAGGTCCTATGAACCGAGATCCTGGGCCTCCGGACAGAAGACCACATTTTGACAAATTAGACGCAGTGAAACACGGGCGTGTGTTGATAGTTGAAGAACAGGTCTTCTCAAGACCCGGGCCTCGGTCGGTCTCCGCTGTGGAAGACCTATCAAAAAGGCTGCATCCTGGTCTGTTTGAGAAACATGAATAGAGTTGCTAAGCATGAAAACAACCTACTAGATAAATCAAAACGTAACGCAGGGATAATCTTATGTCGCCAAAAACAACAGGTAAACTATATGGAATCGGAGTAGGTCCCGGAGATCCGGATCTAGTCACTGTAAAAGCTATCAAAATATTGAAAGCGACTTCCATAATATTTGCAGCGTCTTCTACCAAAAATGATTACAGCCTGGCAGAGAATATTGTCAGAAAACATGTTCCGGAAGCTTCCGTTCAAACTCTTCCGTTTCCAATGTCCAGTGATTTAAACGTACTACGAGACGCTTGGGAACGTAACGCACGAGCAGTTCTGAGAATTCTCGATTCGGGCAAGGACGTTGCGTTTGTAACACTAGGCGATCCCATGACATATTCGACATTCTCATATTTATTAAGAACCGCTCGCGAAATGAACCCCAATACTGATGTTGAAATTATTCCTGGTATCACGTCGTATCAAGCTGCGGCGTCAATGGCGAATATCCCTTTGGTCGAAGGAGAGGAGTCCTTAGTTGTTCTGTCAGGCGCAAAAGGAAGTGATAAGCTGTTACGAACAGCAAAAAAGGCAGACAATATAGTCGTTTTAAAGACTTACAAGAGCTTCGATCAGATTTATGATACCTTGGAAAACTTAGGCCTCTTGGATCGAGCCACTTTTTTTTCTAAAATAGGACTCCCCGGTGAGGAAATGATCAGGGATGTTCGAACACTGAAAAGCGTTACAACTTCTTATCTGTCTCTCATAATAATAAATCGAAATCATGAAATTCGTACTGAACAGAGGGAAAACAACGGTTAACTTGAAAAAAGCCGGCCTCGATAAAGAGAAATTGGAGGATGAATTGATGACAGATCGCGTAATAATTTTTGACACGACCCTTAGAGATGGCGAACAGTCTCCCGGCGCAACCATGAATCAGCACGAGAAACTACAATTAGCCAGGCAACTCGAGAGACTTGGTGTGGATGTAATTGAAGCGGGTTTTCCTGCAAGTTCCGAGGGAGATAGAGAAGCTGTAAGACGAATAGCCTCAGAAATAAAAAACTCCAGGGTTGTGAGTTTGTCTCGATCTCTTGCAGAGGACATAGAGGCATCCTGGGCTGCGGTCGAAAAGGCTCACAAACCTGGAATCCACACGTTTATTGCTACCAGTGACATTCATCTTACGCACAAGCTCCGAATGTCTCGAGACGAAGTAATTGATCGTGCCGGTAAAGCAGTGAGACTTGCCCGATCTCTTTGTGATTGGGTTGAGTTTTCCTGCGAAGACGCGACCAGAAGCGATAGAGATTTCCTGTGTAAGGTAATAGAAACAGCAATCAGAGAAGGCGCGGGAACAATAAATGTTCCAGACACAGTCGGCTATTCCTATCCGGCGGAAATATCTGAACTGATAAAGTTCATACGAAACAATGTTTATGGAATAGAAACTATAATTATATCAACCCATTGTCATGACGACTTGGGATTGGCCGTTGCCAACTCTCTGGCCGCAGTTGAAACGGGCGTTAGGCAAGTCGAATGCACCATCAATGGAATAGGAGAAAGAGCAGGCAACGCGTCCCTCGAAGAAATTGTTATGGCACTACGGACAAGGCAGGATCATTTTGGGCTTGTAACAGGGATCGTGACGGAACAAATATTCCATACGAGTCGCTTGGTAACAGCTATTACCGGTATTCCGGTTCAACCGAATAAAGCTATTGTAGGGGCCAATGCATTCTCTCACGAATCAGGCATACACCAAGACGGTGTAATAAAAGAACGCTCAACATACGAAATTATGGACCCTGAATCTGTTGGGATTTCTAAGTCCTCACTGGTTCTCGGTAAACATTCCGGACGACATGCGTTTCGTGAGAGAATGCAAACCCTGGGTTATTATCTGACTGATGAAGAAGTAAACCTGACATTCATCTGCTTCAAGAAATTGGCGGACAGGAAAAAGACCATTTATGACGAAGACCTTGAAGCGATAGTCGCCGAAGAAGTCCTGCGAACCACTGAAACCTATAAATTAATATCACTGACGGTAATGGCGGGATCTGAGGTTGTGCCGACCGCCACTGTAAAGATGATGGTAGATGGTGAAGAATGTCACGGAGCTGAACTTGGAAGTGGGCCTGTGGACGCGACTTACAACGCTATTCTGAAACTCACGGGACGGAGGCCCAATTTACTTCGTTTCGCGATAAGCAGCATTACAGGGGGGACCGACGCTCTAGGGGAGGCTTCAATCAGACTGGAAGAAGATGGCAACATAGCGGCGGGGAAGGGAGCGCATGAAGACATACTGGTGGCGTCTGCAAAAGCCATGGTTAACGCATTGAATCGTTTAGCGTATATGTCCCGGATTCCGCGATCATCAGTTCGTTTATAAGGTCGTTATGGGCAGGAGTTCACGCGCCACTTTCAGTAAATCGTGCCATCAGTGCCAAATATCAAAAAAAATATTGCGTTAGCGACCACCCTGCTACATAATATGGTTGGTTACCCATCAAATCCCCTATTCTAGGGACAAGCAAAATAACGGGCAGTTTTGGACCGTAGTAAAACAATATCTCGATTACAGAGAGGAGTCTGAAATATGGCAGGTGAACACTTCGAGGAAAAGGAGAGGTTTGACGGTCAGAAGGTAAAAATCTTAATGCCGGAATATGTAGCAGGACCGGAGGAAGACAGTTATCAATGGCGAAAAAATATTACTTACGTTAATCTTAACCAGGAAACTGACCCAATCAAGAAATACCTAACTACTGCTGAAAGATACTTCTATTCCAAAGAATGGTTTGGGAGCGAGAGAAGAAAAAATCCCGCCTGAAATCCATCTGTATTTAAAAACTTAATATTCTGATTTTATTTCAACTCAAGAAGGTGTCAGATGGCTGAACTGCCGAAAGTGAAGTATTCGGGTAAGATACGCGAGGTGATGATAGGCAAGGCTGGCAAGGAGGTGGTAGTAGGCGGGGAAACCGGCTACAGTTTTTATAGTTTCGAGGGAACGGGGCCGC
>JAPLJJ010000093.1 GCA_026388665.1 Deltaproteobacteria bacterium
GCCCATTTCAGAGCACCGGTCGCGACAGATTCAGTAACGGACGATGAAACTCTGAGACTTCATGGAATGCCACACACTCTATTTTCATACGCAACGAGCCTGTCGTATGTCGAAGTGGATGAAATTACCGGAGCAGTAACCGTGGAAAAATATTTAACCGTTAGCGATTGTGGAAATGTTCTGAATCCTCAGGTTTATGAACAACAAATCCAGGGGGGAATCTGTCAGGGATTAGGGCTAGCCCTATATGAAGATTTCGGGACTATGGACGGGCATATAACTACAAAGGACCTTTCGACATATCTGACACCGACAGTTACGGATGTGCCTGATGTTGAATCAATAGCTATGGGGATTTATGAACAGTCAGGGCCTTTCGGAGCGAAAGGTATCGGGGAAATTTCAACCAACGGCCCTTTACCTGCGATAGCGAATGCTCTTTTCGACGCGACCGGCTACATATTCAAAAAGTCACCTATAACGCCTGAAATGGTCATGGAGTCATTAAAAACAAACAGACTGGAGTGACATCTAATTTGTTGATTTCATTTAAACTTAATGGAAACGAAGTTCAAGTTGATAGCGCCCCGGACAGACGTGTGATCGACCTTTTGAGAGAAGATCTGGGCTTGACAGGGACCAAGGAATCCTGCGGACGGGGCGACTGTGGGGCTTGCTCGATCCTGATAGATGGCGATCAGCGTCTTTCATGCCTCATGCTGGCTGTACAGTTGGAGGGTCGAGAAATGATCACTATTGAAGGATTTTCACTCCAAGAAGATCGATTGAGTAATGTCCAGCAAAAATTTATAGAACTTGGAGCTGCCCAGTGCGGTTTTTGCACGCCTGGAATGGTGATATCAGCTACTGCCCTGTTGAGAGTTAATCCTGAGCCGTCCAGATCCGAAGTTCGACAGGCCATTTCCGGAAATCTTTGCAGATGCGGAGCGTACCAGAAAATACTGGACGCGATCGAAGCTGCCTCTAAAGAAAAAACTAAGCTGTGAACTATGACCGACATATTCCTGCCAAGCGATCTTGATGAACTCTGGCGTCTCTTAAACATAAAGCCGGAAGCAGCCCTGTACGCCGGAGGAACGGACCTTCTAGTCAAGAGGCGGTCTGGTCTGATTGACCCGCCTTCCCTTGTTTGTCTCGAGCGTATTCAAGAGTTGAAAGGCGTTAAAGAATGTGGCGATGAAGTTTTTGTAGGGGCCCTTACAACTCACAGCGAATTGCTGAGTCATAGAGTTATCAGAAAACATTTCCCAGTCCTGATTCAAGCAATCGCTGTTCTCGGATCGCCGCCAGTCAGAAACATGGGAACTATCGGAGGCAACATAGTTACAGCTTCACCTGCTGGTGACACTTTGGCTCCATTGTATGTTCTAGACGCTCAGATGGAAATCCGATCGCTGTCATCGAGCAGGAGGGTTCCGATCAGTGCGTTCATATTAGGCCCGGGCCAAATAGACCTTGGTCAGGGAGAGATTCTTGCCGGGGTTTGGATAAAAAGACATCAAGGTTTTCGTCTCCAACATTATGAAAAAGTTGGTAGACGCAATGCTCTAGCCTGTTCTGTGGTAAGCATGGCCGCTATTATGAGGGTTTCTTCCGACAATCGCATATACGAAATACGGCTGGCATGGGGAAGCGTCGGCCCAACCGTGATGCGATTTCCGGAGGTCGAGCGCCTTCTGGAGGGTAAACCGCTGACTGTTGATGGGCTCAATGACGTGATCGAGCTGGTTCACGCCGGGATTAAACCAATTGACGACATACGAGCGACAGCGTCTTACCGCAGAGAAGTCGCAGGTCGCCTGCTCCACAGGCTAATCAATTACTCAACATGAAAAGACCAAACGGAATTTATTGAAGATTTAATTGTAAGCGTTATGTTTAGGAATGAAAAATGATGAAACGACAGGAAGGTCTTTTCAACTTTGAATTCATAGCATTAAACGCCATTACCTTTTTTACGTACTGTAACATCGCAGTCTTTTTTCAATTTCATCATTACCTGGAAACACTTCCAATACCATCGGAATGGAACGGGTTCCTGATAGCCTCATTCTCATTCGCCGCCCTAGTCGTAAGACCTATAGTCTCCCCATTCATCACTTCCAGAAATTCCAAGAGATGGATGTTTATAAGTTGCTGTCTCTTGGTCGGATCATTAACCCTTTATGATTTCTCTACAGACTTTTGGAGCATGACAATTACTCGCCTGATTCACGGCGCAACCTACGTAGTGATGGGAACGGCCGTGATAAGTCGAATCGTGGCGATTATTCCCAAAGATCGTAGCTCTCAGGCGTTTGGGCTATTATCTGTGGTTTCTTTGCTTCCATACGCTCTGGTTCCACCCTTACTACAACCATTGTCAGACTATTTTGGTGGATTCAATGGCGCACTGAATATTTCTGCGTTGGTAATGCTGATCAATCTACCCATTATGGCTCTGCTCAAAGATCCAGAGGGCGCAGTATCTCAAAAAGAAGACCATTTCAGCGTAAGAGAAATTGTCTCGAACCTCAGAGACCCTCAAATAGGGTCATTACTCCTCATCAACATGGTTGTCTGGACTTGCTTTACAACGATTTTCTTTTTCATAAAAGGTTTTGGTGACAGGATAGACATTCCGAATCCAGGCTGGTTTCTTACTATTTCGACTGTGACGGAAATGGCTGTTAGGGTGTTGGCAGGGAATTTCTTTGATCGAGTCAACAAGAAGCTATTGCTCCAGTTGTCACTGCTGTGGCTTGCAGTCTCCTATTTCCTCATGGGAATCGTGACGGGTCCAACTACTTTTTATGCTCTGGGATTGTTGCTGGGACTGGGCTGGGGAGTCGTACTACCGGTGATCAATGGATTCCTGTTCGATGTTTCGGAGCCTAGATTTAGAGCCTTAAACGCCAATCTTGCAGCAGAAATGTTTCAGGCCGGTTTTACCCTCGGCCCATTTTTGGGCGGCATGATTCTGATAAGCTATGGATATATTCCTCTTTTTTTAGTTAGCGGATTGGTTTCATTGCTAGGACTTCCGCTAACCTTACGCTCGACCAAAGGCAGCGAGCCTATTGGTCATTAGAGAAACGGAATGAATTATGAACAGAGAATTTGATACCAAGCAGTCTGAAATCGTAGTGGACCAGTTCCGCCAGTTCCGACCTGAAGATGCGCCAGGTGTCACTGAATGCTTCAGAAAAGTTTACGGGGAGGACTATCCCATAAAAATATTTTATCAGCCTGATGAACTGATCAAGGCAAATAGGACGGGTGAATACTATACTATTGTCGCACGGACATCCGCTGGTCATGTGGTTGCCGTTGGAAGTCTCTTTCGTTCAGCGCCTTATCTTCGTCTCTACGAGGCAGGAGCGGGTCTGGTACTGAAGGAATTCAGAAATCTGCAAATAAATAAGCGGATGTGGCTTTTCGTTTATGAAGAATGGGCTCCCAAACAGAGCAATGTCGAAGAACTTTTTCGAGAAGCTGTTTTTAATCACACAATTATGCAAAAAACTGTATTAGATTTCGGCCATATTGAAACAGCCATAGAGGTTGCGCTGATGCCGGCTGAAGCATACACGAAAGAAAAATCGGCGACTGGTCGAGTGGCTTCCCTACTGGTGTTTAGAGCCTATATGAAGTCTTCGTGCCAAGCGCTTATGCTAATCAACTCGAATTCATCTATTCCGAACTGGACGACAAACGTGATTTCTCTCATTCCGTCACAGGATTACCCTCAGAAAAAAAGACCGGGTCTGATCTTACCGTTTTCGGCTTTGCTCAGGTAGCGAGAATATTTTTCCACGAGATAGGGGAAGACTTCGAATCTCACTTGACCGAACGGGAAAAAGAAGTAGCCGATCACGGAGTTCAGGTCATTCAGGTTTGGCTAAATCTTGGTTGCCCTTGGGTTGGAGCCGCTGTGGATAAGTGTCGAAAAATGGACTACTTTTTAGGGGGGGCCGCTCCTCGTTGGTTTAACCAGGATGGCTTCTTAATGCAAAAGGTCCTATGCGACCCATGTTTTGACCAGATTCAGGTTTATTCTGATAGGGCTAAACAACTTTTTGAAATAATAAAGGACGATTGGCATAAAAGCAAGGCTGTGCATTCTTGATTCGCATTAAGAATACCGTCGAGCTTCTCAGGAATGTAATCAACCTGGAATCCGTATTTGTGCTCTTGGATCGTGGTGACCCGAAATTGAAAGCTCTTAAACTGCACGCAAAAATCCACCAATTGACCGAGGCGCTTTCATTTGCAGCAAATTACGCTGAGGCTCATGGTTTTTCTTCAGACCGAGCCCTTTCAATAAAGGTAGTTCTTGAGGAAGCCTTTGTTAACATATGCCTTTACGCTTACGATCACGAAAACGGAGAAGTCGAGATCATTTGTCAATCAAATAGCAATCCTGAAGGTATGACCATAGAAATAATTGATAACGGCAAACCGTTCAACCCCCTTGCGGACGGACCGCCCACTGATCAAACATCCGATATTTCTAAAAGGCGTATTGGGGGACTTGGAATCCTAATGCTACGTCAAATGACCGACAAAGTTTCCTATCTGCGGTCAACAGATAGCAATCATCTTACCCTTACTTTTTACAACAACCAATATCTTTAGCCGGCATTGTAATGAACCGGCACAATGTAAGTTTATCGAGTAGGGTAGCATGCACAACAACACTGGACTTGGCGAAAAAGAAGCGAAATTGGAATTACTGATTATGGGGGCACTTCCGAAGGCTGTGCCGGTCGCTTTCATTGATGTTGACACGCAAAAAGACTTCATAATGCCTTATGGATGCCTTTCAATACCTGGATCAGAATGCATAATAGATAATCTCGCGAAGCTTAACTCGTATGCTTCAAACCACTGTGTGCTCTGGATTGCAACAATGGATTCCCACGTTTTGGAAGATGAGGAGATTTCATCAGAGCCCGACTTCAAGGACACTTTTCCGCCTCACTGCATGAACGGAACCGCAGGAGAAGAGAGGATAGCTGCGACTTTACGCTCTACCCCACTGATTCTCGATGTGCAGACCGAACCGTTGGAAAAACTCTGGTCATTTCTCGAAGATTGTTACGACTCGGTCGTTTTCAAGAAAAACAACTTTGATATTTTCTCAAATAAAAACCTTGACCAGTTTTTATCCCTGAGTCCACCCCATGTCTTCGTTGTGTTTGGTGTGGCGACGGATTTTTGTGTGAAGTATGCAGTGGAAGGGCTTCTTCATCGTAACTTCAAAGTCATAGTTGTTAAGGACGCTGTATTTGCGATTGACCAAGAGGCCGAAAAACAGCTTTTCGATCAGTGGCAGAATGAAGGGGTAAAACTTTTGGAGACTAAGGAAATTATGGATCTTAACCCGGATGAATTTGAACAATTGTTCAGTTGAAATTGTAAGTTACAATGGTTTGTTTTGGTTGCAGGCCCGAAGGCCCGCAACCACGAGATTCTGAAGTGGTCCCGTGACAGAGACTATTTACTCGAAGATTTTTTCATCAGCGGCGTCAGCAGACTCTGAATCAGCTTCGTAGTCCCTTGTCTCCCGTTTTGTTTTCATCAATTCCTTGTAATATTCATTAGCAATGATCGCTGACATAACCTCGTTAGTGCCGGTCCATATTGACGCCAGCCTCAAGTCACGGAAAATCCTCTCGATCGGATAAACATTTGTGTAACCAATACCTCCCATAACCTGCATAGCTATGTGAGATACTCTCTGGCACGATTCCGTCACAAATTTCTTAGTCTCGGACACCATCTTTCTGATCAGGTTCGGACTTTCACCGGAATCCACCGCTTTACAGGTGGAAAAAACCAATGATCTGGCTGCATCCAGCAACATGGACGCTTCAGCTATCTGGAAACTGACGCCCTGGAACTGGTTTATTGTCTTTCCAAAAGCCTTTCTTCTGGTCGAATACCTTGTAGCTATTTCCAGAGCGGGCCGGGCGGCCCCAATTGTCATTGCCGCTGTTCCCAGCCTCTCCGGGACCATCATCGTGTTGAATACTGCATACGCTCCGTGCTCCTGCCCTACCACATTCTCCTTGGGAACCTTTACATCCCTGAACACAATACGCCCAGCGCCACCGCCACGACATCCCATCAAACCATACAGGTACTTCACGTCAACTCCTGGACATCTATCGACAACTAGGCACGTGAGAGACTTGTGAGGCTCGGCGTTTGGATCAGTTTTCGCATAGACAAGAAAGAAGTCGGCGCCTTCAGCCCCCACGATGAACCTTTTTTGCCCGTTTAAGATAAAATGGTCCCCTTTATCCTCAGCGGTGGATGTCGTCCCGAAGAAATCAGATCCACCTCGAGGCTCAGTCAAACATTCAGCCGCAAAGATTTCTCCTCGAAGTAAAGGCTTAACATATTTCTCTTTCAGGAAATCGGAACCGTGCAGAATTATCGCATCGCAGACCAGTTCGGCCCCAACCCCAAACACACACGCGAAGATGTATCCAAGAGTCCCTATCTCCTCCATCACCGTGGCGGTAGTGACCCAGTCCATGCCTCGACCACCCCACTTCTTCGGATATCGAGACCCCAAGAGATTGCGCTTACCTGCTTCCTGCAGAAATTCCTTGGGGAATTTTATTTTGTCTGAGTCCAAATCCAGGATCATTTGACGCGGGACCCATTTGACTAAGTCCCGTGCTTCATCTCTGATTTTCTTTTGTTCTTCGTTAAGTAAAAAGTCGAACATACTATCGCCTTGACCTTTCTGTTAACTCACGTGTTGGATCATTCAAAGGGGTTGGCTATTTATTGCCGGACACGTCTCTGAGCGTGTATTTCATAACTTTGCCACTTGCAGTGTGTGGCAGTTCCTCAACTATATTGAACTCTCTCGGAATTTTATATTTGGCAAGTTTGTCGGAAAGTGCTTTCTTGAGGTCTTCTGGATCCAATGATTCTCCTTTCTTGGGGACAACAAAACATGTGACTGTTTCACCCCAATCCGGATGCTGTTTACCTATGACAGCAGCCTCCATTACGCCTGGTAGCCCTACGATGGCGTCTTCAACTTCCTTGGAATAGACATTCTCTCCTCCGGTCACGATCATGTCCTTCAACCTGTCAACGATAAACAAATATCCGTTTTCATCGATCCGAGCCAGGTCCCCTGTTTTGTACCACGTTCCATCGAAAGCAGCTTTTGTGGCCTCCGGATTTTTGTAATATCCCTGCATCATGCTGTCGGCCTGCAACCATATTTCACCAATATCACCCGGCTCGGCTTTCTTCCCATCCGTACGTACTAATTGAAGGTCTGCGCCCGGCAGAGCCTTGTTCCCAATTGAACCAGCCTTAGAGACCTGATCCCGAGGAAAAAGTGTGGTTCCTGTCGGACCTGCTTCGGTCATTCCATAAACCTGGTAAAAATTGTCGGACCTATATGCTTCAAGAACCATTCGGGCCGTGTCCGCGGCCATGGGACCACCTCCATAAATCCAGCATCGCATTGAGGAAAGGTCAAAGTCCTTGAACTGCGGGATCATCTGAATGGGTAAAATATATGAAATGGGAGCGCCAAAATAGACGGTGCATCTTTCCTGCTGTACTGCCTGTAGGAAATGCAGAGGATGATATTCCCGTATCATCACTGTTACACCGCCAACATATTGAATACCCATGAACCAGTTGTTCAACGGCGATGAATGCCAGATCGGCATGGCCATAAGCATTCGATCTTGCTCGTCCAGTTTCATGGCCATAGCCCCGGTAATTCCGGCCATAACTACGCCATGATGAGAATGTAAGCAACCCTTGGGCTTCCCTGTCGTGCCACTTGTGTACAATATCTCAGCAATGTCTGAATCCGAGATAGACACAGGTCGGAATGATGGCGCCTGAGCGACAAAACCCTCCAACTGCTCAAAACCATCCGCAGGGCTATCCATGCTTATTTTCTTCACACCCGACGGAATCTTGCGAGCCACTTCAGCCAGAGAACCGTCAAAGAAGAATATCTTCGATTCACTGTGGTTAACGATGTAATCAACTTCCGGGGCTGCGAGCTTGTGGTTGATAGGCACTACAGTCCCCCTTGCCTTGAGGATTCCATAAAAGGTAAAGACAAAAGCGGGCGTATTCTGGCTCATTATCGCCACCTTGTCGCCCTTCCCTATTCCCATGTTTTGCAGGACCGCGGCCACTCGTTCGGCCTGCTCCCTGGTTTCCAGATAAGACCAACTGCGCCCGCCGGCCCTCAAACAATCCTGAGAACCAAACTTCTTGGAATTGATGTCCAAAACTTGAGTAATGTTCATGTGTCCTCACCCTTCCTTATTGTGGAGTTCTTCCAATCTTTGAACGAGCTTCTTTCTAACGCTTAGAATATCCTGTTCCAACAACTCGAGGTCTTGAATATGTCTCCTGATTTCCAGGAGTTTCTTGTCTCCATATTTGAGAGATCGCTCTATTTGAGTTATTTCATCGAGGTTCGTGTCGGTCATGCCGATCATTTCCGCTATTTCCTCGAGTGAATACCCGAATCTCTTCCCGCGTAGAATCAACTTCAATCGCGCTCGGTCACGTTTATCGTAGATGCGTTGGTTGCCGTTGGTTCGTCTTGGCGAAATCAGTCCTTTTTCTTCGTAGAAACGAATTGACCGTGGGCTGATTTCGAATTCGGCAGCGAGTTGGGAGATCGAATAGGTCAGTTTTTTTTCAGGGGCCTTTGGCATGATTCTTATACGGTTATATAATCTTAACGTTAACGTTAAGCTATCGCGCTCACTATTTGATGTGTCAATAAATTTGTCCATCAACCAATACAACACAGAATCACGGACCAAAAAACCAATGCGAATGAAGCATTAATCAAAAAGCGTCTTTTCAATCTCTTGTTTTTAACCTAAAATCTAACAAGACCTATGAGCTTGGAGGCTTTGGTTCAAAAGAAGCCAAACATGAGAAGAAGGTCGCTGGTCCTGGAATGATGCCCAAGAAAATCACTGCGTCTCTTAGAAACGGTATAAGAAAGCCTCCTCGGGTTTTATTCACTATTGTTTCAGTCTTTGTGATCCTGTTGATCAATACCTCAACAAACTGTTTCGGAACGGACAATAGTGGGACGAGGGCTAGAATTTCATTGTTGATGGCAACTGGTATGCCGGGCGGATCGTATCATCACCTGGGGCTAGCAATGGCTTCATTATGGACCACCAAACTGAAAAAGGTCGGGATAAGGGTTTCAGGCGCGATATCCGAAGGATCCAGAGAAAACATTGAGGCAGTCAGAATAGAAGACGCGGACTTGATATTAGCGGATGATCTTTCTTGCGCCATGGCATACAAAGGCTCGTCAGCTTACAAAAACAGGGCAGCGCCTGCACTACGGAGTATTGCCAACCTTTGGCCTGAAGCTGTTCATTTGTTGATCCGGTCTGACAAGAACAAGAAATCAAGATTGGAAGATCTTGAAGGCTTGACTGTTTCGACAGGTTTGCCGGAAAGTGGTAATAGATTCACGACAGAAATGTTGTTGAGGGGCCTTAAGAATCAGAAACAAAGCATTAAGTTGAAGTTTATGAATTATGTCGCCGCCGCCGAGGCGTTACGAGCCGGAACAGTTCAAGCGTCTGATTTCACTTCAGCGATCCCCTTGGCCCTTGTAACCAATTTGCTCCAACAGGATCCTGAGTTGGTCAGCTTTATCGAAATAAGTGACGCCGAGCTAAAAGCGGCAAGAGAATACGGTTGGTTGACTTGCCATCGAATCGTTATACCCCCCGGTGTCTATCCGGGCCAGGACAAACCAGTTAATACCGTTGGACAGAATACGCTCCTTGCGACCACGTCATCCCTGGATATTGAAGTGATTTATGATCTGACGAGGACCATTTTCGAAAATGTCGACCAACTCGCGAAATTTCATCCGGCATTCAAGAATGTGTCTTTGGAAAATGCCCTTGTTGGATTAGTCGCTCCTTTACATCCTGGAGCAATTCGTTATTACAGACAAAAAAAGATTCAGATCCCGGGAGCGTTGCTTCCGCCAGATGTAGATTAGTTCACGTTTCGGAGGACGATTTTATGAAAGAAGTTGTTATTGTTGATGCAATCCGCACCCCGGTCGGATCTTTCGGCGGCTCACTGACAAATATTCCCGCTGTTGAACTCGGGACCATAGTGGTCAAGGAGATTATCAAGAGAAACAATCTGGACCCGGCAAAAGTTGACGAATTAATTTTCGGATGTGTGCTTCAAGCAGGGCAAGGACAAAATGTGGCCAGGCAAATAGTGATTAAATCCGGGCTTCCAATGGCAGTTCCGGCAATGACGATCAACAAGGTATGCGCTTCCGGACTTCGATCTGTGTCGCTCGCCGCGCAAACCATCAAAGCAGGCGACGCTGAAGTAGTTATAGCAGGTGGAACAGAAAATATGTCTGCTACACCTTACGGGGTCGCAGCAGCTCGTTGGGGGGCCAGGATGAATAATAGCCCCATTGTTGATCTAATGGTACATGACGGTCTCTGGGAAATTTTTAACAACTATCACATGGGCATGACCGCTGAAAACGTCGCGGATCAATATGGTTTGACAAGAGAGCAGCAGGATGACCTTGGGCTGAGGAGCCAAACTCTAGCTGAAAAGGCTATTAGAAGTGGTCGGTTCAAGGACGAGATTGTCCCGGTTGTAATACCTCAGAGAAAAGGTGATCCCAAGATATTCGATACGGACGAGCATCCGAGATTAGGCACGACAAAAGAGAGTTTGAGCAAACTGAAACCTGCTTTCAAGAAGGATGGCACAGTCACAGCGGGAAACGCGTCGGGCATTAACGACGGAGCCGCGGCGATATTGGTCATGTCAAAAGATCGCGCTCAAAAGGAAGGCTACAAACCCATCGCTAAAGTGGTGTCATACGCGTCGGCTGGGGTTGATCCCAAAATTATGGGCACCGGACCAATTCCGTCGACGCGAAAAGCCCTTGAGAAGGCTGGGCTAAAAATAGAAGACATCGACGTGATAGAGGCCAACGAGGCTTTTGCCGCGCAGGCATTAGCTGTAGCCAAAGATCTCAACTTCGATATGAACAAGGTGAACCTAAATGGCGGCGCCATAGCACTGGGCCACCCGATTGGAGCTTCCGGGGCAAGGATACTGACAACCTTGTTATATGAGCTGAAAAAACGACCGGACGCGAAACTGGGGCTTGCCACATTGTGTGTTGGTGGCGGCATGGGGCACGCCATAATAGTGGAAAAGATGTAGAATCATTCTTTAATTTGAATCGTTCCGGGGCCTTGTGACTACAAACCATAGGCCCTGGAACATAAATTCAAGACTTACGCAATCTGATCCCTTCAGAGATTCTATTTTTTCAACATTTCTTACAGAGGGAGGCTCCCCGGATTGACGGTCCCTATTAACTATAGTTTGAGAAACATCTGGAATCGGAAGTTCACTACGATCTTGACCGCTGGTGGCATGGCCCTTGTAACATTTGTGTTTTCAGCGGTCATGATGTTAGCTGCAGGTCTGGAGCAAACTCTAGTGGAGACTGGTTCCCCCAACAACGTCATTGTGCTTAGAGGCGCTGCTGAGACAGAGGTTTCCAGTTCCATAGAGCCGGGCACGCCGACATAATAGAGGTAACAACCGGAAGTAGAGCATAAAGATTGTTGATGCGCTCAGATGAAACTGGCGCTTATTATCTGGTAGGTTGTCTGCCCTGATCCGCCCTTGTGTTTACAGATCTCTTCCTCGCTTCTGAGATTTTCCACTGTATTACAGACCGCCATTTCGGGTCCCGGACGAGGGTAAGCGCTCGGCTATAGATTTCAACGGCCCTGGAATATTCGTTTTTTGCCTCATACAAATTCGCCAGGTATTCCATAGCGAGATAATAATCCGGCCTTAATTTAAGAGCCGCTTCATAATCCCGAATCGCGTCATCAATCCGATCCATCATTTGATAGGCTGATGCCCTCTGCACGTACACTATGGCGTTATCAGGATTCAGATGAATCGACTTATTGAAAAAATCAACCGCCACATCCCATTCCCTCTTCATGGAGGCTACATAACCATCCCGGAAGTAGTCTTGAGCGGTGGAACCCCAACCAACGCAGGGAATAACGACGGAGACGATTGATACAATCAGGATCGCTTGAAATATCCGGAGGCGCATTTCCGAGCCCTTTCGAGAGTCCTTACATCAAAGCGCTGAAAGGATATGAACGCGCACGCTGTCAGGGGTATTATATAGCACGGATTTGTCAGAATAACAATTTCAGGTTGATCTGATTTGCAGCTTGAAATGGTATGGAATCTTTGTGAACGTCCCAAAACCCCGAACCCTAAAACTCCGAAAAAATATTTCGACAACATGAAACAAAGTCACAGGCATGCTGTCATCGTCTTCAGTTGTGGCAAAAGTTGAGCCCGTTGCAGCGTGAAAGCACCCTTTCCGGGACATTCACGTGGGGCCATCGAGACCATAACGCTTAGTCTTAAAAAGAAGGATTTCAAAAATGGACAACAAGCATGGTTTTGGGAAAATCGCCGCAATATTCGTGGCGGTCTCTTTCGCTACTGTTTTGGGATTTGCCGGGCCTAATGAGGTCGCGGCCGCCGAACATGGAAAGAGCAAACTTCCTGATACCAAGATGGCTCCTGCCGATCAAAAGACCGACACAATTGACACCAAAGTCAAGAAAAACCATGAAGCAATCGGAAAAGACGCTAACCCAGTGGCAATGATGGACAAGGGAGCAAAAACCTTCATGGAAGGTTTCGAACTTGCTCACATTAAAAAGGACAAGGCAAATGGACAAAAGATGATGCTCGAAGGCCATAAGATGATGGCCAATTGCGAGAGTATCTGGGCCAAAAAGGAAAAGGAATTTACCGGACCCAAAAAGTCTGTCCATGATGGTCATGCAATGATGATGCGTGGATTCGGCATGATGAAGCATGAGAAAGACGAGCCTGAAGGAGCCAAGATCATCCAGGAAGGCCAAAACAAGGTAACCGAAGGACTCAAAGCCTTGCAGACAACCACAACCGATAAAGCAAAGGACAAGATGTAAAAATCAGTCTATTCAGATTTAGTTGATTAAAGGCTGCGCGGCGCTCGGTTTACGGATCGGGCGCCACGGAGCTTACTCAATGATCACATCCCGCGAATCGTGTAAAAGACTTCATAAACATTCCCAAAATGTATTTGTTGACAGACCCCCGTTAATTTGAAAAGACTGTTAATACTAAACTCTTGTAAGAACAGGTTTCTTGTTCAAATTGCCGGGCCAAAATAAATTTAGCCGTACATTCAGAGGGCTGCTTGGTTTTTGTTTTCCTGCCGTCATTTCAGGAACAGGGTTTCTAGTCCTGTACAACAACGTCGAGCGCGGCCTTTTGATTCTCGTTTTCTTATTACTTTCCAATATTCTTATTTTTCTTGGCTCTCGAAAAATATTTACCGACCAAACTCTCGCAGATTCTCTAAAGTTTAGCTCTGTTTGTGTAATTACTGTTATCCTCTCTTTTCTCGTATTGGAGTTAGCTTTCCCCTATTTGCTGCCTGGGGATTACTCACAAATTTCCGAGTTCACTAAAGTTGGACATGACGAAAAGTCGTACAGAAAATTTCGGCCGGACTTGATCTTTGATGAATCAGGAGAAAAGCTGCACGACGCAAGACACGGCAATAATATTGTTCCTAATGAAATGGCGTGGCACAAGCCCGGCGGCGTGTTCGACTATTTCGGATACGATCCAAACAAGAGGATACGATATCTGAACCGTGTCAGATGGAATAAAACAGGGCATTTCGATCATGATTACAGAGTGACAAAACCCGATAACG
>JAPLJJ010000079.1 GCA_026388665.1 Deltaproteobacteria bacterium
GAGTATGGCCAGAACAGGAAACGTAGTCTCAAGGGGAATGAATCTCCCAGAGGTAACGTGCGGAAATGTCATTTCTGCATTCATCGGGTGAAAAAAGGTCTGAGCCCAGCCTGTGCGTCGACGTGCATTGGCAACGCAATACACTTCGGCAACTTGAATGACCCTGAAGCGCTTTGCACCGTTCACGGGGAAAAGCTCCGGTTTCTTCTGGCTACCCGCGATCATATGCGCCTAAAAGAAGACTTGGGAAACAATCCGAGCGTGTATTACCTAACATAAGGGGCGGAAGGATGGAAAATAATAACAAAAGCAATCCGTTGATCCGAGTGATCGGCTACATCGCGCTAATCATCGCGACGGCGGTCGGATTATTTGAAATTGGGGCCAAATTCGTTAACGGTCCCATTGACGAGGGAACCACACAGCTCGTGCCCTGGGGAATCTGGGTGTCCGGGTACATCTTTTTCTTGGGCCTTTCAGCGGGGTCGTTCCTCATCTCAACTCTGATTTATGTGTTTGGGGTGAAACAGTTGGAAGAAGCGGGACCCGCCGCTCTTGTTCAGGCTTTGGGATGTCTGCTCCTAGGCGGGATACTCATCGTACTCGATGCGGGTCATCCTGAGCGGATATACATGGTCGTGCTCCACTTCAATCCCACTTCGGTCATGGCTTATATGGGGTTGTTTTACAATGTTTACATTGCCATAGTTGTTGCCGAGATTTACTTGGTCATGAGGCCGGGATTTGTCCAGAGTGTACAATCTGGAAAGCGACCAACCTGGTTGTACCGCCTCTTGTCGCTGGGCAGCGATCGCCTGGACCCGAAAAGTTTCCTCAGAGACCGGAAATGGCTGAAGGTTTTAGGTATCCTGGGAATACCCGCCGCAGTCATAGTCCACGGCGGTGTCGGTACTATTTTCGCAGTGGCCAAAGCTCGCCCCAACTGGTTGGGTGGGCTCTTTCCACTGCTGTTTATCGTTTCTGCTCTAACCTCGGGCGGCGCTTTGTTGACCTTCCTGACAGCCGCTTTCGGTAAGATGCCTCGTAAGCGGAAGCTCAAGCTTGTCAGCTCTCTTGCTCAACTCACAATCGGTTTCTTGCTTCTGGACGCCTTGATCATGTTTGCGGACATTCTCACGACATCGTACACCGCCATTCCCAGTGGGGCGTCCACTGACAGGCTTGTTCTCTTCGGCCCGTACAAGTGGATTTTTTGGATTGTTGAAGTAGCCATGGGACTAGTCATTCCCGTGTTCTTGGTAGCCAACCCGAGAACTCGCCAGTCGATCGGCGGGCTCGGTCTGGCTGGCTTGCTCATAGTGATAGGTATGTTCGGCGCCCGGTTGACGCTCGTCATTCCACCCCAGATGACACCTCTATTCGATATCCAACTCGGGGCCTACAACCAAATTCGATATGCATACGGTTACTTCCCAAGCACCAGCGATGTGTTGGTGATGCTAGGGGTCTTTGCCTTCGGCATTTGGATGATGCTGGGAGCCAGGAAATATCTACCCCTGGATGTTGATACTCACGAAGGCGCACAGCAAGGAGGACAGATTACCTCATGAAACGCAACTCACGGAAAATCAATAGCGAGAATGGAAAGAAAGTGGATCGGCGGAACTTCCTGAGCTCCGCAGCCTTGCTCGGTGGCTGTGGTTTGTTGGCGGGAACGGTTGCGCCCGTGTTCTCAAGCTTGGCGCATGCTCAGCGCATGGCGGAACTGGATAGCGGCGAGCACAAATACCTTCACAACAATCCGGAGAACACCATCTATACGACATGCCTCCAGTGTCACACAAGTTGCTCGCTCAGATGCAAGGTGGTCGATGGTGTCCTCGTAAAAATCGACGGCAGCCCGATCTGCCCCCAGACACGCGTCCACAATTTGCCCTACGCAGGTGACCTTGCGAAGGCGGCGCTAGTTGAGGGAAGAATTTGCCCAAAAGGCCAAAGCGGAATCGAAACGCTGTACGACCCTCATCGTATCATCAAAGTGCTGAAACGCAAATCCGGAACCCCTCGGGGCGGCGGCCAATGGGTCACCGTGGACTTCAACGTTGCTATTGATGAGATCGTTGAAGGAGGCAATCTATTTGGCGAAGGCCACGTCCAAGGAATGAAAGAGGTATGTGTACTCCGTGACCGCCCGGCTTCCAAGGAGATGGCGGACGACGTGGCTAAAATCAAAAAGAAATCGATGACTGTTGAGGAATTTAAGAACAAGCATTCGGACCAACTAAATACACTCATCGATCCCGATCACCCAGACCTGGGACCTAAAAACAACCAATTCGTGTTCTTGGCCGGCCGTATTCAGCATGGCAGGTCCGATCTCATGAAATGGTTTACCTTTGACAGCCTTGGGTCAGTAAACGCCTTTGAGCACACGACGATCTGCGAACAGAGTCATCATATCGCTTACAAGGAAGTGACAAACAAGTGGGCAGAGGGGAAGTGGAGCGGCGGCAAAGATCACATGAAGCCGGATTTTGGCGCCACCCGCTTCGCGATTTTCTTCGGAACCGGCTTCAGCGATGCCAACTTTGGCCCGCCGCTTCTCTCTCAACTTGTGGCAGAAGGGCTCGGTACTGGGGATCTTAAAATCGCTGTTTTGGATCCACGGCTTTCTCGTTCGGCGGGCAAGGCCCACTGGTGGATCCCCATCAAACCCGGATCCGACGGAGCCTTTGCACAGGGAATGGCCCGCTGGATGATCGATAACGCCCGAATTAACCGCCGTTTTCTAGAAAACGCAAATCAGGCTGCGGCTAATGCGGATCGTGAGACCGCTTGGAGCACCGCTTCCTACATGGTCAAGATCGAGGGAGGCCGCCCAGCCCGTTACCTGAGGGCTGACGAGGTTGGAGTTGGGAGCAAGCTTGAATTTGTCGTGTCCCGCGACGGAAAACTCCTCGCAATAGATCCCAATGACAAAGACCACGCGATTAAAGGCGATCTGGAAGCTAAAGTCGAAAGGGAGGGGATTATCGCACGGACTGCTTTCGATTTGTTCCGCGATAGAGTCAGCGAGAAAACAATCGCGCAATACGCTGAGATGTGTGGGGTATCTGAAGATTCCATCATCGAGATGGCTCGTCAATTCACCTCGTATGGGAAACAGGCCGCAGCGGAGTTCTACCGCGGAGCGGTGCAGCATACCGATGGATACTATAACGGCCAAGCTATTATTCTTCTCAACGTTCTCATCGGAAACTCCGGCTGGAAAGGTGGTTTAGCCCAGGGTGGCGGCCACTGGCATGAGCTAGGTGGGGCGCCTGGGAACCCGTATAATTTCGCCAAGATGCACCCGGCACCGCTGTGGGATTTCGGAGTCAAGCTGAATCGTGAAGGGGCCACGTACGAGGAGAGCACCCTGTTCGCCGGTTATCCTGCCAAGCGCCCGTGGTATCCGTTTACCGGCAACCTGTATCAGGAAGTCATCCCATCAGCGAAGGACGGATATCCCTATCCCATAAAGGTGTTGTTTCTGCACATGGGTACGCCCGTCCTTTCTACACCGGCCGGACACAAGCAAATCGCGATTCTAAGAGACACCAAGATTGTGCCGCTGTTCATCGCTTGTGACATTCTAGTCGGCGAGACTAGCATGTACGCTGACTACATCTTCCCTGACACAACGTATTTGGAGCGCTGGGGATCGCCTGGCGGAGGGTCACCGGCCATGCTCGCCACTTTGAGCAAAATGCGTCAACCTGTCGTGGCGCCTTTGCCAGAGACCATCAAGGTCGACGGGATCGAGATGCCAATTAACATGGAGGCTTTTCTTATCGCGCTCGGGAAAAAGCTGAACTTGCCAGGCATCGGCAAGGACGGCTTGGGTCCTGGTAAGAACTTCGACCACCAAGACGACTGGTATCTCAAGACAGCGGCCAATATCGCCATGGGCGATAAACAGGGAGACTCGGTCCCAGCCGCTGACGCGAATGAGATGGATATTTTCCGCAAAGCTCGAAGACACCTGCCCAAAGCTGTTTTCGACGAAGAACGCATGAAGAATGCCGCGGGTGCCGACTATTGGCCTCATGTAGTCTACGTGCTCAACCGTGGAGGCCGTTTCGAAGACTCGGACAAAATGTACAAAGGAGACACGCAGGCTCACCCCTACTCGGGTCTTTTTCAAATATTCGTCGAACGTGTAGCTAACGGCCGCAATTCCATGTCTGGCCAACATTTCGACGGGCTGCCCGCCTTGGAAGGCCCCAGGTTCGCGAACGGGCAGCCGGTCACGAAGGGAGGGGATTACCCATTCCACCTGATCACCTTCAAAGAGATCTTTGGCACTCAGAGTCGCACCATGCCGATGAACCAATGGTTAACCGAACTCTGTCCCGAAAATGCTGTCCTGTTGAACCGTGTAGACGCGGAAAAGCTGGGCCTTCGTAATGGCGACCGCGTGAGGCTCGGTTCGGCCACTAATCCTGACGGGTCATTTGATCTGGGAAACGGTGAAATTCGGCATGTTGAGGGTGCCGTCAAGGTGCTTGAGGGCTTGAGACCTGGTGTTGTCGCTGTGTCATGGCATTTTGGCCATTGGGCGAGCGGTTCCCGTGACATGACCGTTGACGGGAGCCTGGTCAAGGGTAACCCGAAACGATCACGAGGTTTCACTCCAAATCCAGTTATGTTGGAGGACACTGTAGCACGCAATGTCTGTCTTACGGACCCAATCGGTGGCAGTGCGTCGTTCAATGATACTTACGTGAAAATCACGCCAATCTAGTGCTAGAGTTGTGCATCTTGGTGCAACTGTAAGTTGCTGTACCGGCTGGCTCATAACAATTAGTATCCAGATGACGTGATATTTTTGCTGACTAAAGCCTCCGGGTCGCCCGACACAGATTGTGCCACTGACCGAATTTGGCTCGTTGAGAAAGGAGGATCGATCGGGAGAGTAACTCGTAGAAGACGATTTCCCTCGGGGCAATCAAACATCCAAATAGTTGGTGGCGCAAATCGTTCAAGAAGGAGGACGACATGCCCAAGTATTTGACTATACACAATGAAACGAATGTGGATCAAATTATCCTAGAAACAAGATGGACCGAAATCGCTAGGGACCAACGAGCCACCTGGCAGATGACACTGTTCAACACAAAAGAAGGGATACGGTACTGTGAATGGGAAGCGCCACACCAGGATGTTATCAAGGAGATCTTCAAGCAATTAGGAATCAAATACTCTGAAATCATAGAAGTGGACGTGACTGTTCCGCACGAATGGCGCCGCTGGCAGATGGAATCTGCTAAAGGCATGTCAAATTGTTGGGAAACCATGAACTGCGGTCGACAACCCGGTGGGATCCAAATTGACGAGTTGGGAGTTTGTCCAGTGGCCACAGCCCTGATGCATCACGGCAAGAACAGGGGATCATTTGCCGGAAGGTACTGCTGGAAAGTCGTTGGAACATTTTGTGAAGGCAAAGCCCAGGGGGAATTTGCCGTTAAGATGAGAGATTGCGCAGCGTGCAAATTCTTCCAGCAGGTCAAGAGTGAGGAAGGAAGCCAGTTTGTCCATTGAATCCGGCGAAGTGCTTTTTTTGCGAAGAGGAGGAGACCATGCCCTATTATCTAGTTGTACATGATGAGCCGTCAGTTCCAAGAGAAACTATTGAATCCAGATGGGTCCATTTGGCCGTGGAGCCAAGGGCCTTCTGGCGAAAGACGTGGCACAATTTGGGCATCGGAAAACGCTATTGCTGGTGGGATGCCATGGACAAAGAGATTCTCGAACAAATTTTCCAGGAACATGACGTCACGTGGGAAAGCATTACCGAAGTCGAACTTACCACTCCTGCTGACTGGATGTTTCGGGATGACTGAGCATCATTTCCCGTGAGGCTGCCAAAGGGAATGTTGCAATCTATCCAGCAGTGCGGACAAGGACAATCTGCGAGTCTATCGCTGTTAGCGATTGGATGCACAGGGCGTTTTTGGTATTGCCAAAATCAAGTAAGCTGGTGATCGGGAGCAGGGAAGGAATTCGCATCTTTACAAAACGGCAACTCCTTGTGGTTTCAGGAGGCAAGTCTATGAAAACTATAAATTTGGACCACGTGGCAGCGTCACCGATTCTTCCAGAGGTGGCAGATGCCATGATACCTTTCCTGCGCGAGAAGTACGGCAACCCGTCGAGCATTTACAGCCTTGGAGAAGAGATAACTGAGGCGCTGGAAGAGGCGCGGGATAATGTGGCCAATCTAATCAATGCTCACGAGGATGAAATCATCTTCACTTCAGGAGGAACTGAGTCAAACAACTGGGCGGTGAAAGGTGTCGTTCAGGCGAACAGATCTCGAGGAAACCATTTGATAACCTCTTCCATCGAACACTTCTCCACCATGCATGCTGTAAGGTCGCTGGAAAATCAGGGCATAGTAGTCACCTGGCTCCCGGTGGACAAGTATGGAATGGTGAATCCTGACGACGTGGAAAAGGCCATTACACCCCAAACAGCGTTAATTTCAGTGATGCACGCGAACAACGAAATTGGAAGTATTGAACCCATTGCTGAGATCGGCCAGATTGCTAGGAAATACAAGCTTCCTTTTCACACGGACGCTGTGGCAACCGCCGGGGTCATCCCTGTTGACGTTGAGGCCCTCAACGTAGACCTCCTGTCATTATCGGCAAGCCCTTTTTACGGTCCCTTGGGAGTTGGGGCCTTATATATTCGGAGAGGTACGAAGATTTCGCCTTTTATGGACGGAGGAAGGCAAGAGAGGGGTTTTCGGGCTGGCACCGAAAACGTCTTAGGCATTGTGGGCATGGGGAAAGCTGCTGAAATTGCCTCAACGGAAATGTCCGCGCGTATTGCTCAACTGATGCCTCTAAGAGAACGCCTGATCCGCGAAATTACCGCAGAAATAGAAGAAGTAGCTCTTGTGGGCCATCCTACTCAGCGACTGCCGGGCAACGCAAGTTTTGTCGTTAGGTATATTGAGGGCGAGTCGATGCTGCTCTTTCTGGACATGGATGGGATCCAGGTTGCCAGCGGATCGGCTTGCATTTCCATGTCGCTCAAGGCTTCTCATGTATTGCTGGCGATGGGAATCGATCATGGAACAGCTCAGGGCTCGCTGCTGTTGACGCTTGGCATAGAGAATACGGACGAAGATGTTAATCATTTGCTGAGAATATTACCCCCAATCATTCAAAAACTAAGAGACATGTCCCCCCTCTACAAGAAAATGACCAAGGTCAAAACCGCGGGGTAAGATCAGGAGGCCGACAAGATATTTCACATACTGGACATGCTATTTATAATAACGTCAAACTGTACAATAGCCTAATTGCGTCCAGAAGATGAAGAGGAGGTTAGGAAAATGAACTGACAAGGTAAGTTAATATGACGGATTTGCAGTAAGGGTTCAATCAAACCACTGCGACTATAAAAGGAGATAGTGATGAAGAAGGTGAGCGAAATCATGGATCGGCGAGAATTTATTCGCGCGGGTGGCCTAGTCGGCGTAGGGGCTGCGGCGGCTGGCGCCGCGATCCTCAAAGATCGCGGAGAATTGGCATCGAAGGATCCCACCGGTGAAAAAACCGTACGCAATCTTACTGCCATGAAGAACCTTAAAACTCAGCCGAGTGAAGATGATCACATCAGAATGCAGCGAGAGTTAGCTGCGGCCATGTCAAAACCAGTAGAAAAGCGGCGATGGATTATGGTGATTGATCTCAGAAAGTGCGTTGGATGTCAGGCCTGCACGATAGGCTGCGTAGCCGAGAACAAACTTCCGCCAGGCGTCGTCTACCGTCCGGTTGTCCAAACCGAAATCGGTGAATTTCCCAATGTACGGCTTAATTTTCTTCCCAGACCATGCATGCATTGTGAGAATCCATCGTGTGTTCCTGTTTGTCCGGTGAAGGCCACGTGGAAGCGGCCTGACGGAGTTGTTGTAATTGATTATGACAGATGCATCGGGTGTCGATATTGCCTCAACGCATGTCCTTACGGCGCCAGAACAAGCGACTTTGGTAGATACTACACTTCAAACGAGGCGCAAGGGGCCCCGGAGGGCAAGGAGAGGCCGATCTATGGGTCGCCCGCGCCTTGGGAAGGCTTGCCCAGCAACGAATATGGCAAGTCTTGGAATCGCAAGGACCATGGTTCGCCGGTCGGAAACGCCAGAAAGTGCCATTTCTGCTTGCATCGTCTTGAAAATGGGCTGTTGCCGATGTGTGTCTCGACCTGCATTGGAAGAGCCACTTATTTCGGGGATTCGAATGACACGGAAAGTCTGGTTGTTGAAAAAGTGACCAGGAACAATGTTCAGACCCTCTTACCGCATTGGGACAACAAGCCCAAATGCTACTACATTGTTTAGGGAAAGGGAGGATATTCCATGAATAGTCAACACTCTTCCTCCGATGCGGCACAGGGCGCCTCAGGGTTGGCCACGCAGTGGACCAAGGCTCTGTGGCTCGTCTGGATATTATTCCTGCTCGCCGGCATAGTGGGCGTAATTCTCAGATTAACTCATGGTCATAACGCAGCGGGGTACGGCTCTTACGTGACATGGGGCCTATGGATAGGCGTCTACTTCCTAGGAGTCGGAATCTCTGGTGGATCATTCATTCTTGGGAGCCTTGGTTATTTATTCGAGATTGACGGGTTTTCCAGGCCCTCGGACCTGAGGCTCGCAATAGTGTTGAGTCTTGCCGGTCTCTTGCCGGCATTCCTAGGAGTTTGGCTGGACTTGGGTCGAATGGATCGTCTCATGAACATTCTCATTCATTCATCTTTCACAAGCATGATGGCTTTTAACGCCTGGATGTACAATATCTTCCTAATTGTAGCTGCCCTGTGCTGGTTGTTGAGCTTCAAACAAAAGAGTTCATGGCTTAAACCGTTACTTACTCTTGGAATGCTTTTCTCAATATTGTTCCCGAGCCAGAGCGGTGTTTTCTTCGAGGCCGTTCGCACAAATGAATTCTGGAGAAGTCCTCTTTTGTCGATGTTGTTTTTCGTTTCCGCAATAACTCTTGGCTCAGCCTCTCTTCTGTTTGTTCGAGCAGCCATTGCGCCAAGGACTGCTTCCAGGACTGACCAGTCTCATTTGGACTCGGCGCTCAGAGTTTTGAGGGCAGTCACAGTGATTGGTCTGATTATCTACGTGGTATTTGAGTTCGCGGAATTTTCAATCACTTTTTGGAATCCCGGAGCGCTTTCTCCGAACACTGATTACCTGCTTTTTGGTGGGTACTGGCCGGTCTTCTGGATTTTACATATTGGCGTAGGCGTTATAGCCCCGTCCATTCTCCTCGCGATGAAAAGTAGAGGAGGATGGGTTTTTGCCTCATTACTAGCAACAATAGGATTCGGCGCCGCGCGTCTTTGCGTCCTGGTTCCCGGGCAGGTGATAGGTCAGATCCCCGGATTAGCGCAAGCTTTTCAAGATCCCAGGCTCTCTTACGACTACCACATCACTTCGATGGAATATCTTGTTGCTTTGATGATGATAGCAGTTGGAATGACCATTTTCTACGTTGGCGTTAAATTAAGCCAACTTGTCGAATCCCGCCTGTAATAAGATTTGTGAGGTTTACAATGAGCGAAAACAAAGACAGCAAACATTCGTCACGAAGAGGCTTTTTGGCTGGTAGCGCTCTATTGGGCGCTGGAGTAGCTCTTACCGGCTCAAGAGCAATAGCCGCTCCGGAGCGACGGGAATCGGCAATTATGAACAATGATCGCGCTGATGCCCCTTACGAGCTTTCGAAGCCATCTAACATAATTTACACCGCTTGTCTCCAATGCAACACTGGGTGTGGGGTATCCGCCAAGTTGCAGGATGGAGTAATAGTCAAGATTGACGGTAATCCTTACAACCCGTGGACCCTCCTTCCCCAGATACCCTTCAAGACGACTGTAGAAACTGCGGCGGCTATTGACGGGGCAATTTGTCCTAAAGGACAGGCTGGCCTTCAAACCGCTTACGATCCCTACAGAATTAGAAAAGTGTTAAAGAGGGCAGGCAAGAGAGGCGAGAATAAATGGATCACCATCCCTTTCGAACAGGCGGTTAAGGAAATCGTTGAAGGCGGCAAGCTGTTTGCCAATGTTCCCGGAGAACAGACCAGAGAGGTTGAAGGATTATCCAAGATAGCTGTGCTCAAGGATGCGAAAGGCGCCAAGGCCATGGCCTCGGATGTCAAAGCTATCCTGGATGAAAAAGACAAGGACAAAAAAAAGGCCCTTGTCGAAGAATTCAAGCAAAAGCACGCCGCTGATTTAGATAAGCTAATCGATCCAAACCATCCTGACTTTGGTCCGAAAAACAATCAGATAGTGGTGGCATGGGGACGCCTAAAGGGCGGAAGAAGCGATTTGTATAAGCGATTTGCTGATGGTCTTGGAACAACGAATGCTCACGGCCACACTACCGTCTGTCAGGGCTCCCTTTACTTTACTTGCAAAGCGATAAGTGAACAATACGTTGATGGTAAGTTTACTGATGGAAACAAGTTCTATTGGCAAGCCGACACAGAAAACAGCAAATTTGTGTTTTTCGTAGGAGCGAATCTGTTTGAAGGTAATTACGGTCCGCCAAATAGGTCGGTGAGATTGACCGGCAACTTGGTGAGCGGCTTTACGAAAATTGCGGTAGCTGACCCCCGTTTTAGTAAACTGGCGTCTAAGGCTTGGAAATGGTTGCCAATCAAGCCAGGAACCGATGCGGCTCTCGCTTCAGGCATGATCCGCTGGATTTTGGAGAACAAGCGTTACGACGAGAAGTTTCTCGCCAATGCCAATAAAGCGGCAGCTACAGCCAACGGTGAGACGAGTTGGACAAACGCCACCTGGCTGGTTGAGATTAAAGATGGTAAGCCGGGAAAGTTTGTGAGAGCGTCGGACATAGGGTTATCTCAGCCCGAGACTCGAAAAACAAAAGATGGGAAAGACTACCAGGAAAAATTCCTTGTGGCCATGGTTCAGGGAACTCCAACGGTAGTTGATCCAAATGACATGAAAACTCCGGTGGTCGCTGACTTGTTCGTGGACACTAAATTGCCCAACGGAACACAAATAAAGTCTGGTTTACAGGTCCTATTGGAGAATGCGAAGCAGAAGTCATTCAAAGAGTGGGCTGACGTTGCCGGTGTCAAAGAGTCCGACATGCTCGAGGTGGCTAAAGAACTCACAAGCTACGGGAAGAGAGCCGCTGTTGACATTCATCGAGGCCCTGCACAGCACACCAACGGCTTTTATAATATCTTGAGCTGGATGACGATAAACATGCTCCTTGGGAATTTTGACGCAAAAGGTGGTATGTGTATAGCCTCAACTTACGATACTATGGGTAAAAAGGGCAAGCTTTACGAGCTTAGCGCTCAACCGGGGAAGATGAGTTCATTCGGAATAAGCTCTATCAGACACGGGGTGGATTACGAGAAGACGACCATATTTGAGGGTTATCCAGCAAAAAGAAATTGGTATCCCATTAGCAGCGACATCTACGAAGAAATCATTCCATCTATAGGGGACGCATATCCATATCAGGTAAAAGCATTGTTCCTGTACATGGGCGCTCCTACCTATTCGTTGCCCGCCGGCCAGACAAACATAAAAATTCTCTGTGACGTCAATAAGCTTCCCCTTTTTGTGGCGAACGATATTCTGATTGGACCGACTTCCATGTACGCTGATTATATATTTCCTGATCTGTCGTATCTGGAAAGGTGGGAATTCCAAGGTAGCCACCCCTGTATGCCATGCAAGGTTCAGCCGGTAAGGCAGCCGGCAATAGCGCCTATACCTGAGAACTGCAAGGCCTTTGACGCTGAGATGCCTATAAGCTTTGAGGCGATGCTCTTCGGCCTGGCTGAAAAATTGAAACTCCCGGGATTTGGAGCCGATGCGTACGCCCCTGGTCTCGATCTCAAGCATTTTGATGACTTTTACATTCGAGCTGTGGCGAATCTTGCTTACGGTGAGAAACCTGACGGATCAGATTCAGTTCCGGATGCGGATGAAAAGGAAATTAAGTCTTTCCTCGAAGCTCGCAAGAGCTTGCCAAAGAGTGTTTTCGATGTGGAGAGATGGAAAAAGCTGGCAGGCGAGAAAGTCTGGCCAAAGGTAGTGTATGTCTTGAATCGTGGAGGTCGATTTGAAGATCATGACAAAGCTTACAAAGGAGATAGATTGGCTCATCCTTATGGAAAACTCTTGAACTTGTATCAGGAGAAGACAGCTTCTACGATTCACTCTGGGACGGGGAAGAAAAATCTAGGGTACGCGAACTACATTCCAATAATGGATTACCATGGTAAGGAGCCGGAAGACTTAAGAAAAGGCCATGATTTAGTCCTGATAACACATCGATCAGTTGTCCACACCAAAAGCAGAACAATAACCAACCAGTGGCTAAACCCGCTAATGCCGGAGAACGCTGTCTTGATAAATCCGACAGACGCCAAACGACTGGGATTGAAACAAGGGCAGAAAGTCAAGGTCGTCAGCGCAACCAATCCATCAGGAGATTGGGATCTAGGAGCTGGATCAACAAAACAGATGCTTGGCTCCCTGCAATTCACGCAGACTATGAGACCTGGAGTGATAAGCTTCGCTCTAGGCTTTGGAAACTGGGCATCAGGAGCGGTTGATTTTTCTATAGATGGCAAGACCATTAAGGGTGAACCGAAGCGGGCCGCAGGCATACACGCTAACGCGGCAATGTGGATAGATCCTGCGCTAAAAAACACCTGTATGCTTGATCCCGTTGGTGGAAGCGTGAGTTTTTATGATACTTACGTGAAATTGGTACCGGTAGGGTCATAACAAATAGTGACGATATGACCTGTATGACATTCGGTTAACTCAAGATAGGGTCGGGATAAAGCAATCGGTTCGAAGGCTGTTGTCCCGACCCTCGGTTACTGGGCATCCTGCGTTCCCCAAACTTGTTGAAGCTGATTCTGCCTTCAACTTCAGACACCGATGTCGAATTTATCGAGAAAACGCTTAGAAATTCACGTTCTCAGGTCCCTTCAGTTTCAGAATCCGTCGAGCGTCAGTAGGGGTCGCAACATCCCTGTGTAAAAGGTCCGCGAGCTTAACTACTTTTTCGACCAACTCAGCGTTGCTTTTTGCAAGAACTCCCCTTTTTATGAAAATATTGTCTTCTAAGCCAACCCGCACATGACCGCCCATGTGAATAGCCATTGTCGAGAGATTTATCTCAGCCGCGCCGACCCCAATGACGGACCATGTGAAATTCTCTTTACCAAACAGCACCTTCGCTTTGGTCACTAAATAAGTCAGATCTTCAGGGGTTCCCCTGATAGCTCCTAGTACTCCCATAACGAATTGCATGTGCATCGGAGGGGTCATCATTTTTTCAGTCACAAGATGGTCAAGATTGTAAAGATGTCCCACATCGTAGATCTCAAGTTCGGGTTTTGTATTATTCTCCCTGGTAACATTACATAAATATTCAAAGTCCTTGAATGTATTCTTGAAAATAAAATCCTTGCTCATTTCAAGGTATTGTTTTTCCCAGGGATACTTAAACTCTTTGATTGCTTTCACCGCCGTATGCAGTGCAAAATTTATCGACCCCATGTTGAACGAACACATTTCAGGCTTAAACAGCGGAACCGTGGCGGCCCTCTCTTCTACCGTCATGAGAACTGAACCACCCGTGGTTATGCATATTACAACGTCAGTCTTTTCTTTGATTCTCGTTAATATTTCTCGGAAATGCTCTGGATCGGACGAAGGGAAGCCGTCTTCAGGACGACGAGCGTGTATATGGACAATCGCGGCCCCTGCCTTCGCCGCTTCAATAGCGGAGTCAGCAATTTGCTTTGGGGTTAATGGTAGATAAGGAGTGAGTGAAGGCACCGTCGCAGCTCCAGTAATTGCCGCTGTAATAATAAGTTTTTCCATATGTTACTCCAACAAATTAATTCACTTTAGTAAGTAGTGAAACAGGATTAAGTTTTCATAATCCTATAGTCAAAACTTAATATATGATTCCAAGATATCAAACAATTGGATCTCACTTTGGATTAATTACCCGAAAATCTTCCCTACCAACGATGGCTCATGACCAGGCAGCAAGAACTGTGGTCCTTTCAAGGTAGATTTTATCCTGTAAATCGATCTGAACCATGCATAATGATCGTAAACCAAACAGGAGGGCACAGCAGGCCCCCAATTTTTAGGCGCAGCAGTAATCGGGAGGACCGAACCATCCATGAGAATCATGTGATCCATTTCGGGAAACGCTATAGGAAGGACATGGACAGTATCACCCGCAAGGGTGTAAAAACCGTCAACTGTGTCTACCAAGAGACATTGGCTCCCTGCGGTGTGCCCCGGGGTTTGCGTCAATCTTATTCCGTCAAAAAGTTCAGTGTCACCAACAACTTTTATACATCGAAGTTGATTCAGTTCAGGAATTAGACTTTGGTCGTAATCACCTCGAATCCTCATGGAGGGTAAGGGATCAAGAAGTTCCTTCCATTCGGAGTCCTGAAAAACATGAGCAGCGTCCGGGAAAAGATCGCAATTCCCCGCATGATCATTGTGGAGATGCGTATATATAACAGTTTCAATTTGGTCCGGTTCTATCCTCAAATCGACTAGGGCTTTGATTACAAAATCCCGCCCTCCTACTGCGGGGCTACCAGCCCACGCCTTACCGTCCACAATGTATTTTGAATTAATTCCATTGTCGACAAGCACATGCGCTGTGCCATCAGTCAGATAAAATCCTAAGTATGGGACCGTCAACGGCAGCCCGACGTCCAAGCCGGTTGTCAATTGATCTTTCTTGACCTCAATTGTGCCAAAGACCAGCGGCTGGATTCTCCACTTTGACATCGTATAAACCTCCTGCGCATTAGGAATTTTGCAAACAGATTTTCTCGGGTTGCGCCAAGTCAGGTGGCTTCTCGTTCGTAGCGGCAAAAGTTTACACAGATTGCAAACGGCATGAATCGATCCACCAACTCGTCACTCATTTTACAGCAGCCTCAAATTTAGCCGGTTTTTTTACCATTCGTGTTTTCGCGAATTCCAGTATCCCGTTCGGCATAAAAATAATCACAATTATGAACAAACAACCATAGATTATTCTGGCATATTCCGCTTTTACAAAGGTGGACAGGCCTTCATTAACGAAAGTCAATATAGTCGCGCCTACAAGCGGACCAAACCAGAAAGCGCCTCCTCCGAACAATGCCATCAAAACAATCAGGATCGAAACGTTAACATCAAAAACAATATCAGGATGAATATAGGTCAAGTAACAAGCGTACAAGCCTCCAGCCACACCCGGAAAGAAAGCGGATATTGCAAAAGCCGTTATTTTCAGTTTCGGGGTGTTGATCGCCATGGTCTGAGCTACTTCTTCATCTTCTTTTATAGCCCTAAGACCAGATCCAAATTTGGACTTTTCAATTCGGTTAGCCACAAACAGTGTTACAAGAGTCAACACCAACATCAATTCAAAGAATATCGATCTACTGACCTCAATAGGCAGGGCAAGTCCCTTAAGCCATAGACCATCCGCTCCGCCTAGAAAATCCAAATTTCTTATTGTGAGTTCAGTCACAAAAGCAAAACAAAGAGTGATAACGGCAAAATACGGACCTCGCAGCCTCAAGCAAGGATAACCTACCAATATTGCCAAGAGCATTGAAACCAGACCTGCAGGGATGGACGCCAGAATATTGAGGGCCGGGCTCAAGCCGAACCACATTCCAAAGATGGCGGCAGCATAAGCGCCTATACCAAAAAACGCCACGTGTCCAAATGACAGATAGCCGGTATATCCCCCGATAATGTTCCACGAAGTCGCGAGTGTTATGTAAATAAAAACATTGAATGCAAAGGAGATGAAATAAACAGGAGGTCCCAACCATGGAAATATTGTGACGCATGAGATGAACACTATGACTAATAGCAGGGTCCTTTTTGACCAGCCCGAATCTTGCCCCATCCTCAGACCTCGCTCCGAAAGAGTCCATGAGGACGGAAGATCAAAATTAGCATCAAGAGACCGAATGTAAGCACGTTAATCCATTGATACGGCAGAAACGCCATCGAAAGACCAGTTATGACCCCTATCAGCATACCGCCCGCGGCTGCGCCAAGGATGTTCCCCACTCCACCTACAATTACCACGAGAAACAGGTAAATCAGCCAGAGGTTATGGGAATGCGGCTCAAATGAATATAGCATAGCCATCCCTACTCCACCTGCGCCGGCCGAAGCTACGGCCAAACCAAAGGTGATCATACTGATCTTCTTGAGGTTTATTCCGCACAATTGAGAGGCTTCGGACTGTTGCCAAGCTGCTCGCACAGCCTTACCCGTAAGAGTCCTTTTCAGGAACAACTGGATAGCTGTTACTCCAACTACCGCCATTAAAAACCCTAAAACACGGGGGTATTGGAAATAAAGCGGCCCTATTGCGAAAACTTTGTTGGTGTAGGAAGTGGTCAGCAATCTCGGGTCCGCTCCCCACACCAAAAGGATGAGATTCTCAAGTATTATGGCGATACCAAAAGTCAGAATCATTGAGGACACTATAACCGCTTTTGCCCTTGTTATTGGATTGATCAAGAACCAGTAGACGAGGCAACCCAACCCGAAGAGTGACGGCAAAGTCACAGCCAGGGACGCAACAGGATCCATCCCGAACACCTTGAACAGCGTATAGGCAACGAAAGCGGCAATCAGGCCAAAAGTCGCGTGGGAAACATTAATCACTTTCATCACTCCCCACGTCAGAGAAAACCCTATTCCAAGAAGAGCGTAAACTGCACCCATCATGATTCCGCTGATCAGTGACTGGAACACCAATACAAGATTCATTCATCCATTCCTTGATACTCCGGGCCGCTCCCAATAATTAAAACGCTACTTCCACGCTGGTTTCGGGTACACCGGATTAGCTGTCCGGACTTCCGGCGGCCAAATCAGTTCAGCATGGCCATTGATTACCTGGGTGCAGAAGTTGATAGGATCCGGTATTCCTTTGTCAGTAAACTTCATTGGCCCAGCAATTGTATCTACTTTGTTAGATTTCAGCCAATCTCGAATCTTGGTCTGATCAAGACTCTTGGCGCCTTCAACACCCTGCGAAAGGGTTTGCATCCACACATAGCCAAAGCCAAAATACATTGGATATCCGTCAATCTGGTATTCCTTCTTCACAAATGCGTTAAGTTTGTCATTACCAGGGAACTTCAATTTGTCATGTAATGACGTGCCGGAAAAAACGTAATCACCGTCCGGACCGAGTTCTTTACTCCATGCCGGGACAACCGATCCAATCCCCTGAACTATGGCTTTCGGATTGTAACCCAAGGCTTTGGCCGCGCGAATCGTCATGACACCATCAGCGAAAACTCCATTGGAGCAAAGCAGATCGCAATCCATCTGTTTAGCTTTAACAATCAGAGGTGTCGCGTCAGGCAAAGGCAAATTGTATTTTTCATCTATCGCAATTTCGATTCCCAGTTTCTTGGTCCAGATGATTATCGATTCCGTCAAAGATGCACCTATAGGATTGTTCATAGTGTACACAGCGGCTCGCTTAGGCCTCTGATCCGCCGGGACGGTTTCAAGCCACTGGAAGAAACCCTCGTACCACCATTCTCCCATAAGCGGTGGACCACCAAAGGAGTAAGTGTAGCCTTGCTCGAAACTCTTCATATGCCCACCCATCGATACGTAAACAAATTTATGTTTTTCGACCACGGGCATGACGGCTCGAGCTGCGGTTCCAGGATAACCGCCGAACAACAGATCAACTTTATCGACTGTTATCGCCTTCTCGGCATAGGTGACCGCCTTGTTCACATTTGATTCATCGTCATAGATCTTGAATTCAACCGGACGACCCAGCAGTCCCCCTTTTTCATTAGTCTCCTTGGCCCAGAATTTCATGCCTCGTTCAATCCACTGGCCGGTTTCGGCGAACTGGCCGGTGAGAGGAAGCGATCCTCCAATCACAATCGGTTTTTCTGCAGCGTTAACGGTCCAGCACATCAATAGAACCATCAGTATGGTCCCAAGAAGCTTCCCTGACATTGTGATGAAACCTTTTCTGCGTGACGTCATTTTGTCCTCCCTTCCATAATCAGGCTGTTGATTTAATCCGGTTATTACCCGCCGCCCCAGGAAGACTAGATTCCGAGGTACGACTCCTTGACTTTAGGGTCCGCCAGCATAGCGCCGGCGGCGCCATGAAGAACGATCTTTCCGTTTTCCAATAGATAGGCCGCATTCGATATAGACAATGTCTGGAGCACTTCCTGAGAAACAACAAGCGCTGTAAGACCTTCGCGATTCAACTCTACAATTATTTTGAAAATTTCGTCAGTTACGATTGGAGCAAGGCCAAGCGATGGCTCATCAAGCATAAGCAGCTTTGGGAGGGCCATCAGTGCCCTTCCAACTGCCACCATCTGTTGCTCACCACCGGATAGGCTTCCCGTATATTGTTTTCTTCGCTCCTCTAGTCTGGGAAAAAGTTCAAAAACCCGTTTTCGTGTTTTTGTCCAGTCCCGGCGAGGACCCGGCAAATAAGCCCCCAGCTCCAGATTCTCTTCAACCGTCATTGCTGGAAACAACTTTCGTCCCTCTGGAACCTGAATAACGCCCAGTGCCGCTATCTGGTCAGGAGATGAGCCGGAGATAATCCGATCGTTCCAGTAGATTCGACCGCTTGACAGTTCCTTGAGACCGGAGACTGAATTTAATATTGTCGTCTTACCAGCGCCATTGGATCCGATAAGAGCGGTAATCTTACCGTCCTCAACATCGAGGGAAACTTCTGAAATGGCGGAGAGATCCTGATACTTAGCAGTGATCGAGTCAATTCTTAGCATAATTATCACCCAGGTAAGCTCGAATCACTTCAGGATTATTTGCGACCATCTCAGGGACACCATCCGCTATCTTCATTCCATTACGCAACGCGATGACGCGATCGCACGTTCTCATGATCGCTTTCATAACGTGTTCAACCATGAAAACGGTTACCCCATATTCATCCCGTATCCTAAAGGTGAGATCAATGGCGCCTCCAATTTCTTTTGGATTCATACCGGCAAAAACTTCGTCAAGTAGCAGGACCTTGGGTTTGGAGCCGAGCGCTCTCGCAATCTCCAAACGTTTTCGACCCTCCAATCCCAGTTGTCCGGGAAGATTGTCGAATCGAGGGGCAAGTCCGATAAAGGTGAGAATACTCATCGCAATTTCGCGAGCCATATCAACAGTTTTCACATTGGAACGCCCATAAAGAACCGCTATTGTGACGTTCTCAAGTAGAGTCAACTCCATTAGCGGCCTAACAATTTGGAAAGTTCGACCTACACCCAGAGCGGCTATTCGGTACGGCGCAAGACCGGAAATAGTTGAACCCTCGAATTCGATTTTACCTGTATCTAATTTCAGCAGACCTGATATCAGGTTGAAAAGAGTCGTCTTTCCGGAACCGTTAGGACCTATCATCCCGACGATTTCCCCTTGATGTATTTCAAAATCAAGGTTCGTAATGGCCTTAAGTCCCCCGAAATGTTTTTCTATTCTTGTTCCCTTGAGCATAGAGCGCTCTACCTTGATTTTGCACAAATTGCGTTAACGCGATCGGTTGAATTCAAGAGGGGCTGAAACATAATTGTGAGCATCAGACCAGGGGTATTTATTGTTCTTCGACAATAGCCACAGGACGTGCCCAACCGGCGCTCGCCCCCTTGATCTTTACCGGGAAGCAACAAACAATGAATCCGGTTGAACGGCCTATGGACGATAGATTGGCCAACTTTTCCATGTGGCAATAACCGACTTCAATACCTGCGAAATGAGCCTCCCATATGACCTTGGGATCTCTTGTTTCTTTGAATTCCTTGGCAAGAAAAGGTAAGGGCCGATCCCAACTCCAGGCATCGATTCCAACCACACGAACACCCTTTTCTGTTAAATATAGAGTGCTCTCCCGGTCCATACCCGCGCCTGTCACAAGATATTCAGGAGTTCCCCATTTCTTGTCTGCCCCTGTCTGAACCAAAACTATGTCGAAAGGCTTGATCTCATATTTTATCCTGTGTAATTCATTCTCAAGATCGTCTACAGTAATCCTTTCGCCGTCAGCCTTGTGCCTAAAATCCAAGACCACACCATCACTGAAACACCAATCCAGGGGAACTTCATCGATCGTTAAGGCGGGCTTCCCTTTATCCATTGTGGGATGATAGTGATAAGGCGCGTCCAGATGAGTTCCGCTGTGGGTCGTCAATGTCATAAGTTCCATTGCCCAACCCAGGCCATTTGGTAGTTGGTTCTTCTCAAGCCCTGGAAAGAAATCCGTCATCTGCTCAGCGCCTTGAACATGAGTCACATAATCAATAGAGGGAATCATCATCGGAGGATCGCTCGGGATCCCAGCTTCCAAAGCGATACTTAAATCAACAAAACGCTTCCTACTCAACTACTTCCCCCCGCGCCATGACACCCTGTAAGAATATTCGAGCGCATTCCTCGCTTAAGCCGTCAATAGTAACGAATTCCATTCTTTTCATGACGTTTTTGTAAATAGCCAGATTGGAAATCATCGCCTGATAGCAAAATATTATCGTGCGCGGGTCCATTTTTCTGAACACGCCGTCTTCGACTCGTCTGGTGACATAATCAGCCAGACGGCTAATCATGAGCGCGTCTTTCTCTTGAAAGTGCTTTTGATGGAAACTGTCTTCTTTGAGCCTCGCGTACATGAGTATCTTGAAAATCTCACGATCCTCTCGGTTGGCAGTATGCTTCAGTATGTGGAATGCAAAAGCTTTGAATACACCGAAATCGTCTTTTTGCTCCATTGGGCCTACGAGGTCACGGTCCATTGGGTGCGATCTGTAAGCGTTCTCGGCAATGGCTTCGTAAATGTTGCGTTTTGAGCCGAAAAGCTGAATAACGCGCGGACGACTTATGCCAACCATTGCGGCAATATCGTCTAGCGTCACATCGGCAAAACCGCCTCGTGCAAAGAGGGACCTGGCTGCGGCCAAGACCTGCGTTTTACGGTCTTCGGAAGAAAGTTTTTTTTGTCTCATGGTTTTCAGCATCCTATTTCCTTTCGATGTATGTAGTCAATGTTTGTTGTGACTG
This sequence comes from Deltaproteobacteria bacterium, assembly GCA_026388665.1. GTDB lineage: Bacteria > Desulfobacterota > Desulfomonilia > Desulfomonilales > Desulfomonilaceae > CAJBEZ01. Next base: position 21,151 of record JAPLJJ010000079.1, read on the forward strand.
ACAGGTAAGTCACATGTGTAATCATACAACTATTTTCTGTAGTTGCCTATTCCAATATTAATCCTCTCAAGAATATATATCCAATGACAGCGATAAAGAACGCGATCAAGGAAATGGTTCTTTGTTTATGTTATCTTAATTTTTTGGTTTAATTACTGAGTTTTATTAAATAAGCCGTGTATCCGTTTCGATTAGATAATATCAATCATTAAGGCGAAAGACAGGTCCATCTATGCAGGATCGTAACCCTTTTTCGGTGCCGCAACTGCCGCACAATCCGATCCCGCACTTCATTATATCTTCTCTAGCTATATATATATCTTTTGATTCCAAAAATCTCGCGAAAAGTGCGCCTGCCCTGTTCATCATTGTCGCGGGACCGCAAATATAGGCCTTTGTGTTTTCCAAACTCGTGAAAACCGCGCTCAATTCCCGGTCAATCAATTCAATCACGGCGCCGACCTGCCCTGGCGCGTCAATTGTAATCTGCGCCAATGAGATCATTGATTGAATTTCATCCATAAACCAATCTTGTACCGGCTGAGAAAATCCTATGAACGTCCTGATAACATTTGCGCGCCATCTTGCCGCGGCCATTAAAATCGGGGCGGCTCCTGTCCCACCACCCAGGACGATTATCTTCTCTAACTCGCCTGGTGGTTTGAAGCCATTTCCGTATGGTCCCCGAAGATAAATTGAGTCACCCTTTTCTAGTGTCGAAAGTTTTTCAGTGAAAGGGCCGACCGATCTAATCAGATACACGGGCCTGGCGTCTTGGAAAGGCGAAAATGGCTTCTCCCCATAATCGGGAATACGCAGGAAGAAAAACTGACCGGGTTCACACCTTGGACCTTCCTCGAGTTCAAGTCTGAACATGTTGGAAGAAATGAGGTTGTTGCTTACAACTTTTGTCCTTGCGTAATTTGTGAGACTTCCCGTCCTCCTTCTAGCTTGCTTCTTACTTATGCTCTTTCTTGATGCGTTTGTTCCTGCGATCCATTTGAAGAATTTCTTGATCTCAGTTGTAGACATACCTGCCAGGCTTGACCCGACCGCAAAATAGGTCGCGCCGGCTTTACGATACGCTTCAACATCATTAGGAGACGCAATACCGCCTGAAGCGATGATTGGGAGACTTACCTCCGCAGAAACCTCTCGAACCAGCTTCAATCCGATAGGCTTTATTGCCACACCTGAAAGACCACCCACAACATTCGACAAAACTGGATTCCCGTCATCATCCACGGATGTGCCAGGCCCAACAGTGTTTATAAGGGCTAGTCCGCTAGCGCCTGCCTTTTCGCAAATCTTCGCCATTTCAACAATATTAGCGATGTTTGGAGAAAGTTTGGGGATTATCGGTTTCTTGAAACTCGTACGAAGCAGCCTGACAATCTTCTCCACCATTCGCGGATCAGAACCCACACTCTGTCCGGCTCCCTTGACATGCGGACATGACAGGTTGAGTTCAAAAGCGTCCGCCACATCATCAAGAATAGCTGCGCACTCGAGAAATTCCTCCGGATCGCTGCCCATGATTGAAACCAACAAAGGTTTTCCATCATGAAGCGGGAGTAACGGTTTCATGGCATCGGCGAACTGGGATGCCCCAGGATTAGCCAGGCCAACCGCGTTTATAAAACAACCAGGATGATACTCATGAATTATTGGCTCTCGATACCCCGGTCTGGGATCGAGGCTTAAGGTTTTGGTGGTGAGAAAACCAATCTCCTTAACTTCACGAGCGATTCTCGCGAGAACCGGAGCAGCGGTGGTAACCACTCCGGAAGGTATTGTAAAAGGCCACGCTACCGCAAAGAGCCCTCGTGTATTTCGGCTTCGAGCGCAACCACATGGCTGTTTAGCTGATTTCGTCAAATATGGGGCCTCTCTGACAACTACTGGTGTTTTGTCTTGAGGAACTTTACTGGATTAGTCGCTTTTGCATGGGACCTAACTTCAAAATATAGGGTCGGTTTTACCTTCTGGCCGGCGCCTCCCAGAGAACCGATAATCTGACTTCGCGTCACACTGTCGCCGACCGAAACCAGCGTTTCATTCAATTGTGCGTAAACTGAAACCAGGCGATCCGAGTGATCTATCAGGACAACTTTGCCCAGCCCCGGAATATCGCCTACATGACCTACTTTGCCTGATCCCGCTGCTTTTACGTTTCCGCCTTCATGACCTTCTATCGTAATCCCGTTTCGGTGAACTTCGTCTCCATTGCCAAATTCTTTTATTACATTTCCCGCAATGGGCCATGACAACTCTGAGTCCGGCGAGTTCTCGTGTTCCAGTGGAGGCGGCTCATCTCGAGAAACCGGCATCGCCTTTTCCGGCGCTTGTTTTGGGACAATCAACCTTGAGCCTTCTTTTATACTGTACGGCTCTGTAAGTTTGTTCGCGACCGCCAGATCTTCGACTTTGGCGCCATATCGTTGAGCAATCCCGGACACCGTTTCATCCTTGTTGACCACATGATAATTCGTATTGCCTCCAAAAGGAGAGTCAGTTAGGTCATGTGTATGCGCGCTCACGGGCCAATCCGCTCCTCTCCGGAGACAACCGGCCGATAGCCCTACCAGGGCAAAAATCAAGAGTAGACGGGCTAATAAACGCAAAGTTCGAGGGAACAAATAACCAGGGAATGATATCGCTTTCTTGGCTCCACAATATTTCTTGATAACTCTTGAATACTACGAGCGGCGCCTTATTATCAATTCGCGTTTCAGCGAGTAACTTTTCTCTGAAACATTATCACAAAATTTCATTTGGATTTAAACCAGCTCGATATTCGCCGGCGAAGAATGCCGAGTCAGGTGTCAGGCCAGCCATATTCTCCGATCAGATCAACGAATCTACAATCAACGCAACTACGAGTCTTAATTGATCCCCGCGACTTTTGCACAACTTGCAGCGTCTGTGAGAAACGGTCTCCAACAGGGATAACAAGCCGACCACCTTCCGCAAGCTGCTCAAATAGAGGATCAGGCACATCCGGAGCGCCGGCCGTTACCATTATTGCGTCGTACGGCTCTTGTTCAGGCCAACCCCTAGTGCCGTCAGCCACAATAAAAAATACATTCTCAATACCACATGCGGCCGCATTTTCACGGGCGATTTCAGCAAGTTCCGGAATCCGCTCCACTGTGTAGACCCAACGCGCGAGCCTCGCCAAAATCGCAGCCTGGTAACCGGACCCAGTTCCAAGTTCGAGGACCTTCTCTGTCCCCGTAAGTCGCAGCAGTTGCGTCATGACCGCAACCATGTACGGCTGACTGATAGTTTGTCCGAAACCAATCGGTAGCGGGCAATCGTCGTAAGCCCGATCCTGTTGAGCTTTTCCAACAAACAAGTGTCGGGGGATTTCAAGCATAGCAGCTAGCACCCTCGGGTCAGACACGCCACGAGCCTCAATCTGATGGCGAACCATACGTTCACGGATTTTGTCAAAATCTGAAGAAGGATGCACGTCGCACTCTCGATAAAACAGAATGAGGGCTTCCTAGCGATCGCCCGGATTATACGATTTTGCCGGAGGCAAATTCTGTGGCTGCTGACCGCTATTCTGTGGAGCTATCGACTGAACTTGAGGTCCCCCGCCATGGGTCGCTGGAGATCGCGGGAACACATTGTAATCGAGAAACTCTGACAACCGATCCCATACGCTCGAAGGGAAGCTCAGCGCCCAATCAATAGCGCCTGAAACCATGTTGCCCGGCGACCCCCCATCATAATATGGATTGTGGTGCTGTGGGTACGGGTAATTCGGCCATGATGCCACGTTTTGCCCAGGTTCAGTCTGAGATGGCTGAAGAACGCTAGCCCCCGGAGACGGGATGGGAGTTTGATACCCGGTATTGGGAAAATAATTCGACTTCGGCGCCTGAGGGTCTACTCCTACGCTATATCCGCCGGTTGCTCCCGGCGCTCCCGCGATCTGTCCGTAAGACTGCGAGAAGCCTAGCGCAGACATCATGATTGTTCCCAGAATAATCACGTTCTTACACGCGTTCATGGCGTCTCCTCGATAAAAATTACTTCGACAGACAAATAGAACGAACTATCGATAATTTCAACTGTTTTAATGAACTAATTTTTTGACTTAATTGCGAGCCTGGGCAACTCGATGTCTGAATCTTGGTAGGCGCTCCCGAACGGGTCTAAGAAAGTTCTCGGCTATCTCCACACCGGAAAGTTGTGACTGATTGAAGAAAATCATGGGATCATAGAACTGGTTTCCATTACGGACCTGAAGATGTAGATGCGCGCATGTAGTTCTTCCGGTGCTGCCCACAAGACCTATTCTCTCACCTTGACGTACCCTTTGTCCCGGACGAACTAACGCTTGGCTCAAGTGCCCATAATCAGTGGCTATCCCCTTGCCATGATTAATTGTAATCAGAACACCCAGCCCTCGACGGTCTTTTTGTCTTCCTGCGTCGATTACAATACCGTCCGCACAGGCAACCACAGGGTCACCCTTATTCGCGCTTATATCCACTCCGGCATGATATCGTCCGCCCCTATGTCCAAATGGCGACGACAGGGTCCCGGAATGTAAAGGGAACTTAAATTCCCTGGTAGGTAGATTACAGTTTGATTTGGTGGCTAAGCGTGCCTGAGAGTTGAAAAACCCCGCCAAGGCCCCCTCCTCGCAGGATTCAGAGACTAGGCCGGCAAGACGCGCTTGTGGCTTGTTCAGCTTATCTGAACGCTGTGATGACGCAGCCAGGAACTGGGGATCCAGACCACATGAGACAGGTGGTTTTTTGTCCACCGCAGAGAGAGATGAACATGAAACCGACAACAGCGCGCAAAAATATATTACAAGGCGAAACTTAACCTTCATCCGGCCCCCGGTGAGGATTTTCGGATACATCGTTTTCCGTGTAGCGAATTGAGCGACCTGTGTCAACTCAAAATTGAAATCAATACTGGAAAACCGATATTATTATTGGAATCATTAAGGTTTTTGGGATACACAGATGCCGGGGGTACTGGAAATTATTATGAAGAGGCTAACAGTATAAAATTAGCGGGCAAAACCGAGCGGTCCAGGCGCGCACGGCGCAGGGGCGCACGCAGGCGGAGGTGGACACGCTGGTTGCGGACACACTCTATATGACGCTGGTGTAGGTTCGGGGGGGCACTTGCAGATAGTCATGGAACACGGTGGTGGTCCCACGAGCTTGCGCGGGTAACACCTCACCGGCGGACACGGTGTACAAGGTGGGATGGTCGGTGGGCCTGCGCATGTCGGCGGCGCCGGGGGTCCATAAGTCATCGGGACCATTTCACAGGGGTCCGGTGGTGGCATATAACTATGACACACAGTCGAAGCACCCAACAGAACGGTCAAGCTGAGCCCAACCAGCAATGATCTCCACCTGAACGACACATCCACACCTTCACATCCGAGCAAACCCTTGATAAATAAACTCGAATGTTCCGCAAACCTTAAAATGCTTTTACATAACGGATAGCGATAGAATACAGAACGCGACAAGAAGAGTCAAGAACTTTTCCAGAAGGCACAATATTTTTATGTTATATGTTAACATATAAACATAACAACTTAATTAAACATGGCTTTACTCGTGACAGTCTGCCTCATTATATGCTTTCACAAAGTCTCGTATCCCTGATCTCACAAACTGCTCGCTTTCCCCTGATGCTCCCGAAATATCGAAGGTAAAACACAAACTCTCGACGACAGACCGAATCAACAACCCCTCTTCCAACCCTATTGATTCACGCTTCAGGCAGTACCCGCTCTTGCGCTTGGTGGAACCCTTGCCAAAAGGCCAGGAGTCTTTCCATCGTCATGGACATTGTATAGGCCTCAACATGCCGCGCAGGATTTAGACGAATCGGGACGGCATGAATTCATGGTTCAGCCTGCCCCCGATTCGTTCAGATATTGTAGGAACGCGAAGTTTTGATGTATCAGTTCTAGTATTTGTAGAAGCCTCTTCCACTCTTCTTGCCAAAAAATCCCGCGTCAACGTATTTCTTGAGTAATGGGCATGGCCGGTACTTCGGGTCGCCAAAACCTTCATAAAGCACATTCAGGATAGCTAGGCACGTGTCGAGTCCAATAAAATCAGCCAGCGTCAGTGGCCCCATCGGGTGATTCATCCCGAGCTTCATTACCTCATCTATGGCCTCAACTGTCCCAACTCCTTCAAAGAGTGCAAATATCGCTTCGTTAATCATCGGCATTAGTACACGGTTCGAAATAAATCCTGGGAAATCCTGAGCTTCCACCGGGATTTTCCCAAATTTCTTCGATAGTTCCACTGTCAGCGCCGTTGTTTCCTGGTCCGTGGCAAGCCCGTTAATAACCTCAACAAGTTTCATTACCGGAACAGGGTTCATGAAGTGCATCCCGATGAATTTTTCGGGGCGTTTTGTGCAGGCAGCGAGCTTGGTTATCGAGATTGATGAGGTGTTACTCGCCAATACTTTGCCGGGAGCTACAACCTCATCCAGTCGTTGAAAGACCTGCCTCTTGAGATCGAGGTTCTCTATTATCGCTTCCACAACAAAGTCCGCGGCTTCAAAATCCTTCAGGTCCACACTGGGCTTTATTCTCCCCAGGATGCCGGATTTCTCATCCTCGGTCATTTTACCTTTGGAAACGGCTCGATCAAGGTTCTTTTCGATGGTCTTCAGCCCTTTATCTACGAACTCCTGCTTCACATCGTTCATAATTACTTCTAATCCGGAAGCCGCGGCCACGTGCGCGATGCCGTTGCCCATCTGGCCAGCCCCGATTACCCCAAAAACCTTTACTGCCATGAAATTCCTCCTGAAAACAAAGAATTTGACACAACTCTCCGTATCATCTAAGGTTTACTTATGCGCCCGTAGCTCAGTGGATAGAGCGCAACACTCCGGATGTTGAGGTCGGACGTTCAAGTCGTCTCGGGCGCACCAACAATTACACGTAGTTAGCGTAATTCACTGCCCGCTCTTTGGTTATTAATACAAAAAATCGTGTCGAAGAAATATCAATAACATACAATATCACTAAATTCCAAATTTGTGACCGAAGCGCTTATCAATAAAGGCTCTTAATGTGTTCACTTGAGAATGTGAATTTCATCTCCGAAAATCGTTAATTTTTCCAAGCCATCTTTACCCACAACGAACGTGTTCTCAATACCGGCCAGGCCTTTCCCCGGCATGATGAACTTCGGCTCTAGAGCAATTACCATCCCCTCTTCCAGGATGTGTTTCGACTTTCTCCCCAGGATCGGAAACTCATCTAGTTCAAGCCCTACCCCATGTCCAACAAATGGAACAGGAGCGGGATACCCCATGAAATACGCGGAGGAGCCTGCTCTTGTAGCAATCTTCACCGCCAAGTCGTAAAGAGCCTCAGCAGACGCCCCCGGTTTGCCTCTCTCAGCAATGGTGTCCTGAATTTCGAGCGCCAAAGAGTGAATTCGTAGAAACTCATCGGGCGCCTCTCCAAGGAAAAAGGTCCTGGCCTGATCCACCATATAACCTTCTACAATCCCCACATAGTCAATCTGGATCGGCTCGCCCACCCGTATTTTCTTCAACCCTACACCTTGAGGCATTGACGCGTTTGGTCCAGGTCCCCCAGTAGGACCGACTGAACAACTTGGAATCGCGAGATTTTCCCCGGACATTATGTGGCCGTAAAAGACCTCGTTATTAAAACTCCGGACACGAACCAGCCCCTGATGTCCTCTGCGACGGTAAAAGGATTCCAATATACCGGCAAATTCGATTTCAGCAATTCCTTCTCGCAAGTGTTCTCTTACGCTGCCAAACATCGCGTCATTCAACTCGGCAGCGCGTCTGAGCAGGGCAAGCTCATAGTCGGATTTGATCATCCTTGTTTCGCGGATCAGAAGAGAAACATCTAGAATATCGATGCCTGAGAATAATGATTCGTATTGTCGGAAGTTATTCACAGGTAGAACGTCTAGTTCCATGCCCAGCCGGGAAAACTCTCCCTCGGTCGAAGAATTGATCATGCCCCGGATTTCCGAGA
>JAPLJJ010000282.1 GCA_026388665.1 Deltaproteobacteria bacterium
ACTCTGCAACAAACCCTGTCCCCTAACAGATACAAAGAAAGAACAGCGGCGGAGATGTTTAATAGTCGGATAAAGGAATAATTCGGCGCTGGTAACATCATGGTACATGGATTGCAAAACATAAACATGCACCTGATGTTCGATGTGATTACGATCTTTGCAGACCAGTTGCTAAAGTTGGCGACTTAATAATCACTCAAAATAGCAGGATAGTCTGCAAATATGATACATGCGCCAAAAAAAAGGGAGAAAATTGGCTAAAACCCAGTGAATATGAGACGCTGATGGGTTCATTCCCTAAAACAGCCTCTACTGGGCTTACATGACCAATGCTACGCGTCAGTTGTTACAGAGTTTTGCAAAAAATTCGTTGTAGCAGACCTGTCCTACTGACGGAACACGTTCCCGAAATATCGTTCGGAATCACTTTGGTCAAGTCGAGGAGAAAGCTGAGTGAACTTCGATCTAACTGATGAACAGAAGATGATTCGTGAGATGGCGAAAGATTTTGCCAACGAGGTCATTGCTCCGCGTGCTGAAGAGATGGAGGCAACCGGAGATTATCCATATGACATCATTGACAAAATGGGTGAAACAGGAATGATGGGTATCCCGTTTCCAGAGGAGTACGGCGGAAGTGGTGGCGATTGGGTGGGGACTCACATTTGTATTGAGGAGATCTCCAGAGCTGATGTGGCCCTCGGTGGGTTACTTGACGTCACCACCAGTGTAGTGGGGCAAGAACTCTTAGTCTTCGGCACAGAAGAGCAAAAGAAGAAGTGGCTTACCCCCATTGCACAGGGGACTGAGATCGGGGCTTTTGGTTTGACAGAACCAGATGCGGGATCAGATGCCGCGTCGCTCAGGACGACCGCTAGGCTGGTAGGTGACGAATGGATCCTCAACGGAACGAAGCAGTTCATCACCAATATCGGCCTGAAAAACGCATCTGTGGTTCTGGTAGCCGCCAAAACTAGCAAGAATATGAAGGGGAATGTAATTTCCACCTTCATAGTTCCCAAAGACGCTCCAGGGTTCCGACTCGGCAAAAAATACAAGAAGATGTCGTGGCACGCATCAGCCACACACGAAGTAGTTTTGGAGGATTGTCGAATTCCTGTTGAGAATCTACTGGGCAATCCCGATCGAGGTTTTGCCCAGCACCTATCTGTACTAGAAACTGGGCGAATCACCATTGCTGCGATGGCGGTGGGACTGGCGCAAGCATGTTTGGATGAGGCATTGAAGTATGCTAAAGAACGAACTCAATTCGGGAAACCGATTTTTTCTTTTCAGGCGGTTCAATTCAAGCTGGCTGACATGGCCGTGAATATTGAATTAGCCAGAAACCAATATCTAAAGGCGGCATGGCTTAAGGACCAGGGGCGGAACCACACGTTCGAGGCGGTTGCGGCCAAGCTGTTTGCTTCAGAGATGGTAGAAAAGGTGGCGAGTGACGCTTTCCATATCCACGGCGGATACGGTTTCATGGATGAATATCCTGTGTCGCGTTACTACAAGAGCGCCAAGATCCTTCAGATCGTGGAAGGAACATCCGAGGTTCAGAGAATGCTAATCGGAAGAATTTTGAAAGGTTAACAGTGAGTAATTACATCTAGCGTTCGCACGCGTGACATGAGGTTCCTTCATCTTTTTGGAGGTAACAATGGGAAGGGTAACAAAGGCGGTTGGACATCTTTCGGAGGACGAGATCAGAGAGAGAATATGGGCAAAGATACCGTTCATCTCTCAGAAATGGCTGGTCATACTACATGCGACAGTTGATCCGAAACCGGCCAAAGAAATTGCTCTCCATGTTGGAGTGGGAAAGGGAACCGTTCATAATCTGATTTCCAATTACAATCGGTTTGGGCCTGATGTCGTTGAAGGAGTTGTACGCGAGGCTCGACGAAACACCCACCTGACCCGTGAAGAGGAGGCCGAATTCATAGCGCCTTTTGTTCGTTCGGCTATTGAATGGTTCTCTCGGGCGGGTACGTTAGGTAAGGAAGACATACAAGGCCAAGAATCCTATTCATGATCCCTGCAAAAGAGAAATAGATTTCTTGGGTTGCTATTGGCTTTCGCCGAAAATTCTAGAGCCATTCCGAGGCCTAATGTTTCCTGGGAAACGCTTGCCCTAAAATCTTATTGGCTCTCGGTATGATTTTGTTTCGGAAGAAGCCTACGATTCCATCGCGAAATCCAAACACGGCCATCATGAAAATCAAGCCCATGAAAAGGCTCCATGCGTCCGTATAGTTGCTGATAATGTCTCGCAGCAGAATAATTGACACGGCCCCTATCACTGGTCCGAACAACGTAGCCATACCGCCTATAATGTTCATTACTACCACTTCACCTGAAGTGGTCCAGTGCAATGAACCGAGAGGGACCATGTTTAATAGCAAGGCGTAAAGACCTCCCGCCAATCCGGCGAAACATCCTGATATCACAAAGGCCACAAGCCGGAATCGGTCCACATTATATCCAACACTCATTGCCCGATTACGGTTCTCACGAAGCGCTTGAAGCGCTGTGCCTAGTGGGGAATGAACAACTCTAACAATGATAAACATTGAAACGATTACCAATGCAAGAATGAAATAATAAAGATTAATTTCTGGATGGATGTCTGTTGGTCCAATATTGGGCCTGGGAACACCCTGTAATCCGTCATCACCCCCGGTGAGACTGGTCCACTTGAAGGCTATGAAGTAAAACATCTGAGCGAAGGCCAAGGTTACCATTGTGAAATAGATTCCGTGCCTCCTGATGCTCGCGTAACCGACAAATGCCGCGGCCAGGCTACTTACGCAAACGGCTCCCAGCAACGCTACAGGGACCGACGGAACGACCCTAATCAGTATGATTCCCGTAGAATAAGCGCCTATGCCAAAAAAAGCCGCGTGACCGAAGGAAAGCATGCCCCCGTAACCCAAGACCAAATCATATGACATCGCAAACAAAGCGAATATAAGGATCTCGCTTGCCAGCGCCTCGTAAGGTGCAACTAAGGGAAAGACCAGGGCCAGTGCAAAAAAAGATGCGAGCATGACGAGTTGAGAACGAGGCATGGGTTATTACTCGTGAAATGCTTCTCGGCCAAACAATCCTCTTGGCCGGATAAGAAGAAACGCTGCCATGAACAAGTAAATCAGAGTATTGGCCATCGGAGGCCAGACCATAACACCAATTGCGATGATTTGCCCTACAATCAATCCCCCGACGACAGAACCCCCGAGGCTGCCCATTCCACCAATAACCACTACTACAAAGCAGTCCACGAGAAGATCCATTCCCATCAGGGGACGAACATTCTGAATCGGAGCAGCCAAAACTCCTGCTAGACCGGCTAGCCCGGTTCCCATGCCTACGACTAAAGTCATTGTCTTGGATATGTTGATTCCAAGCGCTTGGAGCATTCTGGGATTGTCTGTACCTGCTCGTATGATACAACCGAGTCTGGTTCTAGTGAGGAACAACCAGACTGCGGCCGCCGTGAGGGATGTCACAGCTATCAAGAAGATCCGATAGCTGGGATAGTACATGAACCCAAGATTTATCATGCCGGTAAGTGACTTTGGCGTGCCGAAAGGCACCCCCATACTTCCAAACAAAAGTCTTACGGCATCCTGTAGTACCAGCATCAGGCCAAACGTGAGCAACATTATATACAGGGGAGGAAGGTCGTACAGACGCCTGAAGAGGAGCATCTCACAAAAGGCTCCAAATATCGCCATTAGTACAGGCACAGAAATTAGAGCTAACCAAAAATTGGGAATGACATATGATGTAATCGTGTAGGCGGCGTAAGCCCCCAGCATGAAAAAGGCGCCATGAGCAAAATTTATTATTCCCAGCATCCCAAAGATGATCGACAACCCCAACGCTAAAAGCACGTAGAGGGAGCCAAGAATAAGACCATTGAAAAGTTGCATCAAGACGAACTGTAGGTTCATCGAAGAAATCTTTCTGCTCAGCCAAGGCGGGGGTGCGTGTGCAAAACACGCATCTCCCGCTATGGGATGGATTTATTCAGTTGTGTCCATCTTACACCCGGTCTCTTTGGGATCTTGGTAGGCTTTGTCAGGTGGAATTACTCCTACTATCTCAAAGAAATCCCAGTCTTCTTTGATCTCACTAGGATTCTTGGCTTTTAAAATGTAGGCGTTACCAATCTCCATATGGTCTTCCGCGCGAATCTTTCCAGGGTTTGCCAATAGATCCCGGAATTCGTGTCCTTCAAGGGCTTTGATAACAGGTAGGGCATCCTTTGTTTTAGCTCGCTCCACTGCTTGAAGATACTGGGTAACGGCGCTGTAGGTTGCGGCGTTCATCCAATTGGGTGGTTTGTTAAATTGCTTTTTCCACTTTTCGACAAATTCTTTGGAACCTGGATTGTCACTTTTCCAGTACCAAGCGCCGGTCACATAGTCGTCAGCGAATATGTCTCCAGACGCTTTTATGTCTTCGATAAACAAGAGAGCATGGACAATTTTCACTTTCTTTTTCAGTCCAAATTCCATTGCCTGTTTCGTAGAGTTTACTGCGTCTTTTCCGGCATTCAGTAGAACCAGGACTTCTGGGTTTGCGTTCATGGCTTTTAATATATAGGGACTAAAGTCTGATGTACCCAAAGCAACCATTTCATTACCGAGTAGAGTGCCTCCCTTTGCTTTCAACGCTTCGGAGAAGTGATGAAGCAGGTCGTGGCCCCAAGCGTAATCGGCGGTAATTGTGTACCATTTTTTCCCTAAATTTTCTGCTGCCCACAGTCCCACCGCCGTGGCCAACATGTAATCGTTGTAGGCCCACTTAAAGGTGTAACGGTTGCAATCGGGACCAGATAGCCTGGTGGTTCCAGAACCTATAGCAATAAAGGGTTTTTTGTGGATCTTGGCTTGATTGGCTACGGCAAGACCCGCAGCACTGTTAGGACAATCAAATATAACATCGACCTGCTCTTTTTCATATAATTCTTTGGCTTTTTGATTGGCTACGTCTGGCTTACACATATGGTCACGGTAAATGAATTCAATGGGTTCGCCCAGAACCTTCCCTCCAAAATCAGCAATAGCCATTTTTGCAGCTTCGACATTTGCCGCCGTGATTCCGGCATATGGACCAGACATATCGGTAAGCACCGATATTTTAAGAGGTTCGGCAACGGCCGGGGTAACTACCAGTAAGAAAAAAGTAATCAACAACGAACATGCCATCAAGATCGCGTGACATTTCCTTTCCATGCGCTTACCTCCTCACCAGGCTATTAAGGTTAATCTGAGCGCTTGAGACATAGTTTCTCCAAGCGCAGTCACACTCCCAAATACTGTGACTTGATTCTCTCATCGGTTTTGAATTCCGAATTGCTTCCACTGTAAACGATCCGGCCATTGTAAATTATGAAATGGTGGTCAGCGACCTCCTCTGCAAATCGACTGTTTTGTTCCACCACAAGCATCGAGATCCCCTCCTTTTTTAACTCTTGAACAATTTGAGCAATTTCTCGGACTAACATGGGAGCAAGTCCTTCTGTCGGTTCATCCAGAATAATAAGTCTCACGTTCATAGTCAGTATGCGAGCGATCACTAGCATTTGTTGCTCGCCACCAGACAACTGAGATCCTCTATGAAGGCCTCTGGTCTTAAGAATGGGAAAAAACGAGTAAACCTTGTCGATGCTCCACAGACCGGATTGTCCCTTGGTCATCGGAAGTGTCAAATTTTCATACACAGACAAGCTCGGAAAAACAGCTCTTTCTTCAGGAACGTAACCAACCCCCATCCGGGCTATCCGATACGGTTTCTTATTAGTGATGTCTTCGCCGCTGAATTTGATGAAACCCTTGGTGACAGGAACCAGTCCCATAATTGTACGAAGGGTGGTCGTTTTACCCGCTCCATTCCTTCCGAGGAGCGTAGCCACTTGTCCTTTTTCAACCCTGAACGTTATGCCTTTAAGTATGTGACTTCCACCGTAGTGTGAATGCACATCCTCTAGTTCCAACAAGTCAGTACCCTCCTAAATATGCTTTCTGAACTTCTTGATTCCCCTGAATCTCTGCAGGAGTTCCCTCAGCCAGTAGCAACCCTTGGTACAGCACTGCAATCCTGTCCGAAATGGTAAGAACCATGTCTATGTTGTGTTCTATGAGCACCACGGGCATTAACTTTGCGATTTCTGCGATAAGTTTAAGAATGACGGCAGAATCCTCAACGCTCATACCTGAGGTAGGCTCGTCCAAGAGAAGGATCTGAGGATCGGTGGCTAGTGAAATTCCAATATCCAAGCACCGTTGCAGACCATACGGAAGATTTTTTGCAGGCGAATCTGCCCAATCTTCCAAGCCCATTTGACTGAGAATTTTTCGTGCGGCAATTTGTACACCGGGAAGTTTCTCGCATGACATGAAAAAATTGTATCGCGACTTCGACCTTGACTGACAGGCGACCCGAATATTCTCAAATACAGACAGGTTAGGGAATATACTCGTTATCTGGAACGACCTTCCAACCCCCATTTGGGAAATCTCATAGGGGGCAAGTCCCGTGATTTCTTTACCGCGGTAAAAGATGCTCCCTTTGTCGGGGACTAGAAATCCGGCAAGCAAGTTGAAAAAGGTGGTCTTTCCTGCTCCGTTGGGACCAATAATTGATTGTATCCCATGACTAACGCTCAGGGACACTCCGTTGACCGCCGTCAAAGCTCCAAAATGCTTGGTGACGGCTTTGGTTTCAAGGACGGGTATCTCTGCAGCCTGAACTGTCATGAATAATCCGGGTTCATCGGGGATAACGCTCCCATTATTTTCAAGTTGCAATCAGTTGTTGAGATGAACGGCTCACTTAACCCCATTAACTCTTGGCCTCGCGAGCCTCTCTAAACAACCGACATAGTCAGGCAGGACCTGCCGATTTATTCAAGATGCGTTGTTCAATCTCGTTGCAAGTTCCTGGAAGAACTTGAGTGATTCCGGGTTCATCATAGAGTCAACATTTACGGCTTTGTCTAACGGCACGCCGGAGAGAATCTTCTTCACCGGAACTTCTAGTCTCTTTGAGTTAAGGGTCTTGGGGATAGATAGCACTTCATAGATTTCATCGGGAACGTGTCTGGGGGAAAGGGCATTCCGAATCGCGTTCCGGATCCTGTTTTTCAATGCGTCGTTAAATTCAAGGCCTTCTTTGAGCACAACAAAAAGCGGCATGAAATAACGGCCCTTTGAGTCCTCAAATCCTACAATGAGGCTTTCCGTAATCTCCGGAAGCTCATCCACAACGCTGTATATTTCGCTGCTTCCCATTCTTACGCCCATTCGCTTGAGGGTGGAATCCGATCTGCCGGTTATTACGGCGCTGCCACGATTTGTAATCTTTATCCAGTCGCCGTGTCTCCAAACTCCGGGGAAAACTTCAAAATAGCTTTCAATATAGCGTTTGTTCTCTGGATCGTTCCAAAGATAAATTGGCATAGACGGCATCGGTTCGGTAATGACCAGTTCGCCGACCTGGTCCACTACCGGATTGCCTTTTTCGTCGTAGGCTTCGGCCTTGACACCGAGACATCTGCATTGAAGTTCCCCTGCTCTGACAGGAAGTAGCGGGCAGGATCCCAAGAATCCGGTGCAAGGGTCGGTTCCTCCGCTTACTGAGCCGAGCAGCAGATCGTCCTTAACAGAGTCATACACCCACTTGAATCCGGCTGGTGACAATGGAGATCCTGTCGAGCCGACTACTCGTAGCGCAGAAAGATCTCGGGTCTTGCCAGGTATCATCTTTTGATTCATACAGCTCGTGATGTAAGCTGCGCTCGCGCCGAATGCCGTCAGCCGGGCTTTTTCAGCAAGATCCCAAAGCACATTCATATCTGGATATCCAGGGCTTCCGTCATAGAGTACAGACGTCGAACCCAGGAGAAGACCACCCTGCATGATGTTCCACATTACCCAACCAGTAGTGCTAAACCAGAAAAAAGAATCCTTAGGCCTTACATCGACATGCAATCCCGTGAATTTAAGGAACTCAATTAGGATTCCTCCCTGACTGTGGACAAGAGGCTTTGGTAGACCGGTAGTTCCAGAAGAATAAACAACCCACATGGGGTGGTTAAAATCTACCTGTTCGTAAATCAGCGGTCCTGATTCCTTGACGAGATCATCCCATATAAGAACGTTTTCAACTCCGATAGAAGCATTTGATGGATCCAGATATGGCACAAGAATAGTTCGTTCCAGAGTAGGCAAAGACCGTTGAAGAGTAGCTACAGTCGGCTTGCAGTCGAACTTCCTGCCGCCATATTGATAACCATCAACAGCAAAAAGTATTTTGGGTTCTATCTGACGGAACCGGTCCGTGACGCTACGGAACCCAAAATCCGGGGAGCAACTCGACCATATTGCTCCAATGCTGGCGCATGCAAGAAAGGCGATGATAGTCTCAGGTATGTTGGGTAAATATGCTACGACCCTGTCTCCCGATTTTACTCCCATATTACGTAGGGCGGTGGCCACGGAGGCTACTTTCTGGGAAAGCTCGTTCCACGATATTTCTGTTAGTGGTCGAATCTCAGATTGAAATTTCAATGCAGGGGTCTCTAGCTTGGCCCAACGGAACACGTGCTCAGCGTAATTCAATTTAGCGTCTACAAACCATTTTGCTCCAGGCATTTTTCTCTCGGAAAGCACCTGACGATGTGGTTGCGAAGCCTGAACCCTGTTAAATTCCCAAATAGATACCCAAAAATCTTCCAGATTTGTTACAGACCATTTCCAAAGGTCCTCATATGAGTCAAAACTCAGTTTTTTATCATTCAGAAGAAACTGAAGGAAATGGGTGATATTGGCTTCGCCTTTAAATTCGTCTGAGGGTTCCCACAGGAGATCGCCCTCTGTCACATTTGTGAAGTCCATAGATGTTCACTCCCTGCAAAATCATCCATTCCCATTTTCTGGCCTAGAATGGCGTGATTTCTTTGTTGCCTGAGAATAAAAGCCTCCCGTTGGATCAAAAGGTGCTGTTTTGTTGTAAGCGACTCCCCTGCTCTCTACCAAATGTCTTGAATTGTTGCAATGAGCAGTCAACAGGCCTTCATCATTCCAAGTGTTCTAGGTCATCTTCAATAAACGGGGGTTCACCGAAGATAGGTCCTCGGCCAGTTGATCGGTGGCTCGGCCTAACCAATTCAAGGCCGATTGGAACCTAATGCCAATCTCAGCGAATTATTTTCTCCTTGGTACAGTAGTATAATAGAAACATTTGTGTCTATACAAAAAATTCTTTCTTGTTTCTTCCGTCAATGGGATCATGTCCACACGGTCAAAGGCGGAAAAAGAACCCGAGACAAGCTTCCCTGCCTCTACATTTGAGATCTTAAGAGAGATACCAAATCCGCCACCAGTGATGTGCCTGTCATCGGAATATTGAATTGCGTAAAGAAGACCGAGTCACCCTAGAGATCGGGAAGCCTGATCACTGCTGATCAGTCTGAAGATTGATCAGCAGTGATGTCCTGACGTTTTGAACGGTTTCGCGGTCCCAGAATATACCCGAAGTTGACGAACCCCGTGACAGACGTTAAACTTTCGATAGTCGGTTGTCACACTATATCATCTATCCGTACGCGATATTTGGAACAAGGCGATGTCATTAGCAGCAGAGGAACCGTCTCGTGGACTGGTATCGGCGAGACACCCCGAGTTGGCAATTCCGACTTATGATTCCGGCTGAAGATTCTAACGCCGAGACAAACGAAGGTGAACAAGTGAACAAAATACTGAGGCTTATGATCCTGGTGACTATTCTTACGCTCATTGCGGTGAACCCGTATCCCTGTTCCGCAGAAAAGACCGTGCTTCACGCATTTGACCGAGACGCTTGCTATGCCAATTGCGGCTGCGACGCCGTCGGCATGGTCTCAGAATGTTTCGATTGTAAGCAGGAGTGTGACCGGAAGTTCTGGGCGGACTTTGATCGAGAAACTGGAAGTGACGACAAGAGCGGGTCGGCAAACGAGGACAACTGACGGCTCGAATTGGGCAATTCTCTAAGGCTGTCCCTTCCGGCGTCTTGAACAAAACAGGGACCGACGTCTGTCGGAAGATGGCTAATTCTAGTCCTTTTCGGAGCCCATGTCTTTCTCCCATTCTTCCCAAAACTTCTTGTCGCAGTCGGCAAGGCATAAGTAATAAAGTTGCTGATTCGTACCTCCTCCACCCCAAAGGAAATCAGAACCGTATCTCTGTCTGCAATCTCTAATACACTGTGTGCGTCCTTGAGAAGCGTCGTCTTGTGAGATGGCGGGAGTTAAGAATATTCCGGAATAGGTCAAGAGGATAGCCATTATCATGACTCGTGTCACCCATGAGTAATGATTTTTTGTCACGGAGACCGCTCCTTTTTTTCAAAATGAACTTACAATTTCCTAAATCAGAGAGAAATATACTATACCTCGTTTGTGACCGATCGTTGATATTTCAGGTTATGCAAAAAGTTTAGATTTTATTTGGTAGAGAAGATCTCAAATGACGTTGCCGAATTCAGGCAAGCCCTATTTTCGGCGAAACCCAATTCATGATTAGAGGCTAAACATGTTAGATTTATTGACCAGTCTTGACACTTGGATAGCGTTTTTTACTCTGACAGCTCTCGAACTGGTTCTAGGAATCGACAATATAATTTTCATTTCCATAATAGTAGAAAGGCTCCCTCAACAAAGACGAGGGACTGCACGCCGCATCGGTCTCTTCCTAGCCATGTTCATGCGGATTGGCCTTCTTTCAGTCCTGTCCTGGCTAATTGGCTTAACAAAGCCTTTGTCCAGTGTATTTAGCTATGCTATTTCGGGCCGCGATTTGATTCTTGTCTGCGGAGGACTGTTTTTGCTCTGGAAAAGCACCAAGGAAATCCACCAAATGATGGAGGGAGAACACGGAAATATTTCCAAAATGGCCCCAAGCGGGTTCTGGGCGATAATCATCCAGATAATTCTAATTGACCTCATCTTTTCTCTGGACTCAATTATAACCGCAGTGGGAATGGTGAATCAAATGTCTGTAATGGTGGCCGCTGTTATTGTGTCTGTCGGCCTCATGATAGTTTTTGCGCCGGCAATCGGGGAATTTGTGTCAACACATCCTACGATAAAAATGCTGGCGCTTTCTTTCCTGGTCGTCGTAGGGGTAGTGCTGATTGCTGACGGTTTCGGTCATCATGTGCCCAAAGGCTACATTTATTTTGCCATGGCTTTCTCTGTCTGTGTGGAAATGCTCAATATCAGCATGCGAAAGGGCCTTGCGAAACAGAATTTGTAGAACTCCGAATGCGAGGCGATGGGCAGTATGTATCTTGCTAGAGATTTGAGAGTATTGCCGAATCGTCCATCGGCATATCGTCGCGAGGTGTATATGGCCGGAAAGTAGAATATTTTGCGTCGAAATGAGCTGTTATCATACCAATAGGCCCGTTACGCTGCTTGCCTATAATTATCTCGGCTTCACCCTTTTTGGGATTATCTTCACTCTTATTGTAAACCTCGTCACGATAAATGAAGATAATAACGTCGGCATCCTGTTCAATTGCGCCTGATTCTCTTAGGTCCGCGAGTTGGGGTCTCTTGTTAGGCCTTTCCTCGACCTTCCTGTTCAACTGAGAAAGCGCTATGATAGGAACGTTGAGTTCTTTCGCTAATGCCTTTAAAGATCGAGATATATCAGAAATTTCTTTTTCCCTCGAATCGGACCTCGCCGGCCCTTTCATTAGTTGCAAATAATCGACGATAATCATGCCTAGATTTTTTTCTTTATAGAGTCGACGGGCTTTGGCTCGAATCTCCAACGTGGTTATTGCCGGCGTGTCATCAACATACAACGGAGAATCGGAGATGCTACCAACTGCGAGGGTTAACCTCGCCCAATCATCAGGGGTCAGGTAACCAGTTCTAAGGCTCTTGAGATTCACTTTTGCTTTGGAGCAAAGTATCCTAAGGGCAATTTGCTCCTTGCTCATCTCTAGTGAGAAAATCACAGTCGGAACATTGGCTTCCGTGGCCGCGTTTATCCCGATATTCAATGCGAGCGAGGTCTTGCCCATGGACGGTCTTCCCGCGACTATGATCAGGTCCGATTTCTGGAAACCTGCTGTCAGACTGTCGAGATCACGAAAGCCGGATGACACTCCGGTAATGTTTTCTTTCCTCTCGTACAGGCTTTCAATCGTCTGAAAACTGGACTTCATGAGTTCCTGGATATGATGGTAACCAGTCCCTATACGGGACTCCCCTACCCTGAACAGGATCTGCTCGGCCTCATCGAGAAATTCGTCAACATCCGGTTGATCTTCATAGCAGCGTGTAGAGATCTCGGTAGCAGCGGATATCAACTGCCTTAGTATCGCCTTTTCCTTAACTACCTTGGCGTAGTGAACGATATTTGCGGCGCTCGGAACCGCGTCGATCAACTCGGTTAGGAATGCCACCCCACCGACATTTTCAAAAAAACCCTTCTCCTTTAAGGCCGCAGTGAGCGTTATAAGGTCCACGGGTTCGTTCTTGTTAAACAGATCGACAATTGATTTGACGATGTTACGGTGGGCTTCTCTGTAGAAATCGTCGGGAGTAAGGATCGCTAGAACTTTGGGGAGCGCATCGTTATCAATAAGAAGTCCCCCCAGGATGGCGCGTTCGCCTTCCAAAAACTGGGGGGGAGTCCTAATATGCGCGTTATTGTCCTGCGCCATCCTTGGAAGAGACCTCTGGGCTCACTACAATCTTTATCGTAGCAGTGACTTCAGGATGCAGTTTAACCGCGGCCGAATAATCTCCCAAACGCTTTACCGGTTCGTTCAATGACACTTTTCTGCGTTCTATCTCGTATCCTTGTGCGGCAAGGGCTTCGGCGACATCGGCGTTGGTGACTGAACCGAACAATCGAGCGTCCTGGTCCCTGGATTTTCTAACAAAAGACAGAACCACGGACGAAAGCTGCTGGGCCTGGATCTCGGCCGCGCCTTTGGCTTTCGCGATTTTCTTCTGTTTCGCTTCGATCAGTCCTTTATAGAAGTTAAGATTTTTCTCTGTAGCCAAACACGCCAATTTACGCGGCAAAAGGTAATTCCTGGCGTAACCGTCTTTTACTTTCACGGTCTGACCGACAGAGCCCAATTCTTCAATATGATCAAGTAATATAATGTTCATGGCTCACTCCATAACTCTTACTAGCGTCTGGGCACCGTGAAGGGCAAAAGCGCTATGTTCCGTGCTCGCTTGATTGCGGTAGTTAGTTGTCTTTGATGTTTAGCACAGTTCCCTGAGATTCGTCTTGGCACTATTTTGCCACGCTCTGTTATGAAAAT
Organism: Deltaproteobacteria bacterium; assembly: GCA_026388665.1. GTDB lineage: Bacteria > Desulfobacterota > Desulfomonilia > Desulfomonilales > Desulfomonilaceae > CAJBEZ01. The sequence goes on from JAPLJJ010000282.1 coordinate 13,351, forward strand.
TCTTAACAGGCCCGGGTCCTTGTAATCCATTCGTAACCCGGAATCTGCGCAGAATCTACAAACCTTGCTCCTGGGGAAGGGGCGACGTTTCTGAGGCCTGTTATTCATTCTCCTTCCTCCTTTTTAGCGTCTGCGATTGAAGCGTTGTCAGCCGGGATCGTGGATTCTTCGACCGGTTCCTGGACAGCGACGGGTTCTTCAGGTTCCTGAGTTATTTCCTCTTTTGCGGTTTCGGGTTCTTTCTCTGCCTTGGGCTGTTCTATAGAAGTTGCGGACTTCTTAGCTTCAGCTTCCACGGCTTCTTTTTCGGCCTTGGCTTTGAAAGCCTCCAGATCGACTTCGTCATCCAGCTTTACGCTCAGATACTTCATGACGTCTTCAGTGATCTTGAACTGTCTTTCCAACTCACTGATCAGTTCAGGTCCACTAACGAAATCAAACAGAATATAACGACCTTTGTCTTTCTTCCGGACCAGATAAGCAAGTTTCTTGGTCCCCCAATCCTCGATCTTGATGATTTCCCCGGCATGTTCTTTGATGATTCCGCTGAATCGTTCATTTAGCGCCTTAACGTCGTCATCGGCCATGTCGGGATCGAGGACTATTAATGCCTCGTACCTTCTCATAAGTGCTCCTTTCGGCTATCAAGCCCCACATAGGGCAAGGAGGTTTGATGTGAATTAGTTAGTTTACTCAAAAATACTTTTTTGCGCAAACAAATTTTGTTCGGATGTCTAGGATATTAGTCAGACTATCGTTTGGTCATTTCTTTACAATCAACACAGCGCCAAATATTCTCTCGTATGAAAAAAAATGCGACTCCAATCCCTATCAGAATTGATCCTATATAATAGAGCGCGGGCAGAGCGAATCTCATGAACCATGGCGCCTGATAAAAATTCGTGAAAAAACCATAGCCAGTCATCAATAATAGCCCGATCAGGATCAAAACTACTCCAGCAGGGGCAGACAGGACCCTCCGTGATGACTTCCTCATTACACCGCCACAAACTCCGCATAATTTAACCCGGCTTGTCATTTGCTGTTCCTAAAGCTACGACGTGACTTTGCCCTGAGAGCAGAGCCCTCATACATAGATATCCTAAACTTTGTCAGATGAGAAGATATGAGAAATTATTAACAGGCGATTTCCGTGATTCTAATATAAGCGTTCCAGCGGGGAGATGGATAAAGGGGGCCAAGGAAATGGCCCCCCAGTCAACATTAAGCGCCAATCAACTTAGCGTATGGATTACCGAAGAGTAGAATCAATGCTACGACTAGAGCATAAATTGTCAGAGATTCGATCATAGCAAGACCGATGATCATGGTTGTCAGGATTCGGCCACCGGCTTCCGGGTTTCTGGAGGTGCCTTCGCAGGCTCCACCAATGGCGGTCCCCATACCGATTCCACTACCAATAGCGCCTAGCCCTATCGCGAGACCAGCGCCTAGAACTGTCCACTGAACGATGCCGGCGGCAGCGGCGGACACATCAGCCGCAAACGCCAGACCAGCGCAAAGGCTTAGAGCGATTGTCATCAAACCAGCGATAACTACTTTTTTCATCAAACAAAAACCTCCATGTTGTTGGATATCAGTGAGCTTCTTCCAATGAGCCGGTAATGTACATCATGGTCAGCATGATGAAAACAAGGGTCTGAATGAAAGAAGTAAACACTTGCAGAAACATCATCGGCAATGGCACCAGGTAAGGCACCAGCATAGTCAGGATTATGATAGCGAGGTCCTCACCCATTATGTTTCCAAAAAGTCGGAAGCTCAGTGAGAGGATCCTGCTGCAGTGGCCAATTAGTTCAATCGGGAGCATCAATGGAATCAACCATGGCACCGGTCCAAGAAAGTGTTTGACGTAATGCGTGCCGTGAGCCTTGATGCCGACGATATGTGTGGTGAAAAACGCCACCAGGGCCAGGGCCAACGTGGTGTTCAGATTATTTGTCGATGACTGGAACCACGGGATTATTCCGATCAAGTTACATGTGAGAATAAACAAGGCCAAAGATGCGATTAGCGGAAAGTAGTGTTTTCCGTGCTCACCCATCGTCTGAACAACTATGTCCTCAAGGGTTGATATAACAACCTCCCAGAAGTTCTGACCTCCCCGAGGTATCATCTCCAACCTGTTCTTGACCAGGATAGCTGCCACTACAAGGATGATCATTACGACCCAAGTATTGAGGACGTTGTTGATATCCGCGTGAGAGACCCCATATTTGTCAAAAAATTGCCCCATCGAATGCAATAAAGGATTTGCGATAGCATCAGTCAACACAGGCGGGTGAATGCTAGCTGACATTTATTAGACCTCCTCCGGCCTTCGATTCGATATATAGATTAGCGTTAACATAACAAAGAGACCAGCGGGAACTACCGACAGCCCGGTTACCAGTCCCACAGGATCAACCTTTGTAAACTTTATCAAAACAAACAGGCATAGTCCTAGAAAAATAAGTCGAAAATAGAAACCACCCAACAAAGAAACAACGGCGCGCCCTTTGTTGAAAAAATCAGATTTCTTTATTCTCCATGCTGATAGCCACGCGTTGACGAGCACCAACGCCCCTCCTGCCGTGTACCCAAGCGTGAACTGACTCGGAGCAAATAAAAAACACGCGACGAAACCAACCAGAAAAACAATCCCTGATAAAAAAAACCAGATTTTAGGGATTTTTTGAAAGTTCATTCGTCCGCCCCGAATGTTCCTTGCATAACTGCTTTCGGACCTCAATCCAAACGTTTCGGCCCGCAGCCGCTATTCCGAAAAAGAAAAATATAATGCTTAAATATGGAAACGTGCCGAACTTGCCATCCAACCAATATCCCAGCGCAGCCCCAATCAGAATCGCAAATGCAATTGATGCGCCCAATTGTAGGCCATCACCGACTAGCTTCCAGGTTGTAGTCAAGTTCTTCACTAGAGATAATTTGGTTAGCAGAGAAACACAGGGTTTGTCAATAAAGTTATCTTCCGGATGAGCCAAAAAAAACAAAATACGAACCGTCAACCGACATACCTGGTACCGTGGGAAAGCTCTGATTCGTTTTTCTCTCGACTCATGTCATTTCGACCGGAGGTAACTTGCTCTATGATTTGGTTTTGATTTCGTTTTGTTGACGCCCATGGTCTCTAATGATAATCTTTCAAGAACAGTTGCGCTTCATTAAAAACTTGAGTTTTCCTTCATTCACAAAAACATAGACATTTTTTCTAGGGGTTAACCGGATCGCAATGAGTTTATCGCAAAAATACAATCTGGGCGTTACTGGGGGAATTGTCGAGGCGTTTCTTACTTCAAAACTCCCGATAATATTTATCCTTGGATCCTTGTTGGCGGGCGCTGCGGCACTAATTGTAACTCCTCGCGAAGAAGAACCCCAGATTGTCGTACCCGTTGTAGATGTAATGATAAATTTCCCAGGCGCGTCGGCCGCTGAAATTGAGAACCTCGTCACAATAAATCTGGAGCGTAAGTTATGGGAAATTGATGGGGTCGAGGACATCTATTCTTCTTCTCGTCCAGGCGGGGCCGTGGTAACCGCGCGATTTTACGTCGGTGAGAAAAGAGAAGAGAGCATCCTAAAGGTACATAGCAAGATCATGGCGTACACACCGGACGTGCCTCCCGGTGTGACCGGATGGGTTATCCGCCCCGTCGAAATAGATGATGTCCCAATTGTGACCTTTGGGATGTACAGCGCAATCTATTCAGATTATGAACTGAGAAGAGTCGCCGATGAAATATTGCATCAGCTTCAGAGCATCCCGGATACCGGCAAGACTTACGTAGTCGGTGGACGCGAAAGACAGATCAGGGTCCTCGTTCAACCCGAGAAGATGGCTGCCAGAAACGTCGCGCCGCTTGACCTGGTTCGGGCCCTTAAAGGCGCCGACATAAATCTGCGCGCGGGGACTATGGATATTTTGGGGCATGAGATAATCGTAGACGCCGGTCCTTTTTTGAAATCCGGAGATGACGTCCGTGATCTTATAATAGGAGTTTATCAAGATAAACCCGTCTATTTTAGGGACATCGCGGAAATAGTGGATGGTCCGGCCGAAGTTGATTCATACACCAGACTGACTTTCGGGGCTGGGGTTCACGCTGATCCGGAGACTCGTAACGTCCCGACAGCGGCTCCAGGAAAATCCTACAGTCAGGTAACCATCGCCGTAGCCAAACGTAAGGGCACTAATGCGGTTAAGGTCGCCGATGGTCTTATCACGAAATTCGAAGAATTGAAAAAGTCGACAATCCCTTCCGACATACACATTCTGGTCACTCGCAATTACGGCAAGACGGCCAATGACAAAGTAAATGAATTAATTAAACATTTGATGATAGCGATAATCAGCATCATCGCTCTGCTCACTGTAATGCTCGGATGGCGAGAAGCAATGATAGTGGCGCTGGCTGTTCCGATGACACTTGCCGTCACCCTCCTTGCAAACTATCTGTTTGGTTACACAATCAACAGGGTAACGCTTTTTGCCCTAATCCTTTCTCTGGGATTGCTCGTGGATGACCCAATAGTGGATGTGGAAAACATTCACCGTCATTTTAGGATGCGGACTCATCCGCCACTTGATTCCACGATTCTTGCGGTGGACGAAGTTCGGCCCCCAACAATCCTGGCAACTCTGGCTGTAATTGCTTCATTCCTGCCAATGTTTTTCATAACAGGCATGATGGGACCTTACATGAGACCAATGGCCATAAATGTCCCTGTGGCCATGTTAATGTCTCTGGCAATTGCATTTACGGTAACACCGTGGGCGACCTATCATGCTCTTCGTAAGGAATACGGCCGGGAATCCGAACCTTACGACTTCAAGACAGGCGCTATCTATCGAATCTACCAGAGAATTGTCCTCCCATTTCTCGAAAGTCGAAAGAAAAGCTATTACTTTCTAGGAGCGGTTGTTCTAGCTTTGTTCGGTTCAGTCGCGCTGATAGGCCTTAATTTGGTCCCCCTAAAGATGCTCCCTTTCGACAACAAAAACGAATTCTTAGTTCTGGTCGATATGCCTGAAGGGACTACTCTCGAAACTACGGATAAGGTGGTTCGAGACCTCGAGATTTATCTGGCGACTGTCAACGAAGTCCGAGATATTGAATCTTTCGTCGGTGTGGCATCGCCTATAGACTTTAATGGTATGGTTAGACAATACTACCTCCGCAAAGGAGGCTATCTGGCTGACATTCGAGTAAACCTGATTGATAAGGAAGATCGCGAATTTCAGAGTCATGGCATCGCCTTGAGAATTAGACCCGCAATTGATGAAATCGCTCGAAAATGGAACGCTAATGTGAAGCTTGTGGAGGTCCCCCCTGGACCACCGGTCTTTTCTACACTTGTGGCTGAGATTTATGGTCCCCCTGAAGCCTCATACGATGATCTCACCACTCAGGCCCTACGGGTGCGAAAGTTAATGGAAGACACCAGATATGTGGTCGATGTTGATGACTCAATAACCGGTCCTCAAGTTCAATACAATTTCATTGTCGATCGGACTAAAGCGCGCCAACATCAACTCACTGAAGATCAAATAGCTCAATCTGCAAAAATTTTGTTGGGAGGAGATTCTCCGTCGATAGTACATTCGGACAAAGAGAGAAATCCTCTCGAAATTAATCTGCGGCTTCCTCGGGCGTTGCGTTCAAGACTCCAGGATATGGGCGCAATCAAGCTCAAGGGCGCTGATGGTTCAATGACTCCATTTGGTGAACTCGGGTCAATTCAGCAAACGACACTAGATAAAACAATCTATCGAAAAAACCTTCATCGGGTAGTCTTCGTCACAGGCGAAACAGCGGGCCTAAGTCCGGTTGACGCCATAATGGAATTAACCGCACGTGTCGAAAAGCTGGGAATTCCGAAAGGTTACTCAGTAAAGTGGGCCGGCGAAGGAGAGTGGAAAATAACTCTCGATGTGTTCCGGGACCTGGGCATAGCTTTCTTGGTGGCATTAACGCTCATATATGTTCTACTTGTTCAACAGACTGGGTCCTTTTCCGTGCCGCTTGTTATAATGATCGCAATTCCACTCACTCTTATTGGGATATTGCCGGGTTTTGCCATACTGAATCTGTTTTTCGCTCAACATATAGGACAATATACGAACTCAATTTTCTTTACGGCTACAGCAATGATAGGCATGATAGCCTTAGCCGGGATAGTTGTTCGTAATTCGATAATCCTAATTGATTTTATTCATGTAAGGGTTGGTCACGGAATAGACCTGAAAGAAGCAATCATCGAATCAGGCGCCGTTAGATTCACTCCTATCCTGCTGACAGCCGGAGCAGCTATTTTTGGAGCGTGGGTTATTACCCTCGACCCGGTGTTCTCTGGACTCGCTTGGTCATTTATTTTTGGAACTTTTGCATCCACTATTTTTTCTCTAATGGTTGTCCCGGTGGTTTACTACCTGATTTATGGAAACAAAGGATCGTCAAGCACAGGGAACGTTTTGTCCGGCAATCAAAATGTATCGTCCCTGTAAATTTGTCGGATCTTTCTCGGTGCTTCTTGAATCATCGATCACCAAGTAGCATCTTTGTATTGTGGGTCGGTATCGTTCGGTCCCCATAAAAATCTAAGCAGAAAGGCAACGAAAATGATCGACAAGAAAATCCAGGATGCCTTTAACGGTCAAATAAACGCGGAGATTTATTCTTCGTATCTTTACCTTTCGATGGAGGCTTATTTCGGTTCAATTAATTTGCCGGGATTCGCCAATTGGATGAGGTGTCAGGCTCAGGAAGAGCTTTTGCACGCAATGAAGTTTTTTGATTTTATAAACGAACGTGGTGGTGATGTGAATCTAACGCAGATAGATGGCCCACCAACGAAATGGGATTCACCCCTTCACGCCTTCGAGGAAGCTTACAAACATGAACAGAAGGTTACCGCATTGATCAATGGCTTGGTCGACCTAGCAATAGCTGATAGGGACCACGCGTCCGCCAACTTCTTGCAATGGTTTGTGACCGAGCAGGTCGAGGAAGAAGCGTCTGCGTATGATGTGGTCCAGAGACTGAAATTGGCAGGGGACCAGGGCGGCGGCATGTTTATGATAGACAGGGAACTGGCTACAAGGACGTTCGTCTATCCTACAGCCGGTACGCAGGGAGCCTAATATAATTACAAGAGATTGGATATAAGATATATCGTGGCCTTGTCCCTTATTCTTGAGTATGGGCAACGGCCACTTATTTGTTTAGGAGGGAATGATGACTCACCATGAGAACAGGGCTCTATCGATGATCGCGGCCGCTCTTGAAAAAGAGCAGAAAGGGCGGGATTTCTACAAGAATGCTTCTGAAACGTGTGTAAATCCTCTAGGAAAAGAAATTTTCAAGACCCTCATGACGGACGAAGGAATACACATCAAAAGAATTAAGGAAATCTTTGACTTTTTGTCTAATGGAAAAGAATGGAATAGCGACTGGCGAGATTACAAGGTTGAGAACGAAGATCTGAAGAAACTGTTTCGAAAAAGGATCGAGACTCTGGGTTCCCGTGTCGAAGGCGCCACCAAAGATATTGAAGCTCTGTCAATAGGTGTGGAAATGGAGCAGGGCGCTATTGATTTTTACGAGGAACAGCTTGGCAAAGCGACGGACCCGATAGAGAAAGAGTTTGTCTCTATCATGATCAATGAAGAGAGAGGTCATTACGCTGCTTTACAAGACTTGAAGATGTATTTGGAAAACCCGGAATCCTGGTTTGCGGAAAAGGAACACAGCTTACTTGATGGATGATCATCAATGAGCGTCGAGGTCAACCGTTGAAATCCGATCGGGAAAGGTGGGATTCTCGCTATTCGCAAGAGTACGGAGACACGCCGACTCCCGATCCATTGTTGTTAGATTGTAGCCATTTATTGACCGGCGGGCGGGCCTTGGACTTGGCCTGCGGCATTGGTTCCAATTCTCTTTTCATCGCTCAAAACGGCTACTGGGTTGACGCGTTGGATACCAGCATGGTAGCTCTTCGGAGGCTTCAAGAAGAATCCCACCAGCAGCATCTACCCGTTGGATGCGTCTTAGTAGATTTGGATTACTACCCGATACCAGCAAATTTGTACGACCTAGTAATGGTATTCCATTTCTTTTCTAAAAACCTGGTGGGCTCAATTAGAACAGCCCTGAAACCCGGCGCAATATTAGTTTACGCAACTTTTAATTACCGACATATGAGCGAGCAGCCTGGTTTTTGTCGCGACTATCTTGTTCCCCCCGGAGGCGTGGGCCAATTTTTTCTGGACCTTGAAGCGATCATCGATGAAGAGTTCTCTGGAGAAAATGGCGCAGTCAGTCAGTTCGTTGCGAAAAATAGTCGTTGAATCCGTGAGACTCCTGCGCTATTCGATGCAAACCTGCAAAAAGGTAGATAAATGATCAGCCCTTTTGATGGCCTGAAAATAGCTTTTTCCGCGTTAAAAACAAATGTGATGAGATCATTGTTGACAATGCTCGGAATTGTGATCGGTGTTGGGGCCGTAATTGTTATGGTGGCGATTGGGGCCGGGGCGCGGGATATGATAGGGCAGCAAATTCAGTCAATTGGAAGTAATATAATCCTGGTTGTTCCAGGCGCCACGACTCAAGGGGGGGCTCGTCTAGGATCAGGTTCGGTCCACACACTGAAGGCCTCTGACGCGGAGGCACTTATGAAGGAAGCTCCGGCCGTAAAAGTGGCGGCCCCTGTGTGGGGAGATGTCAGTCAGGTAGTGTAT
>JAPLJJ010000034.1 GCA_026388665.1 Deltaproteobacteria bacterium
CACAGTTACAGGCGGGGGTACCTCTATGTCGCCTAAACCAAAACCAAAAACCGCAGTAGGTCTACTCCACCTGACTTCTTTCCAAAAAGAGTCAAAGTGAAGCATGAGTTCGAATATGGTTCCTACCACATCTTCAAAGAGGAGATTTACCTGCGAGTCGATGTCTCTTGTCTTATGCACTTTTGGTCTACCCATGAATGACTGAATAATTGAACCATGAGTTTTAATCGCGTTTGTTGTCATCCATATATCGATTCCAAAATGGGCTATGGACTCATTCCATATTTCCGATTCCAAATAGCCGCGAGCGACTTTACCTGAAAACGCCACATCTCCACCTATAGGTTGCCTGACGCGCCTCCCGTATAAGGCCCTGGTCAAAGGGTAAGCAATACTGTTGGTTACGGTTACGTCATACTTGTGTCGAATATACAGGGGCGCGACAAAATCATAGTCTTCAAACAAGGGCTCAGCGAGATTTCTTATCCACATCGGGGAAATGCTCTTGAGATCAGCGTCAATCACCAGGATGGCCTTGGCATCCAGTTCCAATGCTTTTTGGAAAAGGTTTCTCAAGTTGTTGCCTTTTCCTGTGACGCCTTCCTCGGTTGAAACATAAATTTTAGGGATTTCAGTCGGGGTTTCCATGAATGCCCGGTGTGTATTGTCCGGTGAATTATTGTCAACATTTACGATCACCGCGGATTTTTCGGGATAATGTTTCACAAGGCCGCGATCAGCTTGCTGTGTCGGAAAGGATATTAAATCTGCTTCATTGAGCGAAGGTATTCCCACTACGATTTCGGCGCTCGTAATTCTATTGGGATTATCTTCCACAAATTTCATTTTGAATCCTTTGCTCTCAATTTTCGCTGCACATGAAGCGGTTGTTAATTCTAACACAAAACGGCTACGCATGAAATATTGCTGAACGCATTAGAAATTGGCCCCTGCTAATATTATAATTTCGCAAAATGTGATAATAATCTGCGCCCTGATCCCAGCAAGAGGTTCCCTAAGAAGTTGAACGCTCGTAAACTCAAATCAGTCATTGAAGGATTAATTTTCGCCAGCTCGGATCCATTAAGCCCTGATTCGATAAGAAAGGCGGTCCCTGACGCCTCAAGAGATGCGATCAAAACAACTCTGGATGAGTTGGAAAGCGAATATTCAGAAAGGGATCGAGGTTTTAATCTAATAAGAGTCGAAGGTGGATATCAATTTCGTTCTTTGCCGGAAATTGCCCCCTGGATTCAAGCTCTTAAGGATTCGAAACCGTGGAGGTTCAGTCGCGCTGCCCTTGAGACATTAGCCATAATTGCCTACAACCAACCGGTCACGAAAAATAAGATCGAGCAAATCAGAGGCGTAGAAAGTTCTAGTTCTATCAAGAATTTGATTGAGAGGGAATTAATCACTGTCATCGGCCGCGATGATATACCCGGAAGACCCTTGCTTTACGCCACTACAAAAATCTTCTTGCAAGTATTCGGGCTCAATGACTTGAGTAGCCTGCCGCCATTGCCTGCCACCGAAGAGCCCGATCTCTGACGTCGTCGAATTTGATCCAAAAAAATTCTGGAGGACGCGTAGAAATCAAGCTGCGCCATATTTTAGCACGGTCTTTTCCAATTCGCGGATCTTGTCACGAATTTCAGCGGCCTTCTCAAATTCGAGATTTTTGGCCGCAGTAAACATCTCTTTGGACAATTTCTTTATCAGACGAGGGATCTCATTCGGATGAACTGCCGGGGCTGCTTCAGATATATCCGGTTCAACGGTGACGTAATCCTGCTCGGCAAGAGACGAGAAAACGTCATTAATATTCTTCCGAATGCTTTCCGGTGTGATGTTATGCTCTTGATTGAATTCGAGCTGCAATTTTCGCCGCCGCCCTGTCTCGTCAACGGTTTTCCTGATTGAATTCGTGATGACGTCAGCGTACAAAATTACAGATCCGTCAATATTTCTTGCAGCCCGTCCAGCAGTTTGGATTAAAGAGCGCTCTGATCTAAGAAACCCCTCTTTATCGGCATCCAGGATGGCTACTAATGCAACTTCCGGGATATCAAGACCTTCTCTCAAGAGATTGATGCCAACCAGAACATCGAACTCCCCCAATCGTAGATCACGAATAATCTCCATCCGCTCAATGGTATGAATTTCCGAATGTAAATACTTAACCTTTACTCCAAGTCCTGCGTAATATTCAGTGAGATCTTCGGACATCTTTTTCGTCAGAGTCGTTACTAAGACTCTCTGTTTTTTCTCTATACGTTTTCTGATTTCGTAAAGAAGATCATCTACCTGATCTGACGCGGGCCTGATTTCGATCGCGGGATCAGTAAGGCCGGTCGGTCTGATAATCTGCTCAACTATGTGCTCGTCCGCGTTGGACAATTCGTACGGACCCGGGGTCGCCGAAACAAAAATAGCCTGATTTACCAATACCTCAAACTCATCAAATGTCAGAGGTCGGTTGTCCAGCGCGCTTGGCAGACGGAATCCATATTCAACCAGAGTTTGTTTTCTGGATCGGTCGCCCCGAAACATACCCCGTATTTGAGGTATGCTGACGTGGGATTCGTCAATCATAAACAGGGAGTCTCTCGGAAAGTATTCCAGCAGGGTAGGGGGCGGTTCGCCGGGCGCTCTGCCGGTTAAGTAACGCGAATAATTCTCAATCCCATTACAATATCCCATCTCCTTGAGCATCTCGACGTCGAATCGTGTCCGCTCTTCGATTCTCTGCGCTTCAATAAATTTTCCCGTGGATCTGAATAATTCGACCCGTTCCTTCATTTCCTCGAGGATCTTATCTACTGATTCAATTAGTCTGGATTTTTCAGTGACATAATGGCTCGCGGGATAGATAGCGACCCTGTCCAGACGACGCAAGACCTTCCCTCGTAAGGGGTCAATCTCTGAAATATTTTCAACCACGTCTCCGAAGAACTCTATTCGTATGGCTAAATCTTCTTCATACGCCGGGAATACTTCAACAACATCACCGCGAACTCTGAAGGCGCCACGGTGGAAGTCGATGTCGTTCCTCGCATACTGGATCTCGACCAACTTCCTGAGGATTTCATCTCTATCAGTTTCTTCAGTTTGTATAAGATGGACCAGCATATTTTGATACGCTTCAGGGGAGCCTAACCCGTAGATGCAGGAGACAGAGGCTACTATGATGACGTCCTCACGTTCGAGCAGCGAGCGTGTGGCCGAATGCCTCATTTTGTCGATGGTTTCGTTGATGCTGGAATCTTTTTCGATGTATGTGTCTGATTGAGGAATATATGCTTCAGGCTGATAATAGTCATAGTAGGAAACAAAGTATTCGACCGCATTCTCTGGGAAAAGGCCTTTGAATTCGCTATAGAGTTGAGCTGCAAGGGTTTTGTTTGGCGCAAGAACCAGGGTTGTTTTGCCGGTCTGCGCTATTACGTTGGCCATCGTGTATGTCTTACCGGAACCGGTAACCCCCAGTAGCGCCTGATATTTCGCTCCTGATTGTAATCCATCCACTAACTTCTGTATTGCCTGTGGTTGATCACCTTGCGGCTTGAAATCTGAAATGAGTCGAAAATCACTCATTGTATTGCTTTCTGAATCAGCAATTTTGGGATCATTTCAGATCAGGCTTAAGTATTCTGAAGGATTCATGGATTCGTGAAATCACCTGTTCCAGATTCTTGAAGCCTTCAACTCTGTCATTGATAATCAACTGTAGAAATAGATCTTCAGTCGCATAAAACTGACAGAGTTGCATCATTCTGATTCCCCGTTTGTCTGTAAACGCGTAAATTAAATAGGCTTGGGCCCCGTCGATATTCTGGGACCGCCCTTCCTTTAATATTTCAGGTTGCTTAGCCTCTTGCTTAAGATTCTGTTTGACGGCGTTGAGAAAAGCTGTCGCGTCCGGTTGGACCTTTTTCGGTCTCTTTTCGATCCGTATATTGATCCTGAACGTTGCATTCGGGTGAAAGATCAGAACGTCATCAGGGTTTTTCGCCTGAACCTTCATTGTCCCGGGGAAATCTAATGAAAAGCGTCCCAGTGGATCCTTATAGAGAATAAAAGCATTCGATGTGGCAAGGACATTGCTCGAC
>JAPLJJ010000289.1 GCA_026388665.1 Deltaproteobacteria bacterium
TAAGATACACTTAATGGATTATATTGAGTTATAAACGTTGATTAATTATTAGTTATACTTAGTGAAAACAAGGCGATGCAATGGGCATTATCTACAACAAGGCTGGTTTATAGAAATTTGTCGGTTCAACAAATCGCTATGCGGCACGGGTTTCCATGCCTGAGATCCGTAGGCAAGAGCAGACGCTTGCGGGACAAAAACAACAACGCCGGGATGATCGCCAGCGCTAGTGGATTTGTTTCATAAATTGTTTAGCGAATTGAATGGGGAAAACTGACGGAGAATCGCTATTTTACTACTTTAAGAATTTGTTTAAACTTGGCGCCCTCCGCGACCTTCAGCAATTCAAAAAGAGCCATCTCGACGCTCGTAACAGTCGCTCCCTCCTGTTTCACTCGCTCTATTCCTATGTTTTTATTCTCCAGCGTTCGAGAAGAAACCGCGTCTGAAATAATATGTAACTCATATCCCATTTCTTTGAGATCGATTATCGTCTGATATACGCATACATGACACTCAATCCCAAGCACGAGCGCCTGTTTTCTCCCACAAGCCTTTACCGCTTCCATGAATTTGGGCTCTCCACAGCAACTGAAGCTAAATTTTATGATAGGCTCAGAATCAGTGATATGTTCACGGATTTCCGGGAGAGTGGGCCCCAAACCATCAGGATTCTGTTCAGTCCAAATCACGGGCACACCAAGAATCTTTGCGCCATAAACAATTCTGGCCGCGTTCTTGACCAAATTGTCCCGGTCGTACATGGCCCGAGCCAGTTTTTCCTGCATGTCAATGACAATCAAAACTGAGTTGTCGACCTTGAGCATGACACGTCCTCCCGACGTACGGACGAGACAGGTGAACAATATGAAGCGTCCCAAAGACAGGTATCAATCGTTGGCTGCGGTATGTCCCGGGTCCGGTCCAAGTATATTCAATGGAGACTTACCCTCACCAGGTTCACCGGTGATGTATCCAAATTCGTCGGTTATGATTTCCGCTACTCTCTTATAGAGTGTTCTTAGCGGTATATGTGCTGGGCAGACCTCGGTGCAGAGGTTACAATCTATACAACGGCCCGCCATGTGGATTGCTCTTGTTAGATGAAACATCGGATTTTCAGGAGGGAGATCGCCTGTCTTGATCAAAGCGTCTTCTTCCAACGTGCATACATTACAAAAGCATACCGGGCAAATATCCCGGCACCCGTAACACTTGATGCAACGATCAAATTCTGCGGACCAGTAGGCCAATCTGGAATCCAAATCCTTGGTCAAAACCTCTTGTACCGAATTGTTGGCTTCAGGTGATACCTTTTCGCCTGCAACAAACTCATCTGGAAAAGGTTTACGGCATTCATGATTCTTGGCGAGTTCTTCCTGACACGCGATACCTACTTTCACCAATCGCCCCGGCGAACCGAGCTGATTCCAACGGCTTAGTTCATTCAAGGCCCTCTCGTCGCACCCGCGAACCAATATTCCATAGGGGCTATCATCCGTGGAATTCTGAATTAAGTGGAGAGCTAATTTGGCCATGGGGTATCGAGCGGCCCCAGGTGTTTCCGTGTCCCCCAAAGAAAAACCGTTTTCCAGTTCTTCCTCTGTTTGAAAAAGGAATGGGATCACAACACCATTCTCATTTTTCAGGCCAAGAAAACCACTAATTTTCCCACTTGCCATCAGGCTCTTAACGTGTTCTTTTACTTTTTCAATCATCGGGTTATCCAAAAAAGTCGAAAAATAGTTTTCTGAAGAAATGTTTTAGGATGCCTTTTCAGTCAAAATATTTTCGTTCAACCTTGGGGACTGCAAAGGAGAAGGACCTAGCCCACGGATCTTTTCTACGAACTCGGTGACAACTTTGGCGAATCTGGGGCCTTCGGCCGAAGAAACCCATTTGAGGACGAGTCGTTCCGGGTCGATTCCTGAAAACTCCAATAGCTTCCGCATGAACGCCATTCTTTTCACTGTCATGTAATTACCATACAGGTAATGGCAGTCTCCGATGTGTCAGCCACCTACAAAAACGCCGTCCGCCCCCTTCTGAAAGGCCTTCAATATCTGATGAGGCCCCACAGTCGCGGAACACAAGGTTCGAATAGTTCGAAGATTAGGTGGATATTGAAGTCTGCTCACGCCTGCGAGATCCGCTCCCGCGTAAGCGCACCAGTTACAAAGAAAACCAACAATTTTGGGCTCAAATTGGCTCTCGGACATATCTTTTCCTCAATGTGAATAACATGGCAATTTAAGTCTGAGAAAAAACCTCACGATGAGGCTATATCCTAAACCGCCATTGCCTGTTCTATTTGCGCATATAGCTGCTGATTCGAAAAACCGTCAAGTCGCGCACTTCCTGAGGGACACGTAGCCGCGCATCCTCCACATCCCTTACAGAGAACTTTGTTGACCTGACACACACCCCTGTTTTCAATAAAGTTGATGGCTCCGTAAGGGCACACCTGAACGCAGCCGAGACAACCGCAACAGGTGTCCGGATTTATATCCGCCACGATACCGCTGGTGAAGAGAGCCTCTTTCGAGAGGATACCGGCCGCCCTGGAAGCCGCTCCCAGTCCCTGAGAGATAGCCTCCCTAATAGTGGAGGGGAAGCGAGCGTTACCGCAAAGATAAACCCCGTCTGTGGCAAAATCGAGCGGTTTCAGCTTAACATGGCCTTCCAGGAAGAAGCCGTTCTCGTTGATCGGCACCTTGAGCATGGTAGAAATTTCAGAGGCGTCATCTTGAGCGATTAAAGGTGTAGACAATACAAGAAGATCCACAGGGGTGACGATATCGCGTCCCATTCTCAGGTGATAGACGCTTACGGAATCTCCATCAAATGTAGGCGGTCGTTCAGGATCATACGTCACGTAACGGACACCCAACTTCTTGGACTTTCGGAACAACTCCTCATTTTCTACGCCATACATCTGCATGTCTCGGTAGAAAATGGTGATTTTCGTTTCAGGAGAAGCCTCCTTCAGCAGGATGGCATTCTTAACCGCAGTCATACAGCAGATTCGGGAACAATACCTGCGTTCCTTACATCTTGAGCCGACACATTGAATAATCGCCACATTCTTAGCGTTCACCGTTCCCGCTTTGAATTGGGACTCCAACTCCAGATGCGTTATGACCTTTTGTCCGTCGTAGTTGAATAAGCCTTCCGGTTTGAGCGACTGGGCTCCAATAGCGACTATTACCGCCCCACATTTGATTTTCTGTTCTACACCCTTTTCTTGAAATGTCGCGACGAAATTCCCTACGTATCCTTCTGTCTTTGTGACAACCGACTCGGTATGAATTGCTATTTTAGAGTGATCTTGCAATCTACTGACAAGGCTATTCACCAGATTTTCCGGTGGCTCGTTAGAAGGGAGAATCATATTCAGTTCATTCAAGATGCCTCCCAGGCGACCCTTTTTTTCTACCAGGTCCACCTCATAGCCCATATTCCCCAGCGCCAAAGCTGAGGACATGCCCGCAACGCCACCACCGATTACCATAGCCCGATGTGAAAGGCTCAATTGTATACGGCTCAGTTCTCGTAGTTTCGCCGCTTTAGCCACCGCCATTGCTATCTGGACCTTGGCTCGTTCCGTGCCCGCTTCTCGTTCACGCATGTGAACCCAGGAACACTGGTCTCGTATGTTCGCCATCTCAAAAAGATAAGGATTAAGCCCGCCTTCCTCGCAGGCGCTCATAAAAAGAGGCTCATGAGTTCTCGGTGTGCATGATGCGACAACAACCCGGTTAAGATTTTCCCGTGGAATCGCAACCTTAATTTCATTGATCCCGCCTTCGGAACACGTGTACAGATTTTCCTGAACAAATGCGACGTTTGGCAGAGTTTTCGCGTATTCCACCAGTTCCTTCATTTCAAGATAGCCCGCTATGTTGGATCCGCAATCGCAGATGAAAACGCCTATGCGGATGACATCTTTTGCTGAGTTTTTCAACCTACAATCTCCCCTATACCGCGATGGGCAACCCTTCGGTCATAACTACTTCAGCCGCTCTTGCCGCAGCGCTACTCGCCTGGGCCACCGACTCAGGGATATCAAGCGGCCCCTGAGCGCAACCGCACGTGAAAATGCCGGCGACATTGGTGTCTAATGGTCTATTGGGGTGGGTTTTGACAAAATTGTTTTCATCCAGTTCCAAGCCCAACATTTCTGCGACCTTTGGTATCCCTTTTGATGGTGAACAAGCGTTCGCCAAAATAACCATGTCCAGCGTCATACTCACAACACGCCTTTGCTCGGTATCCTCATAATACACAACAGGATTAAGCTCGTTGTCCTGACTGATTTCCGCCACTCGACCCCTGATGTATTTTAAACCGGAGACTTCTGCGCCTCTAA
>JAPLJJ010000086.1 GCA_026388665.1 Deltaproteobacteria bacterium
ACCTACGTAAATTACTATTTTTTTGCTTTGGCGATCACATTGCCATGCCTTTATGCGTTGTGGCGTATCACTAAATCTCCTTTCGGGCTCATGCTGCGTACAATCCGAGAGAATGCTGAAAGATCGAGCTTCATTGGTGTGAACGTAAACAAATACAGACTCACGGCATTTGTAGTCTCCGCATTTTTCTCCGGTATTGCTGGAGCGCTCTTTACTCTCCTGGAGACATCCTTATCACCAGATATTCTTTTCTGGACGGCTTCCGGAGAAGTTATTCTCATGGGATTGCTCGGGGGAATGCATCTGTTTCTCGGTCCTGCTCTTGGGGCTGCGATCATCATTTTTCTGAACAGTTTCTTGGGTTCCTACACTCAGTACTGGGGCATGTTCCTGGGAGGGACTCTAGTCGTGATCGTATTGTTTTTTCCGCAAGGCGTCGGCGGGCTGATTCAGGAAAAGCTGCTGTCCCCCTCAAGAAGGGAAAAAGCTTAGATGACAATTCTTGAAGTGAGAGGAATCAGGAAATCGTTCGGTGGGGTTGCGGCTGTAAACGGAGTCGACCTTAGCGTAGAACAGGGCCTTATTTACAGTATCATAGGTCCTAATGGAGCCGGAAAGACTACTCTTTTCAATCTAGTAACAGGATTTTACCGCTGCGACAGTGGTCACGTTCTCTTGAAAGGCAAAGATGTGACTGGTCTGAGTCCAGACCAGATGGTTAGGCTGGGGATGGCCCGATCTTTCCAGGTCACAAAGATATTCCCGAAACTCACGGTCTATGAAAATATTCAAGCTGCAGCCATTTTCAATCAAGGTAAGGGACTCAATCTATTTTCGTGGGCCGAGCAACTTGCCCAAACTGAGACACGAGCAGTGCTATCTCAGGTCGACCTTCTCGGCAAAGCAGATGAACTTGCCGGTGTGCTGTCGGCAGGTGACATGAAGCGTCTGGAAGTCGGAATAGTTCTGGCAACTCGACCGGATTTGATACTGCTTGACGAACCCACCTGCGGTATGTCGCCCAGCGAAACAATAAGCACCTTTGACCTGATTCAGAAAATTAATCGCGACACCAAAATGACTGTTTTGTTTACCGAGCACAAGATGGACATGGTTTTCTCAGTGTCTGCTCATATTACCGTAATGAATTTCGGGAGCGTGATAGCATCCGGTTCCCCGGAACAGATCCGCAATGACAAAAGGGTCCGCAATATATATCTGGGCGAGGGTTGATGTTTCTGGAAGTACACAATATTAATACGTTTTATGGTATTTTCCACGCCATTTTTGACGTTTCTCTCCACCTTGAAAAAGGTGAGGTGGTGTGTCTCCTTGGAAGAAATGGCGCGGGGAAAACTACCACGTTGAGCAGCATAGTGGGTCTCAATCAGCCAAGGTCAGGCAGCGTCGAGTTCAAAGGCGTGGAACTCAATGGAAAGAAAACATACGAGATAGCCAGAATGGGCATTGGGTTTGTCCCGGAAAACCGATTGATTTTCAGCGATCTAACCGTCAAGGACAATCTCGAACTCGGTTGTCGGAAGAAGACTTCAAGACAGGTATCCGAAGCACTGGACAAGGTCTACTTCCTTTTCCCCAGGCTCAAGGAGCTTACGCATCGAATCGGTGGCACGCTGAGCGGCGGCGAACAACAGATGCTCACGATTGCCCGTACGCTCATGGGGGGGCCGGAACTTCTGCTGCTCGACGAACTCACCATGGGGCTCGCTCCAATCGTGGTTCAATTGCTCAGAGGCCTCATTGAGACGCTGAAATCCGAAAAGCTCACGATTCTATTGACGGAACAAAATGCGCTCTTTGCTCTTGACCTCAGTGACAGGGCCTGCGTGATCGATAAAGGAACAATAGTTTACGACGGAAGCGTTCAGGACCTAAGACAAAACGATGAGCTCATGAGAGTGTATCTCGGTGTTTGAGGCCCTATGATAAAAAAAATTGCGATTCCCGTCATAATTCTGTGCTTGATCGGCGCTGTGACCACATATTTGATTCATTACTTCCGAAACCAGACCGTTCCGGAAGGGAAGGTCTTCGTGAGCGGCAATATTGAAGCCACCGAATTTGACCTGTCGTTCCGTCTTGCAGGACAAATAAAAACATTGCCTATTGAAGAAGGAGACCTTATCCAAAAAGATCAACTGATAGCTACGTTGGACACGGACTCACTTGAGGCTATGCTAGGCTCCGCCAAGAGTGAAATCATAGCTATGACCGCTGTTTTAGACGAATTGGAAGAAGGGACAAGGAAAGAGGTCATACAAAGTGCTCGAGCCCTTGCTAAAGCAGCGGATAGTAGATTGAAAAACGCCAGAGACGAGTATGAACGATACTACTCCCTTTATAAAGAGTCGGCTATATCAGCTTCCGCGTTTGACACAAAACAAACTGCGTTCAAGGTGGCTCAAGAAGAGTTCAACAACGCTTCCGAAAGACTGGCTGAACTCGAAAAGGGACCGCGAGAGCAAGAAATCATAGCGGCCCGTGGGCGACTGGAAAAGGCCAAATGGGAGTTACAGAAGATTGAACTGGATATTCAGCATTCCACAGTCAGGTCACCAGTAGCTGGAGCAGTATTAGTTAAGGCGAATGAACTCGGAGAAGTGGTTCTCCCGGGCGCGACAGTGGCGACAGTAGCTGAAATTGATAAAGTCTGGCTAAAGGGCTACATAGGCGAAAAAGACCTGGGATTAGTGAAATTGGGTCAAAGAGCCGATATAACAACAGACTCGTTTCCTGGTAAATTCTACCAGGGCGTCGTCACATTCATTTCCTCAAGAGCCGAATTTACCCCCAAGAACGTTCAGACTCGAGAAGAGCGTATAAAACAGGTTTACCGTGTGAAAATAACAATACCCAACCCAAAACACGAATTAAAGATTGGTATGCCCTCAGAAGGCTACATTCTAGTAAATGGAAATAGCTCAATTGAGAAAAATTAATTGCCGACGATAGAATCTCAAGAAAAAGGTTCGTCCCTACCGATAATTCTGACTGAGAAGCTTTGCAAAGATTTCGGGCCTCTCAAGGCCGTTCAAGACTTGAATTTACGAGTGGAAAAGGGGGAACTGTTTGGGTTGATCGGACCTGATGGGGCCGGAAAAACTACTACCATTCGAATGCTTGCAGGGATTCTGGCCCCAACCGCCGGGAATGCATACATAGATGGCGTCTCAGTGCGGGAAAACCCCGACAAAGTCAAGGAACACCTTGCGTACATGCCTCAGAGATTCGGGCTTTACCAGGATCTCACTGTTATGGAAAACTTGATGTTTTACGCTGACCTGTTTGGCGTTTCGAAAAAGGCGCGGGTTAAAAGAATAGAACAACTCTTTGAGTTCAGCCGATTGGAGCCTTTCGCAAACAGATTGGCAGGGGCCCTGTCCGGTGGGATGAAACAAAAACTTGGACTCACGTGCGCTCTTATTCACTCCCCTAGAGTGCTGTTACTGGACGAACCGACAAACGGCGTGGACCCGGTCTCAAGACGAGATTTCTGGAAAATCCTGTATGACCTGCTTAGGGAAGGCATAACCATCCTTGTTTCAACAGCTTATCTGGACGAAGCGGAGCGAACAACTCGAACCGCTTTTATGCGCGATGGCGCCATAATCGAGTTGGGAACACCTCGTGACCTTAAGTCCACTGTTCATGGAATCATGGTCGAACTCATCACCTCAGATGTTAGGACGGCTAAAAAAGCCATAAAAATAGACGATAGGATACTTGGCGTGAATGTCTTTGGAGACACTCTACATGTCAGACTACGAGACATTTCTGATGAATCTCATTTAAGAGATGTCCTGATGCGGTCGGGTATCCGGATTATATCTTTTCGCAGAGTGGCTCCGGCAATGGAGGATGTTTTTCTGTCCGTGCTTTCACGGCGCGAAAATTTTTCGTGATCATGTTTACGTCAGCTTGGGTCTACGGATGAATCAGATAGCTGTCTTAGCAAAGGATTTAACTAGAGTTTTCGGGAGCTTTGTAGCAGTAGACAATGTGAGTTTTGAGGTACAGGAAGGAGAAATATTTGGTTTTCTTGGCCCTAATGGCGCAGGAAAGACCACTACTATAAAAATTCTGTGCGGTTTGCTCACGCCCTCTTCCGGAAAAGGAATTGTAGTCGGGTATGACGTTTCTACTCAAAGCGAAGAGATCAAGAAACATATCGGCTATATGTCGCAGAAGTTTTCTCTTTATGAAGATCTTACTGTATTGGAGAATTTGGAATTCTTCGGGGGCGTGTACGGTTTGAATCCGGAGAAAAAAAGCAGGCGTAGTTCGTGGGTCCTTGAAATGGCAGGACTGACCGACAAAACGGATACTCTCACACGCTCGCTTGCTTTAGGCTGGAAACAAAGGCTTGCACTGGGATGCGCTATTCTTCATGAACCCCCGGTTCTCTTTCTGGATGAGCCTACTTCGGGGGTGGACCCATTGTCCCGTAGGAATTTTTGGGACCTTATCAACGATCTGGCATCCCAGGGGGTCACGATTTTCGTCACAACCCATTACATGGAGGAAGCTGAATATTGTAACAGGCTTGCATTGATGAGCACTGGGAAAATTGTGGCCATTGGCACACCATCAGACCTCAAAAAGAATTGGATGCCGGAGTTTGTAATCGATCTTGAGTGCGATCAAATTATGCAATCTGCTGAATTACTCAAGGAAGAACCCATTTTTTCAGAGGCCGCGGTTTTTGGAAACTCCCTTCATTTAGTTACTAAAGATCCCGGAGAAGCGGAAAAAAAAGCTCGCGAGATCTTAGCTTCAAACAATATTGGTATTTCGAGGCTTGAAATTGTCACTCCGAGTTTGGAGGATGTTTTCGTGACCCTTACATCTCCTACAAAAAAATGAGAGTGTTTCAAATCCAAGAATCTGGACCATCTTTTGTCATTCTACAATCGGCCTCAAGATTTGTTTTAACGAGAGCCGTATTGCCTTGCCGTTGCGTCTACAGATAATGAACATCATTCGCACGCTGGCCGTAGCCAAGAAAGAAACCAGACAAATAATTCGTGACAGTAGGTCCCTTTATCTGGCGCTTGGGATTCCGGTCATGCTTATGATCCTGTTCGGTTTCGCACTATCTTTGGATGTTGATAACATACCAATCGCAGTGTGGGACCAGGCAAAAAGTCCCGAGTCCCGAGAATTCGTTGACGCCATGACCAGTTCCGGTTACTTCCGCTGCGTAATTCAAACGGACAACTATCGCGAAATAGTTAGAAATCTGGATAACAACATTATCAGTATGGGCATCACAATCCCTTTTGATTTCAGTCGAAATATTAGAAAAGGGACTTCTACGCTAGTTCAGGCAATAGTGGACGGATCGGACTCGACCAGGGCTAATTTGGCAATTGTTTATCTGGAAACAATAGTCACAACATTCGAGAATGATATCAAGATGGAATCCATGACAAGACAGTCCGTTCAAGGTCGAATAAGCCCTCCTGTTGAACCCAAAATTCGTATTGTTTACAATCCTGAACTCAAGAGTCGTAACAACATAATTCCTGGGTTAATCCCTGTTATCATGATGATTATCGCTGCGCTCCTAACGTCGCTTACAATAGTTAGAGAGCGTGAAACAGGGACGATGGAACAGTTGATGTCCACTCCCCTGAAATCCAACGAACTGATTGTAGGGAAATTAATACCCTATTTTGTGTTGGGATATGTGGACCTTTTGATGGTTTACCTTATGGGCCGATTCGTTTTTCAAGTCCCCTTTCGCGGAAGCCTGTTGATAATGTTTATGGTTGCAAGTGTTTTTCTGGTCGGGGCATTGTCCATCGGTTTTCTGGTTTCGGTAGTCGCCTCAAATCAATTTTTCGCGACTCAGTTGGCCCTTCTTGGAACTGTTCTTCCAACCTTCCTGTTGTCCGGATTCGTTTTTCCAATAGCGAATATGCCGGTGGCTTTGCAGTATTTTACGTATATCATTCCAGCCAGGCATTTCATTACAATACTCAGGGCGATTTACCTGAAAGGAGTCGGCTGGGAAGCTATTCTCGGATCTACCTTGGCGCTTGTGATCTTTGCCTTTTTCGTGACTGCTTTGGCTGCTCGCAAGCTGGGGAAAAACGTATTATGAAACGCAAACTCCTGGAAAGTCTGCGTCGCATTAGATGGTTAATTCGAAAAGAATTTATTCAAATTGTCCGGAATCGCCAAAATTTTGCCATGTTACTGGTCGCTCCAGTGATTCAATTAGTGATTTTTGGCTCGGCCAGCCGTCTGGATGTACAGAATGTCTCAACTGTGATCGTTGATTTAGATCGAAGCCCAATGAGTCGTGAGGTAGCCGAGGCATTTTCACGATCCGGCTATTTTAAGATTGTGGCTCATTTAAATAGTTATGACTCAGTTGACAGTTTATTGGAGCGAAATCAAGCTACAATGGCTATTCTGATCCCACCTGACTTTGAGCAGCGTATTCAGGGACGAAGAAAAGCAGAGGTCGGCATTCTCGTCGATGGAGTCGACACAGTCACAGCCGGTACTGTTTCAGGTTACGCCCAAGCCATATTACTAAGATTCTCAAATGATATTATGGCCTCACGAATTAATAGTATGCAGGGCCTATTATATGACTCAACAAGTCCCAGGCTAATCGTTCCTGGATTCACGGACGCGTCTCGAGCCTGGTTCAATCCGAACCTTAATTCTAAGGATTTTTTCGTTCCAGGTGTCGTGGTGCTTATCCTGTTGGCCCTGTCCATAGTCTTAACCTCTGCCGTCATTGTGCGAGAGCGTGAAATCGGCACAATAGAACAACTAATGGTAGCGCCCATCTCACGCTTGGAGCTTATACTCGGGAAGACTATCCCTTGTTTCCTTATTGAAATAGTGACCTTGCTGATCGTAACGCCGCTGGCGCTTTTGATCTATGATGTCCCGTTAAGAGGATCACTGTGGTTCTTCTTTGGATCTTTTCTGTTGTTCCTTATCACTGCGTCAGCTATCGGAATGACGATTTCTGCGTTTTGTTCAACTCAGCAGCAGGCGGTTCTTACGTCTTTCATGTTTCTTCAGCCTTCGATTTTATTGTCGGGCTACGCTTTCCCGATAGAAAACATGCCGTGGGTAATTCAATATGTTACCTACCTGAATCCGGTTAGATATTTCATAACAATCGTTCGCGGGGTTTTCTTGAAGGGAAGCGGCTGGGATGTCCTGTGGCCACAATTGTTACCAATTTTTGTCATGGCGGTTGTTTACATTGCATGTGCTTCCGCGCTATTTAAAAGGAGAATAGATTGATATCGGTTACGACGAATTTTGTGGCTCACAGCATTAGGTCTTGCGATCGGCATCATTCGGCGCAAACACACTTATACGGATTCGTAATTGATTCGGTAAAGCAGGCGACTTGGCTCCGCAGTGCAGTTAGGTCTTACTATCGGAAGCGGATGATTGGGAGCATGTAATGGGTTTTGTTGATACGAGCCTTGAAAGTCTAAACTGGCAAATCGCTTTCATGCGTCAGGAACTTGATCATCTGCGTTCACTTCAGAAGCAACTCCGGACAGAAGCTAGAGTTTGTTTTGAAAATTCCGCAAAACTTGAGGCGATTGTTCGAGCCTTTGATGGATTTATCTACGTGTGCTCGTCGAATTACGAAATTGAATACATGAATGACAAACTAATAGAGCGCACGGGTTATAATCCAATAGGGCAAAAGTGTTTCAAGGCGTTGCATGGTCTGACCGACATCTGTGACTGGTGCGTAAACACTAGAGTCTTAAAAGGTGAAACGGTTCGTTGGGAGATTAAGAGCCCTAAGGACAACCGCTACTACTACATCGTGAACACTCCGATTTATTACCCGGATGGATCTATGGCCAAGATGGCCATGATTCAGGATGTCACGGAGCAGAAAGAGATTGAAACCGAGAGAGAAAAGTTAATTGTTCAGCTCGAAGCCAAGAATTCTGACTTAGAGGTATTCAGCTACGCTATATCACACGATCTCAGAGCCC
Organism: Deltaproteobacteria bacterium; assembly: GCA_026388665.1. GTDB lineage: Bacteria > Desulfobacterota > Desulfomonilia > Desulfomonilales > Desulfomonilaceae > CAJBEZ01. Next base: position 8,016 of record JAPLJJ010000086.1, read on the forward strand.
CTCTAATTACGATTAAAGGGTTGCTCAAGTGGATTGAGCATGATGCGAAAGACGGTAATTTTGAAAGACTTCAGGTAAATATGGCTACTGTTTTGCATTCCGCAGACAGAATGGAACAACTCATAACCGACTTATTGAAACTATCCCGAATCGCAAACATAGAAGACGAAGTTTGTGAATTATCCTTCAGTGCCGTTGCTCGTGAGGCTACTCGTTTGTTAGCCGGGAAAATAGCTCAGAGCAATGTTCAGGTTGAAATCCAAAGTAATTTGCCAAACGTCAGTGCGTGTCGCAACAAGCTACTGACCATCCTTCAAAACCTGATAGAAAATGCATTGAAATACATGGGATCCCAATCTGAACCGCATATCAAAATTGGAGCGCGAAATGATGGTGATGAACTTGTTTTTTTCGTTGAAGATAATGGTATTGGAATAGATCCTCGAAATCATCAGAAAGTTTTTGGATTGTTTGTTAAGCTCGACGAGAATTCAGAAGGAACCGGTATCGGTCTAGCAATGTTACGACGAATTCTTGAAGCTGATCGTTGTCGAATCTGGGTAGAATCAAGAGGTATCGATCATGGGTGTCGATTCTGCTTCACGTTGTCTTCCCAAAATGATCCCCAAATAGCATAAAACAGACCCGTAACTTTATTCAAGGGGGGGTCTTTGGAGTTGCATGACGATAAAGTCTTGACAATTCCTGGTCATGTTCGTTACAAGAAACATGTGACCTACTGGTCAGTCATTATTCTATTGGGATAGACTGACTCGATTTAATTATTCGGAGCTGATCATGGATGTCTCTATACAAACCGCGATAAACCGTATTATCTCCAATACTAAGGCGCACCGCGATACCTTCGCTATCCCAGAACTTATCAAAATACTCGAACAACAATTACAGATTCTCCCTGAAGATGAATCCGCACGTTCGGAAACGGCTCTGGCAATTGTAGATTGGGCCGCAAAGGCGCTTATCGCGTCTCCTATTTATTCCGACACATTAATGCGTGAGTTCTACCGCAGCGCAATCGACACGGCTGAGGCCAACGGGGTTCCCAGAGAACTTATCCTCGAAGACCTACTGTTCCAGAGTTTGAGACGCTCTGCGGAAGGAGAAACTTCCAAGAGAAAAAAACAGACTGACGTCAGACGCAGGATACTGCACGCAGCCCTTACTGAGTTTTCGGAAAAAGGGTTTCATGCTTCGACTATTGACTCCATCGCAGAGCGGGCAGACATCGCCAAAGGAACCATCTATCGCTATTTCAAGACAAAGGAGAGCATTTTCATTGCTCTCAAAGAAGACACAATGACGGAATTCGTCGAACTGGCGCGAAAGGACCTGAGCACCCAGGACGATGTGCTTAAGATTATCGAAAGTGTCATAAAAATGTATCTCAGTTTCTTTGAACAGAATTCCTCATTCTTCAAAGTAATAATCCAGGAACACAAAGATTTCGGTCGGGAGTTTTCGGAGAAATTTATTCAAGAGCTTATTCTGGCGCTGCCTGGTCTTAAACGTCGTTGCTGGAAGGCTTCACGAACAGGTCGTTTAAAACAGATGAACTATTTCACCGTCTTTTACGGAATCATCGGGTTCCTCAATGGAATGATTCAGAAATGGCTGCGGGAAGGGGCTGAAGGGTCTCTACTGGACGAAATAGATACCGTGAAAGAGGTCCTTTTCTATGGTTTCGCCATACTACCAGATCAGGTCTGCAATACCAACCCTCTCAAGGTGATCTCATGAATACGATCAGCAAATTCAATCCGTCTGTCCCTATCATCTTTGTAAATCCTTATTTCAACATGAGTTTCGATTTGATCCGCAAAGTCGTCGAACTTGGGGGCATCGGAGTAATTGATCATGTTACTGCCGGTCCTGCCAGGTTTGATCCTGACAGCTCAACTCCTTACGGGGTCAGGATCCATTTGAACGACCCAATGCTACATTCAGGGAACAATCGAATTGGACTAGCGATAATCCCTCTGGAAGATTGCGATTCTCTTGAATCTATCAAAGATCACGCATTTTCAAACTTGTCGGTTCCTATTCTGGCAGAGGTCGGCTGCATCGATCATGTGAAACACGCTGAACGAGTCGGCGCACAGGGACTAATAGTCCGAGGCAATGAAGGACCCGGATGGGTAAGCCGAATTCATGGATTTGTTCTGTTACAACAGGTTCTCGATGTCTCAGAACTTCCTGTTTTTTTGCAGGGAGGTGTCGGCCCTTGCACTGCCGCCGGGGCTATTAGGGCCGGGGCTTCCGGAATAGTTCTGGATTATCATCTCTTGTTAACAGATGAATCGGCTATAGATTCCGAACTCAAAAATTTTTTAAGCTCGCTCAATTTACCCGGTTCCACAATATTGAATGACATCTCAGGACATTCCTTCCGATCCTACTCTCGAATAGGCACGAAGAAAATCCGTGAACTCAAGAAAATAGAGGAGTCTCTTGCCGTAGATGAATCTGCGCAATATCAGAGGCTCATTTCTACACAGATTGGCTACCCTACCGCTAAACCGGATGGCGACGATGCAATCTTCCCGTTTTCTGAAGACCTGATAATCAGCAGGATATTGCTTCAGAAATGTCGCTCGGTTTCCGACGTTATCGCCGTATTTGGTAACGCTATGAAACTCTGCTCCGACACTTGGCCATTTGTAGAAGGATCATCGCTTTGTCATGAACATGGTGTCAGGTTTCCCGTTGTGCAGGGTCCGATGGCTCACGTAAGCGACAACGCGGATTTTCTAAGAGCGGTTGCTGACGGGGGCGGATTACCATTCCTGGCATTGGGGAATATGCCCGGACCGATAGCTCAGGAGACCCTTGAGCAGGCACGTGAAAAAAACGGATCAAGATTTGGAGTAGGCCTGATAGGACTCGAAGTCAATCGCGGCCGGTATGAAGCGCATCTTGAAATAATGCGCGCTAATCCCCCAAAATTTGCGATCCTAGCGGCTGGTGGTCCCGAACTCGCCTTAGTCATTGAAGGTATTGGAACTTGTTGCTATCTGCATTGCCCTTCACCCGGAATCTTATCGGAGGCTTTGAAGGCAGGGCTCAAAAGATTCGTCTTTGAAGGCGGCGAATCCGGCGGGCACATCGGAAACCTTAGCAGTCTCAATTTGTGGAACGCAAACCTAAACCAATTGGAAGAAGCTCACAAAAACGGCATGGATTTGAATGAAGTAAGTGTTTTGCTTGCCGGTGGAATTGGGTCACCTCGAGGATCGGCATTTATCGCTGGCATGACAGATCATCTTACTGAAAAAGGCCTCAAGGTTGGACTTCAGCTTGGAACCGCTTATCTTACTACCGAGGAAGCCGTCAAAGCCAAGGCTATTACTGATTCCTACCGGAGATTGACTCTCGAATCTCATGACACTGTAGTAGTAGGCCGGACAGTAAACACTATGACAAGAGTCGCGTGTTCCCAGATGGCCAGTAAGCTTGTTGAGCGAGAGCTTGAACGTCTCCGGGCCGGGATGCCGCTTCGAGACCGTAAGGAACTTTACGAACAGGATAACCTCGGTGGTCTTCGTCTGGCTTCAAAGGGATGCGCCATTGATCCTGCGACTTCACAATCCGATTGCCCTCAATTTTGTGAGTTGAGCCCTCAAGAGCAAATCGAAAGAGGTCTATACCTCATGGGACAAGTCGCGTGCTTGTTGGACGAACCCACTACCATTGCTCAGCTCCATGAGAATCTCATTTACAAGGGACAAGAAATTTATAGGAAAACAGCTAATAAGATGGAATTGTTTGAACCTGCCCATACTACAGCCGCAACTAAATCGAGCCCTTTAAAACAAATTGAAGCCATTCAAACAGGAGTTAGCGCCATGAATTCTAATGAACTCGGCGAGGATTCCGAACCAACACAGATAGTGGAACTGAATTCCGACAATGAGCCAATAGCAGTAATTGGAATCGGCTTGCGTCTTCCGGGATCCGATTCACCGGAAAAGTTCTGGCGTCAGATACTGGAGAAACGGAGTGGCATAATACCAACACCTGATGAAAGGTGGGGAGCGGTACATCTTTACTACGATTCTGATCCGCGGGTTCCAGACAAAACCTATTCAAAGATAGGCGGCTTCATTTGTGATTTCAACTTCGATCCTCTCAAATATCGCATTCCTCCGACTGTCGCGCAAAAAATGGACCGGACCCAGAAAATGGCCGTGGCTTGCGTGGCTGACGCATTGACGGATGCAGGGCTCTCGCCTGAAGCGCTCAAGGGAAAGCGGGTAGGAACTGTTATGGGAAATAGCATGGGGGGCGAAATCACTGATTTGTATGCAGAACGTATAGGATTACCTCGAACTCTGCTGCGGATGCGTGAAGCGATGGCCTCAGCAAATGTTGATTCATCGATTAGCGAGAAAATTCTTGAAGATTTTCGAGGCCGTTTCCTTGCCGGACTTCCGGAAATAACGGAGGATTCATTGCCCGGCGAGTTGGCCAATGTGATTTCCGGCAGAATTGCCAATGTATTTAACCTGGAAGGTCCTAATTTTACTGTGGACGCTGCGTGCGCATCATCTATGGCAGCAATAATGAACGCTGTCTCAGGTCTACGATCGAGAACAATGGATTGTGCTATTGCTGGTGGTGTTGACACCTCGATGCAACCATCCATATTCGTTAAATTCTGCAAAATCGGCGCTCTTTCGCCGGATGGAAGCAGGCCATTTGACGTTGCTGCCAATGGCTTTGTCATGGGCGAGGGGGCCGGCGTCATGGTTCTGAAACGACTTTCCGATGCTTTGTCGAGTGGAGATAGAATTTACGGGCTAATTCTCGACGTAGGATCGTCCTCTGATGGACGAGGCAAAGGCATAACAGCGCCGAACGCTGCGGGCCAGGAACGAGCCATCCGTGCTTGTCTGGAAAACTCAGGGGTTCATCCGGCCACAATCGGACTCATTGAGGCTCATGGAACCTCCACTGCTGTTGGCGACAAAACCGAACTCATGATTCTTGACAAATTCTTTAGAAATGCCGGATCTCGCCCAGGCTCAGTAGGAATTGGATCCGTAAAATCACAGCTAGGGCACTTAAAGGCGGCAGCCGGTTCGGCAGGAATGATAAAGGCAATTCTCAGCCTATATCATCGATCACTGCCACCAACCATAAACGTAACTAATCCTAACCCGTGCATAGACTGGGACTCTTCACCTCTTTCTCTAGTTACTTCATCTCGCCCATGGAAGTCTACCAAGGGGATCCCGAGGCGTGCAGGGGTAAGCGCTTTCGGATTTGGGGGCACGAACTTCCATGTTGTTCTTCAGGAATACTCGCCGGGATTACGACTCGTGTCTTCCAACAGACCGGCGTCACTTCCTGGAATAGAATTTACTAAACCTGACTGGCCCAAGCCTGACAACTTGAATGTCAGCGGTGAGATTTGGGCTATCGGAGGTAATAACGCAGAAGAACTAATTGGAAAAATTGAGACGGTTCTCGAAACAATCAATCCATCAACTTACAAGACTTTAGCCTCGTCGCATCGAAACGACTGCCGGAGTTTCCAGTTGAGATTCGGTTTCGCCTCAGTGGATATTGAAACTGCTTCAAAAAAACTTACGTCAATACTTGAAGCGTTACAAGACCCGGCAAAGAGAGCCTTCCTGGCTGCAAGAGGGGTCCATTTTTCAGAGGGTAAACTTTCGAAGAATTTGTCCGGCGCCGCGTTCCTTTTCCCAGGTCAAGGCTCCCAGTACCCATACATGCTCAGGGACTTGTGCGACAGGTTTCCTATTGTAGCGGAAACCTTTAATGAAGCTGACAACATAATGAAGGGGCTTGGACTCAAGGAGATAAGTTCCCTCGTATTTCCCGATCCTGCTGTACTTGCGGAACCCGGCACAAATGACGTCCTGAAGGACACCCAGAATTTACAGCCTATGATATTGACGGCGGACATAGCCATCTTCCGGCTGTTGAAGCAAATGGGGTTACACCCTGTGGCGTGCGCGGGACATTCATTAGGGGAGTACGCGGCATGTGTCGCATCAGGTGTTTTCACTTTTCCCGACGCATTGAAAGCAGTGGCGGTTCGTGGCCGGGAGATGGCGCGAGTCAGCATAGCTGACCCTGGTCTAATGATGAGCATTCCCGCAGACGCCAGATTAGTCGAAGAAGTTATCGCGCAGGTGGATGGATATGTAGTGGCCGCAAACAAGAATTCCCCAAAACAAACTGTCATCTCTGGTGAAACTGCCGCGGTTAAGAGAGCCGGAGAGCTCTTCAGAGAGAGAGGATTGGAGGGCACGCTCATTCCGGTTTCCGCCGCTTTTCATTCAGGTGTCGTCGCTCCTGCCAGGGAACCGTTTATGAAAACACTCGAAAAGCTCTCGGTATCGTCACCAGCAATAGCCATAATCTCGAATGTCACGGGCGATTACTATCCGGTTGGACCGGGCGCTCCTGCACGCATTAGAGACCTGCTCGGCAAGCAGTTTGCCGCGCCGGTTGAATGGGTAAAGACTCTCAGAAGATTGCATGGGGACGGGATCCGCGTCTTTGTGGAATGCGGCCCAAAGCGTGTCATGACAAATCTTACGATCGACACTTTTTCCAAAGAAGTAATCGCTTTACCTACCAATCATCCCAAGAAGGGTGGAATCCTGCAATTGTTCGAATCGCTCGCAGCCTTAATTGTAGAAGGCTTTGAGTTGAATATTCACGCCGCGGAGATTTCCCATCAAACCCCGCATACGGAGCGATTTCGACAGAGAACGAATCTGGCCGTTGTCCCGACGGGTATCGAACAGGGCCATCCACAGGACGCCACGGTTACCGTCCTTCAGAAGACAACTTCTCCATTGGATGCCCTTCTCGACGCTGAATTGGAGGATATTGCATCCAAACCCGAATTCACAAGGTTTGTCGAACTTCAGGGAAAACCCATCAGGAGCCTTATAAAATCGAGCTTCGACACTTATATAGATAACATTTTGCCTCTCGAAAAAACGGTCATACTGGTCAAAACTGAGGAAATTAATTTCAAACCGGTTGTCATTTCAGGCATAGCGGCAGGTCTACCAAGTGACATTCGATTTCCTTTTGATAAGGAAAATCTTGATGACCTTATCCTTGGGAAGAATTTCATCAAGAGGGTTCCGGAAAACAGCCGTAGGGAAATGCTCGAAAAGAACGTGGAAAGGCTTTTCAAAGGCCCGTCCGGCGAAGCTGAATTACAGGTCGTTCATGATATGTCCGGAGTTATCAAGCTAGCAGGTTTTTTTGAAAATGACGATTCTCTAGTTGAGGAATTCGGGCTGGAAAGACGTCTCATTGAAGCAATGGATGTTACGACTAGGATGGCCGTGGCTGCCGGGTTGGAAGCTCTCAGGGAAGCAGGGATTCCATTGGTTCAACAAACCAGAACAACCAGCGCCGGTATAGAATTACCTGAGGCATGGGCATTGCCAAAGGCTTTGAGGGCAGAAACAGGGATAATCTTCGCCTCGGCGTTCCCGGGCATGGCCTCACTAGTCGATGAAGTCACCAGAGAAGCAAGCGCTCGTTTCGGAGCCGGGGCCAAAAAGAGACTCATAGATTTCTACACTGGAATTGTCCAACGGATAAAAGACGATAACGAAAAGGAATCCATAACCAGATGGTTCACCGAAGAATTTGATCGACTGACTGGATCAGGTTCCGGAGAATTGTACACATTTAATCGGAATTTCCTCCTGAGAGTAATGAGCATGGGACACGGCCAGTTGGCGCAACTCATTAAGGCCCAGGGTCCGAATACTCATGTTGACGCAGCATGCGCAGGAACAACCCAGGCGATTCTTCTCGGTAGAGATTGGATAAGAACTGGTCAAGCCAAGAGAGTGTTGGTTATCGCCGCGGACGATGTTGCCGGACGACAGCTTTTCCCTTGGATCGGTTCCGGCTTCCTCGCAATGGGGGCCGCAACCACGAACGCCAACGTCAGTGAGGCTGCGCTGCCTTTTGACGATCGCAGACATGGGCTCATACTAGGTTCCGCAGCAGCGGCTATTGTCCTTGAAAGCGAGGACCTGGTCAAGAAAAGAGGCATGGAGCCAATAGCCTCAATCGAGGCAGGCGCAGTTGCAAACAGCGGTTTTCATGGAACCCGGCTTGACATCGATCACATCACATCCATCATGGAAAAAATGGTCTCCAAATGGGAAAAACAGTCGGGTGTTTCACGTCATGAACTCGCCAAGAATATGTTCTTTATGTCACACGAAACCTATTCTCCTAAACGAGGGGGGAGTTCTTCGGCCGAGATCAAAGCATTGCGGTCGACTTTTGGAAAAAGCGCAGGAATCATTCCAATAGCCAACACGAAGGGGTTTACCGGTCACACGATGGGCGTTGGTGTTGAAGATGTAGTCGCATTGAGATGTCTCCAAAAGAAACGCCTGCCACCTATTCCGAACTTGAGAATTCCTGATCCGGAATTTCAGGACATGAACCTTAGCTCAGGTGGTCCGTGTGACGCTCGATATGCTTTACGGTTAGCCGCCGGTTTCGGCTCCCAGATAGTGATGTCTCTCTATAAAATAGCTTCCCATGAAGAAAATCGCGTCACTGATTTTGGCGCGAATCGAGTGTGGCTCAGACAAATCTCCGGGTACGATGATCCTGTAGTTTCAATTGAAAACAGAACCCTAAAGGTTTCAGAACGTGTTATAGCGAAAAAACCTACTGAAGAGCGCTTTCCGGAAAAAGCAGCGGTTTCGAGCAACGTTCAAGTCGAAAAAAGTTTCTCGGGTTCCGGTTCTGAGCTAGGAAGGGACCAAATCAGGCAGACCATACTGGCGCTGCTGTCCGAAAAAACAGGTTACCCACCCGATATGCTCGACACTGGCCTTGATCTGGAGGCTGACCTCGGCATCGATACCGTGAAGCAGGCTGAATTTATTTCTGATGTGCGAGATAAATTTGATATCCCCAGGATAGAGGGCCTCAAGATAGCTGAATTCCCCACGATTGAGCACATTATTGGATTCGTAGTCGAGCACACCGCAACATCGCTCCAACCGGCAGAAAACCTGAATCAAAGTCAGATATCTATTTCTGAGGAACAGGCTTTAACGGACGAGGTCGAGGTGCGAGCAAAAATACTTGAATTGCTTTCAGCCAAGACAGGTTACCCTTCGGAAATGTTGGACCTTGAACTTGATCTCGAAGCGGACCTGGGTATCGATACGGTAAAACAGGCCGAATTTATTGCGGATGTCAGAGAATCATTTGGGATCCCCAGAATTGAGGGTCTCAAGATAGCGGATTTCCCCACCATAAAGCACATAATTGGTTTTGTGCTCGAGAAGAAAACTCCGGTAGTCGCTGGACCAGCAGAACAAAAGACGACCGAGTCGGTTCCACGCACAATGGTTTCCGGAAATATCCATGATTACGAAGCCAGACTAGTTAAGATTGAGACTCGAGAAACATCGGCGCTTCCGGAAGTGGATGAAATAGTTATTCTGGGCACAGATGATTTGTTTTTATCAGAGATAAAGAAACAAGTACGGTCTATAGCTGTCACGCTGTTGGATGGGCCTATTGAAATTCCATCCGGACAAAACAAACGAGTCGGGGTCATTAATGTCACAACTTCATTTAACATACAGACAGCTCTGTATCGTTCATTCGAACTATTTCTCGCCCTGGCGGCGAGCTTTGAGGACGGGCCGGTCTTCTTCGTGAACATAGTCTCCGAAGACGGGGCATGGGGATTTGAGAATCCTCAACAGACAGGATACATCAACGGGGCAATCACAGCAGCAGCCAAATCATTTTCCAGAGAGTACCCCAAGACCGTGTGCCGATGTCTCGACATTGCTCCAAAGATACTAGAAACACACGGTCCTAAACTGGCCATTCAAAGTCTTGTTGAAGATTTTCCACTCGAAACCGGCGTGGCGGATAATCTTGAATTTCGGTGCATTAGATTCGCCCACACACCGACCACAGAGCATGAATCCGGCTCAGTCAATCAAGGCGAGGTCATACTAGCAACCGGTGGGGCTCGCGGCATAACAGCGGCCTGTTTAACAGGAATTGCAGAGCAGGTTTCTGTTACCTTTGTCATACTAGGGCGCACTGAATTGTCTAGCCGAGCCGAGGCCCTATCGACATTTGGGACAGACGAGTGGAACCAGGAAAAAATTAAGATAATCGAGCGTTACAAACGGGAGGGAAAGCCCCCTACCCCGGTATTGGTCGAAAAGGAGCTTTCCAGACTCAAAAATGAGGTCGAAGTTTTTCAGAATCTCAAAAAACTGAAAAATCTTGGATCCGAGGTCATTTATCGCGGAGTTGATATCACAAATTCAGAAGCTGTTGATAACGTAATCGCTGAGATAGGACGACTTTGCGGTCGTGTGGATGTGTTTGTTCATGGAGCCGGTATCGATATAAGTCGGGCGCTTAGCTCTAAAACGATGGATCAAATAAAGTTGGTTTTCAACGTCAAAGTTGAAGGAGCAAGAAATGTTCTGGCGGCTCTTGACAGACACGAATTGCCTCCTAGGAGGATAGTAGGATTTGGAAGCGTAGCGGGCCGATTTGGTAATATCGCTCAGATCGATTATTCTGCCGCTAATGATGGTCTTGCCCATTTGTTACGTTGGCTGGGCAGGGACAATGATATCCGCTCGACGGTCATAGACTGGGCCCCTTGGGCCGAAATAGGTATGGCTACCAGAGGAAGCGTTCAACAAAGCCTTGAAGAGGCTGGTATAGACTTCATTCCTCCGGAAAAAGGTGTGTCGGCTTTTATGCAGGAGTTAGCCAGATCGTCGGGCTCACCTGAAATTCTGGTGGCGGGAAAGCTCGGGCCTTTTGAAGAAGACGCATTCGTCACCCCTGGTGAACAATCAGAGAAAGTCTTTTTCTTGGCGGGGCAAAAAGCAACTATCGAGTCTTTGATCCCGGGCGAACATCTAAAGATGAAGATCGAACTCGATCCGTCTCACCCACTGCTTAACGATCATCGAATCGATCGAGCGGCCGTGTTCCCTGGAGCGGGCGGCATAGAGATTATGAGAAAAGCTGCGGAAATTCTTGATCCTTCCACTTGCGAAATGGTGATGCAGAATGTTCGATTTCTAAAACCATTAAAAATCTTCAAAAACGAGAAGTTCGTGGCTAAAGTTGATGTTTTTCGAGTTTCCGATCCTGTGATCAAATTTAAGGCCCATATATCCAGCAGTCTTCTGGATAAGGAAGGCCGACCTTTCGGGGAGCCAAGATTCCATCACGAATTGTCTCTCGGTTCAGACGAACCTGTCCATATTGATGTACCGGATCACAATTGGAAACAGACTGTCTTTGTTCCGGAAAAAGAGATTTACTCGGTATTTTTTCATGGCCCTGCCTTTCGATTCCTCGATTATGTTTCGGTTGAAGGAAAAGGTAATGGAATCCGCTTCCGATTCAAAGACACTAAACATAGGCCGGATATGTTTCCGGATATTATTCCAGCAGCAATTGAAACAGCTTTTCAGGCTGGAGCAGCGTTCGGACTAGAATCTTACGGAGTAATACCGTTACCCGTGGGAGTAGAAAAGATTGTGATTCTGAAGCCAAATGGGACACCGACTCATGGAGTTGTAATTCCGACCAATATAATTTCAAAACCTGGGACAGACGTTCGTACTAAGATACGGTTTGACGGAATTCTTAGTGAAGCCGACGGGACTCCTGTGATTTTCTTGAAAGGTTTTGAGATGCTAGAGTTAAAGAGGGTAAATTCTTTTCCAAACAGGATCTTTGAAGAAATGTCTCCTGTTGATGAGCTTCCCGACGAGCTGGAAAAGGATTCAGAATCAGCCAGACTGTTTGTGGATGGCGACAGCACGTCTTATCTCGCAAATGCGACCCCCAAAAGGCGGAAGGAATGGATTGCGGGACGGATTATCATGAGGAGAGCCTTGACGCGTTTGCTCTCAAACAACGGTAATGCGCGATATAAGGACAAACTCGTAAGGATACTTTCTGACGATCTCGGGAAACCCACCGTAAGTTTCTCGGACGATTCCGATTCAGAATTTGCGGCGGTGACGGTATCTCACTCCAACGGTCTCGTAATGGGTTCAGCCGTAGCAGCCGAAGCGTTTCAGGGAATCGGAATAGATATAGAAAAAGTTGAAAAACGCAGTCAGGGCTGGGGAAGTGATTATTTCTCCGATTCAGAAATTGAACTGGCTAATGGATCAGATGATCGGGCACGTCAATTGACGCGGATTTGGAGCCTGAAAGAAGCCAGCCTAAAAGCACTCGGTGTCGGCTTACGCTATGACCTGAGAGACATTAACGTTGTTTCAATCGAAAAATGCGGCAGGGCAAGGTTAGAGTTTCAAAATGAGGCTGGCGATTTTTTTCGGGATAATGGCTTCCAATCGGTTGAAGCCCGTGTTGAGGATAGGGGAGACATCGTTGTAGCCAGGGCGCTAATACGGCGGTAGGTTATATTCATCGATCAACGTTTATGTCATTATAAGAATTGTTTTCCGGATAGCTTTGTTCCATAATTGGGTATTGATACCCGAGCATTTGGAAAGCAATTCAGAATTTATCTTTTGCTCAGTGAGGTTGATCTTTGCCTGCATCGGTCGGAGCCGCCTGATTGTTGATTTATGCCTAACTACGCCGTAGAAACCTTTTCAAAAGGAGATGTCAGGGACCTTCTCCCAGGGCCTCTGAAACATCTTGCTTATGAAACTGATATCATTCGTGAATTTCAGCCTGGCGATCTAATCTTGGACAAAGAGACCTCGGCAAATTATGTTGTTTATTTGGTTTCCGGATCCGCCAGCGTGGTTTTAAAAAATGATGACAACGAGAAAATATCGGTAGATACACGTGGGTCAGGGGACATTTTTGGAGGGATAGAGTTTTTTACCGGCGTGCCATGGAAGTCGGACGCGGAACTCATAGCAGATGATCGTGTGACTGCCCTGAAGATTTCCTCTGAGGACTTTGAAAAACTGCTCCGGCAAAATCCCGATTTCATAGTCAGCCTTACCAAGAATCTCGTCCGTAAAATAATGTCTCTTGACGGGCTGATGCTGAAAAGTAAACTCAAGAGACGCGCCCTACATTCTCTCATCAGCCAGGAAGACCATATTTTTCCGGATTACGTTATAGGGGATTATGTCCTACGGAATCTCGGATCTAAGATAGCAGAATTAGCTGAATCTGACGGACCTGCCCTTGTAATAGGTGAAAGCGGTGTCGGCAAAGAAGTTATCGCTCACCAAATATTCAAGAAGAGCAGGCACTGCAAGGAGGTTTTCTTGGTGCTCGATCTGCACCGAGCATCAAAGAATTGGCTTTCAAATCCGTTGGATGATTCGGGTACCCTAGATGAAGCTGATCTTACAGAAAACCAATTGAGATTGTTTTTCGGATATGAAGAACCGGGGCGCGATGGCGCAATTAAGGAAACGCCAGGTTACTTCGAGTTGAGCGAGGATGGGACTCTCCTGGTTCGAGGCATCGAAAAACTAACCCCAATATGCCAGATGAAACTGATGGAGGCCATAGTTACGGACACGTTCAGGCGTTGTGGCGCTATCATGCAATCCAGAGCAAAGGTTCGACTAATAGCCACGACCAGACTCGCTCCATCAGAAATTATTCTTGAAAATCATCCTCTTATCTTCGGACTTTTACAAAGATCCATAACAATACCCCCTCTAAGGAACAGACGTCGCGAGATCCCTGTCCTCATCCTTCATTATCTCAAGAAATACAAGGATGAACTGGGCCGTAAACTAAATGATCTTCCAAAAGAAACATTCAAAACCCTTCTAAACTATGCATGGCCAGGAAACGATATGGAACTATCAAACACGTTGAAACGAGCCATACTGGTCTGTGAAGGAGGGGTACTTCGGCCTCAGGATATATACTTTGACCTTCAACGAGTAGAAGGAAAGTGGAAATTCAATCTTTTCAAGTTTTCTTTCATAAAGAAAGCGTTTCTAAGTCCTTTATACCCGGCTATGTTGCAGAGTGCGGTTACGCCTTTCTTTTTTCTGATATTACTGTTTTTGTTCCTCGGCCCATCCGATCCTATGAATAACCCGGCAGCCCTCATCAGTTGGGCTTTGGGATGGCCGATTTTGATCGTTGGGTCTCTCCTGTGGGCGAGGTTCTGGTGCTCGCTTTGCCCAATAGGGGTTATTGCCAATCTTGCAAAGAGAATAGTTTCTCTTGAAAAACCGTTTCCTGCGTTCCTAAAAAGGCACTCCGATTTTTTGATAGCCGGCGCTGTTCTCTTTATCATCTGGTTTGAAACCGCCTCGAACATAAGAAACTCTCCTATGCAATTGGGGTTGCTCCTGCTGGCAATGTTGCTTTCCGCTATACTTGTTTCAATAGTATATGAGCGTCAATCATGGTGTCTGTACCTTTGTGGTTTGGGCGGGATGGTAGGTGTTTTGTCCAAAACCTCCTTTCTCGAACTTCGTGCAAATGGTAATGTGTGCATTTCCCAATGTTCTTCTAACGAATGTTATCTCGGGACAGACGAAAGCGTTGGCTGTCAATTCGGGCACGCCGGGCCAAGACTACGAAGCAATCGAGTTTGCAAGGTTTGTGGGCAATGTGTAAAAAATTGCCCTCATGGAGCAATCAGTTTGAATCTGAGACCGCCAGGGGAGGAAATATGGCAACTGAGTCAGCGCCACGCCGGCACTGCGTTTTTGGTCCTAGGCATGATCGGAGGCCTATTTAGCGAAATGGTCAGCAAGATGCCGGCCTACAAAACGTTGTCCTCATCGGTCCCGTTGTCTCCAGTCGTCTTTTTCAGCCTGGTGTTTTTTTCCATTATCATAAGCCTTAATCTTATGACATTAGCGTCCGCTCAGATATCTCGTAGGGCACTGGGGGATACGCTTCGACAAAATTACGCCCGGTTCGGCCTCGCCTTGTTACCTGTTACACTAGCTTGTTTTACAGCTTTTCACGTCTATTACTTTATAAACCTTGGAGTGCAAATACCTATTTTTGTAAGTAAGTATTTTGACATCGAAATCCTGCGTAGTCTTATAATTACCGTTGATCCGGGAACGACACAGTTCATTCAGTATGCGATAATCTGTGTCGGATTGGTGTGGACTCTGGTAACCATCTATAAACTAGGTCAATGGAGTCACAAGACCAGGACTGTAAAGTTTTTTGGCCTTACTCCACATGTCTTGGTTGCAGTAACAATCGCGTTACTGATGGTTGAGGCTATCAATGCGTTCTTTTATAGTGGTCTATGAACATCTTGAATTCCAAAAATCGAATTCGCGATTTTTTTGTTCAGACCCGTTTTAGAGATACCACATTCTTATCGCGACGTGCCCTATTAGCGAACTACCATAGGGTAAATTTCATTGTTTCTATGACTTTCTCCGGAGAATAATTTTGGACCTTTTGGACTCGATACAGTCCGTTATGGACAAACTTGAACATCAACTAATTGAACAGTTACAAAGTCGCGTGCCGGTCGCTTTCGAAATAGGCGCTCATGTCATGAATAGCGGCGGCAAGAGAATTCGCCCCCAGTTGACCGTTATCTCAGCAAGAATGGGGGGCTACACCGGCATGGACGCTATTACCCTATCCGGGGCCATAGAGTGCATTCATACTGCGACGTTGCTGCATGATGATGTGGTCGATTCAGCCGACACCCGGCGTGGAAGGCCCGCGGCCAATACACTCTGGTCAAACGAGATGTGCGTTCTAGGAGGGGATTTCATATTGGCCAAAGCTTTTTCCGCACTCACCTCACTAAAGGACCTCAGAATTCTTGAGATTGTTTCAAGAGCTACGGAAAGGTTGAGTGAAGGTGAGTTGTTTCAGATGATGAATATTGGAAACATGGATTTTACCGAAGCAAATTATCTCCAGGTCATAAGCGACAAAACGGCCGTGCTCATGGAAGCCGCCTGTAGAGGAGGATCCATTCTAGGTGGTCTTGATACCGAGCGTGAAGAAGCTCTG
The DNA here is from genome assembly GCA_026388665.1 of Deltaproteobacteria bacterium. Taxonomy (GTDB): domain Bacteria; phylum Desulfobacterota; class Desulfomonilia; order Desulfomonilales; family Desulfomonilaceae; genus CAJBEZ01. Next base: position 24,030 of record JAPLJJ010000086.1, read on the forward strand.
GCGATGTTTGGTTTTAATCTCGGCATAGCTTTCCAGATGACGGATGACGTTATTGACTATCGGTCGGACAGGGAAACAATGGGCAAGAATCCTGGAAAGGACCTGGAAGAGGGAAAACTAACCCTCCCCCTGATCGCCGCTCTGAAACGGGCTGACTCAGCGGAAAAAGCAAAGGTCAAAAGCATAATTTCAAATAGAAATATAACTGACGATGATCTTACGTGGGTTCGTCATTTTCTTGACCGCCGAAACGGAATTATCGACACCCTTTCTCGGAGTCGTGAATATCTCAATGATGCAGTTAAACGCCTCGAGGTATTCCCTGATTCCGATGAAAAAAGAGCCCTTGTTAGGCTTTCGGATAGAATATTACATAGAACCTACTGACCCATTCCTTGACATTGCCGCGTTGGATTGATAAACAGCGCATTAATTAGGTCTGTTGTGAGGACTTTATAGAGTGACTTCAGTCGCCCGTTTGTTGTTAGTAATTCTGCTGATAACCCTGACATTCGGTTGTCCTTCTTGGTGGACTTCAGATGTGAAAGAAAAAACTGTCCCACCAGAGGAGTTATTTAGTCAGGGAAAAGACAAGATAAAAGAAAAGAAATACGACGAAGCAATCAATATTCTCGAACGATTGAAATCAGCCTACCCTGAGTTCAAGCAAATCCCGGAAGTATATCTGGCAATAGCGGATTCCTTCTATGACGAAGGATCATACGACAGGGCCATTGCACGATACCTGCAATTCTTGGAGCTTTACCCGGCTCACAAGGATGCTCCCAGAGCAAAATATCAAATAGGCATGTCATATTTTAGCCAGATCAAGAACACGGACCTTGATAATTCTGTTGTCAAACAGGCCATTAGAGCTTTTAAGGCTGTTTCTGAAGCCCAGGACACGGGCGAATGGGGTAAAAAGGCTGAAGAAAAATCTCGTGAATGCCAGAGAAAGTTGGCCGAGAAAGAATTGTACAAAGCTCGATCGTACATAAGCCTTGGAAACTACAAAGCAGCTCGAATCTCAGCTCAACGTGTAATTGACGAATTTTCAAAGCTCGGTTTGGATGAAGAGGCTAAGCAGATTTTGGCGAATATCAAGAACAAGTAATTCCCGCCGATCTCTATTCAGTTATTCTTAAAAAATTTAAAAGTAACGATTCTTTGGCCTAATTTCATATTCAGCCGGATTTGCCAAAGGAGCGTAATTGGAGACAACGTATGTTCAAGAAAAATATTCTATGCATTGGCGCAGGCTACGTAGGTGGCCCGACTATGGCGGTAATTGCTCGCCATTGTCCTGAATATCGTGTTGTTGTGGTCGATATCAACGAAGAAAGGATCGCTCAATGGAATTC